>DAHUYF010000129.1 GCA_027315365.1 Rhodospirillales bacterium | reverse complement strand
CCCTCGTTCCGCCAGGTCCTGGATGGGGTGGCGGCGGCCTGGGCCGAGGGCGACCGCATGATCGCCCACAACACCGCGGCCCTGAGCCGGGCGCTCGCGCGCATGAACGCCACCCCCGAACCCGGCGCATTGCCCGATCCGGCGGCGCTGGATGCCGCCGCCGCCGCCCTGCTGCGGCTGGTGGACCCGGCGCGGGGCGGGCTACGCGGGGCACCGAAATTCCCCAACCCGCCGATCTTCCGCTTCCTCTGGCAGGCCGGCGGCGCCGCCGGGCGGGCCGCGGTGCATCACCTGCTGCGCGCGATGTCGCAAGGCGGCATCTACGATCATCTGGGCGGCGGCTACGCCCGCTACAGCACCGATGCCGAATGGCTGGTGCCGCATTTCGAGAAGATGCTCTACGACAACGCGCAGCTCATCGAGCTTCTGACGCTGGTCTGGCAGGACACCGGCAGCGGGCTCTACGCCATGCGCGTCGCCGAGACCATCGATTGGGCGGCCCGCGAGATGCTGACGGCGGAAGGCGCCTTCGCCTCGAGCCTCGATGCCGACAGCGAGCATGAGGAAGGCAAGTTCTACGTCTGGAGCGAAGCGGAGATCGACCGACTGCTCGGCGAGCGGGCGACGCGCTTCAAGCCGATCTACGACGTCACCGCCGTGGGCAACTGGGAAAGCCGCGTCATCCTCAACCGGCTGCGCCATCCGACGCTCGCCGATCCCGCCACCGAGGCCGAACTCGCCGCCTGCCGCGCAATCCTGTTCCATGCGCGCGAGGAGCGCGTCCGCCCCGGACTCGACGACAAGGTGCTGGCCGATTGGAACGGGCTGATGATCGCGGCACTTGCCCAGGCCGGCACGGTGTTCGAGCGTCCCGACTGGCTCGACCTCGCCAAGGACGCCTTCGCCTTCGTCGTCGCCGAGATGAGCGACGGCGAGGGCCGCCTGCTCCACGCCTGGCGCGCCAACCGCAAGCGTCATCGCGCGGTGCTCGACGACTACGCCAATCTCGCGCGCGCGGCGCTGGCGCTGCACGAGGCCACGGGCGACACCCGCTATCTCGAACACGCCGAACGCTGGGTGGCGATCGCCGACCGGCACTATTGGGACGAGTCCGGCGGCGGCTACTTCTTCACCGCCGACGACGCCGAGGCGCTGATCACCCGCACCAAGACGGCGCAGGACAATCCCAACCCCTCGGGCAACGGCGTCATGACCGGCGTGCTGGCCCGCCTTTTCCACCTCACCGGCAACCCTGCCCATCGCGTCCGCGCCGAACGCGTCGTCGCCGCCTTCGCCGGCGATGTCGAGCGCCAGATCTTCGGCTTCGCCGCGCTGATCAACGGCAACGAGCTGCTGCAGCGTGCGGTGCAGATCGTCATCCGCGGGCGGCGAGGCGAGGCCGATACGGAGGCGCTGCTGCGCGCCGTGGCCGGCGTCGGCGTGCCCAACAAGGTGCTCTCGGTGGTGGCGCCCGAAGCGGCGCTGGCCGCCGGTCACCCCGCCGCCGGCAAGGGGCTGAGCCAGGGCCGCGCCACCGCCTATGTCTGCGAAGGCCCGGTCTGCTCGCTGCCGCTGGTCGATCCCGCGGCGCTGGCCACCGATCTCGCCGCACGGCGCTGAATGCCGCGCCTTGCTCTCGACAGCCCGCTCGGCCGCCTCACGCTGGTCGAGGAGGAGGGCGCGCTCGCCGCGCTCGACTGGCGCGACACGTCCGACGACGACGAGCCGACGCCGCTGCTGCTCGAGGCCCGGCGCCAGCTCGACGGCTACTTCGCCGGCACGCGCGCCGCCTTCGACCTGCCGCTGGCGCCGCGCGGCGCTGCCTTCGAACGGCGTGTCTGGCAGCTCATGGCCGAGATCCCCTATGGCGAGACGCGCCGCTATGGCGAGCTCGCAAGAGCGCTTGCCGCGCCGGCGCGCGCGGTCGGCAAGGCCTGCGGCCGCAATCCGCTGCCGATCCTCATCCCCTGCCATCGCGTGCTCGCCGCTGGCGGTGCGCTCGGCGGCTACAGCGGCGGTGTCGGCGTCGACACCAAGCGACGGCTGCTGATCCTGGAACGTTCGCTCCTGGTATAACGGCCTCATTTGAGGCAATTATCCCTTTGACACCACACCGCCAAGCGCTAGAGTGCCCGCGCCGAATCGCTCAAAGGAACTGCCATGACAGACGGAGACAAGATCGCGGCTGCCACGCTGGCCTGCGAGGCATCCCGGCAAGCCGTCGAGCTGACGGGCACAACGACTCGTGGGCGTGACATCACCGGAAGCATTCTTACGCTGTACTGGCATTTCCTCCAGCAGATCGCGCGGCCCGAGCAGCAGGCGAAGGATTGATCTCCGGGTCGAACCATCCATTCTTCAGGACGGCAGCG
>DAHUYF010000116.1 GCA_027315365.1 Rhodospirillales bacterium | reverse complement strand
GGCGCCGTCGTCCAGAACATAGGCATGGTCGGCGATGGCGAGGCTCAGGCGGACATTCTGTTCCACCAGCAGCACCGAGATGCCTTCCTCGCGCATCTGCTCGACCACGCGGAAGACCTCGCGCACGACCAGCGGGGCGAGCCCCTGCGACGGCTCGTCCAGCATCAGGAGGCGCGGATTGAGCAGCAGCGCCCGGGCGATCGCCAGCATCTCCTGCTCGCCGCCGGAAAGCTGGCGGCCGCGATTCTGCCGGCGCTCGGCGAGGCGGGGGAAAAGCTCGAAGACGCGCGCGATCGACCACGGGCCGCGGCGCTCGATCGGCACCTTGAGGTTCTCCTCGACGCTGAGATTGGGGAAGATGCGGCGGCCTTCGGGCACGTAGCCCACGCCCAGCCCGGCGATGCGGTAGCTGGGCCAGCGCGTGGTCTCGCGGCCGAAGATGGTGATGCGGCCGTCGCGCGCCGGCGTCAGCCCCATCAGGCTGCGCAAGGTCGTGGTCTTGCCGGCGCCGTTGCGTCCGAGCAGCGCGGTGATGCCGCCCGCCGCCACCTCGAGGCTGACGCCCTGCAGGATGTGGCTCTTGCCATAGAAGGTATGGAGTCCCGCCGCGCTCAGCGCGCTGCCGCTCGCGGCGCTCATGCCGCCTTGCCGAGATAGGCCGCCTGGACCGCCTCGTTGGCGGCGATCTCGGCGGGCGTGCCTTCCGCCAGCAGCCGCCCCTGGTCGAGCACGCTGATCCGGTCGGCGAGGTGGAAGATGACGCGCATGTCGTGCTCGATCAGCACGATGGTGAGCTTGGCATCCCGGTGCAGGCGGCGGATGAGGCGGGTGATCTCGTAGGTCTCCTGATCGCCCATCCCCGCGGTCGGCTCGTCCAGCAGCAGCAGGCGCGGCCGCAGGGCGAGCGCCATGGCGATCTCGGCGGCGCGCTGATCGCCATGGGCCAGCTCGCCCACCAGCCGATCGGCCTTCTGGCCGAGCCCGGCCAGCGCCAGGATCTCGTCGACCCGGCCGCGCAGCGCCGCCCGGGCGCTGCGCCCGAGCCACGGGCGCAGCCGGTACCCGGCCGCCACTTCGACTGCGATCAGCACGTTCTCGAGCACGGAGAGCTCGGGGAAGACCTCGGTGACCTGGAAGGTGCGGGCCATGCCGAGGCTCACGCGGCGATAGGCGGGCAGGCGCGTCACGTCACGCCCGTTGAAGCGGATGGTGCCGGCGCTCGGCGCGAAGAAGCCGCTGATGAGATTGAAGAAGGTGGTCTTGCCGGCGCCGTTGGGGCCGATGACGGCGCGCAGCTCGCCCGGCTGGACCGAGAGCGAGACGCCGCGCAGCGCGACGAGGCTGCCGAAGCTCTTGGCGACGGCGTCGACCTCGAGGAAGCTCATCGCGCCCCCCGTCGCGGCAGGAACCCCAGCAGGCCGCGCGGGAAGAACAGCACGACGACGACGAAGAGCAGGCCGATGAACGACATCCAGTTCGTCGTCATGCTGGAGATGTAGTCCTGCAGCACCACGAACACCGCGGCGCCGAGCAGCGGTCCCCAGAAGGTGCGCATGCCGCCCATCACCGTCATGATGACGATCTCGCCCGACAGCGAGTAGTGCAGCCCCAGCGGATCGGCGAAGTTGTTGAGCAGCGCATAGAGCGATCCCGCGAGCGCGGTGAAGCCGCAGGAGATCGAGAAGGACAGCCAGATGTGCCGCTCGACCGGAATGCCGAGGAAGCGCGCCCGGCGCTCGTTCTCGCGGATCGCGATGAAGCTGTGGCCGAGCGGCGAGCGCAGCAGCAGGCCCATCAGCGCCACCGCCGCCGCGAACACGCCGAGCAGGAAGTAATAGAAGGCCGGCCCGTCGCCGGCGATGTCGAGCACCAGCGGACCCAGCCCGATCGGCGCGCGTCGAAAGCCGCGCAGCCCGTCGAAACCGCCGGTGAGGTCGTTCCAGCTATAGGCGATGTAGTAGCAGACTTGGCCGAAGGCGATCGTCACCATGGCGAAATAGACCCCGCGCCGGCGTGCGATCAGCAGGCCGAACAGCGTGCCGGCGACCCCGCCGAGCAGCGTGCCGAGCAGCATGGCGAGCGGCGTGCTGGCCGCGAGGTAGCGCAGCGTCAGCCCGGCGCCGTAGGCGCCGAGGCCGAAATAGGCGGCGTGGCCGAAGCTCATGACGCCGGTGAATCCCAGCAGCAGGTTGAAGCCGATCGCCGCCAGGCCGAGCACCAGCACCCGGCCGGCGAGCGCGGTGTAGCCGCCGACGAGCGGCAGCCACAGCGGCACGGCGAGTAGCACCGCCCAGAGGGCGGCGAGCGGCAGCCAGCGCGTCTCGGCCGGGCGCCTGATCGCAGCGACCACCGCGGCGCCGTTCATGTCATCATGCCTTCCTCGCCGAGCAGACCGCGCGGCCGGATCAGCAGCACCACCGCCATGATGACGTAGATCACCGCCTCGCTGGCGGCGGGATAGACCACCGTGGTCAGCGCGCCGGCGAGGCCGATCAGCAGCCCGCCGAGCAGCGTGCCGGTGAGGCTGCCGACGCCGCCGACGATGATGGCGATGAAGCTCGGCATCAGCAGGTCGTCGCCCATGTTCGGGTTGAGGCCGATCTGCCCGGCGGCGAGCACGCCGCTCAGCCCGGCGAGCAGCGAGCCGACGCCAAAATTGATCGAGCGCAGCAGCCGCACGTTCACGCCCAGCGTCGAGACGGTTTCCAGGTCGAGCGTGCCGGCGCGGATGCGCAGGCCGACCCTGGTATGGCGCAGGAAGGCGAAAAGCCCGGCCACGGCGACGATGACGATCGCCACCATGAACACCCGGTACCAGGTGATGAAGAAGAGTGCCGGGCTCAGCGGCCGCGACAGCGCGTCGGGAATGCCGAGCGGCAGGCCGTTCGGTCCCCAGATATAGCGGCAGGCGTCCTGGATGATGAAGGCGAGGCCGAAGGTGAGCAGCAGGCTGTAGACGGGATCGCGCCGGTACACCCGGCGGATCAGCAGCCGCTCGACGACGAATCCGAGCAGCCCGGCCAGCAGCGGCGATATCAGCAGCGCGCCCCAGAAGCCCACGAACGGCGTCAGCACGAAGGCGAAATAGCCGCCGAGTGCCAGGAAATTGCCATGGGCGAAGTTGATGACGTTGCTCAGGTTGAGGATCAGCGACAGGCCGAGCGCCATGAGTACGTAGAAGGCGCCGATGATCAGCCCGTTGGTGACGTTGTAGAGGATCACTTGCAGCATCGGCCGCCTCGTCTCCTTCGAGCGTCGCTGCCGCGGCAGCGACGCGGTCAGGCGGGATGGCTCATCTTGCAGCCGGTCTCCGCCACGGGTCCCGCGGCCGCCTCCCCGGGCACCAGCGCCGCGGTGGCGAACACGTCGTCCGCATCGCCCTTCGGGGGGTGTACCTGGCCGACGAACACGTTGCTCATCAGCTCGTGGTCGCCGGCGCGATAGCGCACCTTGCCCGGCTGCAGCGCCACGTCCGGCGGCAGCTCGAGATCCTCCATCGCCGCCGCGAGCTTCGGGCCGGCGAGCGACTTCGCCCGCTCGGCGGCGAGCCGCACCGAATGGATGCCGGCGTAGCCGAACCAGTGGCGGGCGCTCGGCGTCTTGCCCGCGCCCTTGCGGAAGGCGGCGACGAAGTCGGCGACGTGCGGCACGCCCGGCTGGTTCCACCACCACTCCATCACCCACCAGCCGGTCTGCGCGTCCTTCGGCACGCCCTTGATGCTTTCGATCTCGAACAGCGCGCCGCCCAGCCCCATGTCCTTGCCCAAGCCGAACTGGGTGAACTGCTTCATGCAGTTGATCTGCGCCAGCCCGCCCATGTTGTTGAGCAGCACGTTCGGTCCATAGCCCTTGGCCTTGATCAAGGTCGCCGAGAAATCCGAGGTATTGATCGGCAGCATGTCGCCGTCATAGCTGCCGCCCGCCTTCTTGAGGTTCTTGACGAAAGCGTCCTGGAGCGTGTGGCCATAGGCGTAGTCCGGCGTGATGAAGAACCATTTCTTGCCGAAGGTCTTCACCAGCTCGGGGGTGATCGCGGCGGCGTCCATCGAGGTCGTGTTGCAGATGCGGAACACGTTCCATTTGCAATCCGCGCCGGTGATCGGATCGGTATGGCCGCCCGGTACGATGTGGAACACCTTCTTCTCGTTGGTGACCTGCGACATGGCATAGGCGATGCCGGAGTTCACGTCGCCGAAGATCGCATCCACCTGGTCGCGGTCGATCAGCTTGCGCGTCTTCTGCACGCCGGTGCCGACATCGTTGGCGGAATCCTCGACCAGCAGCTCGACCGGCCGGCCAAGAATGCCGCCTTTGCCGTTGACCTCGGCAACGGCGTATCTGGCGCCTTCCACCTCGCTCTGCGCCAGTGCCGACAATATGCCGGTGAGGGGGTCGACCCAGCCGAGCTTCACCGGCGTCTCGCCGCGCGCCGGGAGGATGAAGGGAGACGCGATCGGCAGTGCGCCGATCGCGACGCCTGCCGTGAGGATGGTGCGACGGCGCAGCACGCCGGACAGCTTTCCAGCCTTCATGCGACCCTCCCTGGTGCTTTGCGCGACCTTGGCGGCCTGCTTGCTTGTTTTGATAGTGTTCCCGAGCGGCTGCCGGTTGTCGATGCCAAACTTCTCTCGCGGCGGCGCCGGCGGTTGTGCGGCGTCGGATGCGCCGGGGCTTGTCAGCCGGCGCCGCCATCGCCAGAACCTTGCACGCGATCTCGCCGAGGCGTCGCACGGCATTGCCAAGCGGCGCTCGGCCGACTTCAATGGTACCAAAGGCGGAAACGGCCGGGGGCGAAGCAGCATGAGCGAGAGCGAGGATTTCGTCGGCACCATGCCGGTCACCGACAGGCATCGCTTTGCCACCGAGCGGCTGGTTGCCTGGATGAGCGAGCAGGTCGCGGGCTTCCGCGGCCCGCTGGAGGTCGAGCAGTTCCGCGGCGGCCAGTCGAACCCGACCTTCCGCCTCACCGCCGGCGGCAAGCGCTACGTGCTCCGCCGCAAGCCGCCGGGCAAGCTGCTGCCGTCGGCGCATGCGGTCGATCGCGAATACCGCGTCATCACCGCGCTCCGCGGCACCGAAGTGCCGGTGGCGCGGACCTATGCGCTGTGCACCGACGAGAGCATCATCGGCACCGCCTTCTACGTCATGGATTGCGTCGAGGGTCGCATCTTCTGGGACCCGACGCTGCCCGAGCTTGCGCCGGCGCAGCGCCGCGCCGTCTATGACGCGATGAACGCGGTGATCGCCGCCCTGCACAAGGTCGATTATAAAGCGATCGGACTGGGCGATTTCGGCAAGCCCGGCAATTATTTCACGCGCCAGATCGACCGCTGGACCAAGCAATACCGCGCCTCGCAGACCGAGCCCATCGAGGCGATGGATCGGCTGATCGAGTGGCTGCCGCGCAATGTCCCGCCCGATGACGAGACGGCGATCGTCCACGGCGACTACCGCCTCGACAACATGATCTTCCATCCCAGCGAGCCGCGCGTGCTGGCGGTGCTGGATTGGGAGCTGTCGACGCTCGGCAACCCGCTCGCCGACTTCTCCTATCACATGATGACCTGGGAACTCGGGCCGGAAGCTTATCGCGGGCTCGGCGGCAAGGATCTCCCCGCCCTCGGCATCCCCACCAAGGAGGAGTACCGGGCGCTCTATTGTCGGCGCACCGGGCGCGACGGCATCCCGCATTGGGATTTCTACATGGCGTATAACATGTTCCGCCTTGCCGCCATCCTCCAGGGGATCATGGGCCGCGTGGTCGAAGGCACCGCCGCCAACCTCAAGGCACGCGAGTCCGGCGCCCGCGCCCGCGCGCTTGCCGAGGGCGGCTGGCGGCGGGTCGAGGCGATGACGGCGGGCGGCTGATCGTTCTCGGCGCGCTCTTCGGAAAGGAAAGGCCTCGCAATAAGACGAATTCTACTTCTGATTATTGATTTTGCGTGCCGTTTCACTTTTGCTGGGATCGGCAACTTCGTAATGACAGTGTCAAGTTCGCGCCGTATAAGAATTGGCAGCGGCATATTTTTCCACGAGGTTCCGGCCTGGGCATGAGTCGCATTTGCAAGATTCTGGTGGTCGAGGACAACGACGGCGTCCGCGATCTCCTGCAAGGGCTGTTCGACAGCGAAGGCTATGAGATCGCCATCGTCGCCGGCGGCGAGGAGATGCGTGCCGCACTTGCCGGCGAGAGTTTCGATGTGGCGGTGATCGACGTCACCTTGCCGGGCGGCGATGACGGCTTCGCGCTGGCCGAGCTGGCGCGGGAGGAAGGCTGCGGCGTGATCCTGGTCACCGGCGACGTCCGGCATTTCGATCGGCTGAAGGACAGCGCGCATTCCTATCTTTTGAAGCCGTTCCGCGTCGAGCGGGTGCTCGAACTGGTCGCCCAGCTCGTCAGCGAATCCGACTGCTCCCTCGCCGAGCGGCGCGGCCGGGCCTGACCACCCCTTCCGGCGGCGGCTTGCGGCTGAAAGCTGGGCTGCTTAAGCTCCCCGGCGTCGCTTGCCGTCGGTCGCGGAGGAGGGGGAAGATGCGGCGTCCATGCCATCGCGGCGCCCGCTCCGCGGCATCTCGCGGCCGCCCCGGTTGAGCGGGCGACGGCCGTGACGGGCTCGGCGTGATGCTGGCCCCCCCGCGGCTCTCTGTCGGCGCAAGGCTGGCGCTCTGCGCGGCCGTCGGCGGGCTCGGCTACCTGTTGCTCCCGATGCTGCGCCCGGCCGAGCGGCTGGCGCTGAGCTGGGTGGCGGGCGCCGGCCTCTTCCTCTGCCTGACCGCGCTCGTCGTTGCCGGCGTGTCGCCCGAGCGGCTGCGCCGGCGCGCGCGGCAGCTCGATCCGCGTCGCTGGGTGATCCTGGCCATCATCGTCGCGGCGGCGACGATCAGCCTCTTCGCCCTGGGATTTACCCTGCGCAAGGAGCCGGACGAGACGGCGGTCAGGCTCGCCCTGCGGCTGCTGCTGGCGGGATTGACGGTGGTGGTGTCGTGGACGCTGACCCACGCCACCTTCGCGCTGCACTACGCGCACCACTATTACGGCGACGGTCCCGCGCCGGGACCGGAGGACGATCGCGGCGGGCTTGCCTTTCCCGGCGACGAACTGCCGGATTATTGGGATTTTCTCTATTTCTCGTTCGTCGTCGGCATGACCTGCCAAGTCTCCGACGTGCAGGTGACGAGCCGCCACATGCGCCGGCTGACGCTGCTCCACGGCGTGCTCGCCTTCTTCTTCAACACGGTGATCCTGGCGCTTGCGGTCAATCTGCTGGCCAGTTCGCTGTAGAGCCGGTGCGGGAGACAGGCTCTCCGGCGGTCGATGCCGCCAAATCATCAATCCTATCATTCATGTTTCATCAAGGAATTGAGGTCAATCTTCCAGTAATAGTTCGATGTGGGGAAGTAATGTGACTAAAACTTCGCTCAATTTGCATTTGGCGCCGCGGCGCCGCGGCGGGATCCTCGCCGGGGCGCCGGTCGCCTTCGTGCTGGGGCTGCTGCTGGCCGCCTGCCAGGGCGCCGGCCCGCCGGACGTGCATGCGCTGGACCAGAACAGCGATACGGTCATGCGCGTCGCCGACGAGACCGCCGCCGCCGGCGATCCCGGCACCGCCGCCGGCCTCTACCGCCGCGCCGCCGCGCTCAGCCCGGACGATCCGCGCCCGCTGGCCAAGCTCGGCGCGGTGCTGCTGCAGCTCCGTGCCTACACCGAGGCCGCGGCGACCTACCGCGCCGCGCTCAAGATGACGCCCAATCCGATCGAGCCCGAGCTGCACCGCGGTCTCGCCGTGGTGCTGCTGGCGCTCGACCAGCCGCAGGGGGCGCTCGCCGAGCTGGATGCGGCGGTGGCCAAGTCGCCGCAGGATCCGCGGCTCTACAACACGCTGGGCGTGGCGCATGATCTGACGGGCCGCCACGACCTGGCACAGCAGGATTACCGCAACGGGCTGCGCCTGGCGCCGGACGACGCCGGTCTGCGCAACAACTACGCCTTGTCGCTGGCGCTGTCGCGCGATTATCCGACGGCGGTGGCGACGCTGCGCGAGCTGGCCGAACGCACCGATGCCTCGCCGCGCCACCGTCTCAATCTGGCGCTCATCTACGGTCTTGCCGGCGATGACAAGAAGGCGGCGGAGCTGGCCCGCACCACGCTTGACGAAGTGGCGGTCGCCAACAACCTGGCCTATTACGCCTTGTTGCGCAGCATGGACGACAAGGCGCGCGCCGATGCCATCATGGGCCGCCACAGCCGTGGTCCGGCGCTGACCGAGGCGGCGCCCAAATCCCAGCTTGCCGCGGCACCCGCGGCGGTGCCGACGACGCCGGTCAGCGCCGCGCCGCTGCCGCCCGCCGAAACGCCGCCGCCCGCGACGGCGCATCGCGGCGAGCCGCCCGTGGCCACCGCCGCCGCGCCTGCGCCCGCAACGGTATCGATGGCGCCGGCTCCTTGGACGAGCCCGGCATCGGCTGCCGCTGCGGCGGCCGAGCCGGCGACGACCGAAGTGGCGAAAGCCGAAGCCGCACCGGCAGCCCCGGCGGCAGCGCCCGAGCCCGTCGCGCCAGCGCCGTCCGCCGCATCGGCACGGACGCCGGTGGCGCCGCCGACGCAGACGGCTGCCGCCGAAGCCGCTGCCGCGGGTGCCGTGCCGGGTGAGGCGGCAAGCACGGAGGTGGCGGAGGCCGGGCCCGCCGCCCTGCCGCCGCCGGCGCAGCCCGCCGCCGAGGCCGAACCCGCGACTGCCGCGCCGGAGGCGCAGCCGACGGACGCAGCAGCGCCGGCCGCGGCTGCGGAGCCGCCGGCTGCCGGCGAGAGGCAGGATTTCGTCCTGCAGCTCGGCAGTTTCTCGGTCGAGCCCCACGCCCGCCGGCTGGCCGAGCAGCTCAACCAGAAAGGCTACGAGGCGGTGGTGCTGCACCGCCGCGATCGCGACGGACGGGACTGGTTCGTCGTCCGCGCCGGCGCCTATGCCAGCGCCGGCGCCGCCGCTGCCGCCGCGCGCCGCATCCGCGACGCCGAGCAGGTGCCCGCCGTCGTGGTGCATGTGCATGCGGCCGGTCAGGCCTAGGCTCGCCGGCGCCGAGAAAGCTCTTGCAGGATGGCGGAAGCGGGGTCACATTGACTCCACGGCTGGGGTGCCGGCGCGTGCCGGCTGAGATCATACCCACGGAACCTGTCTGGGTAATACCAGCGAAGGGAGCCCGCCATCCGCACCCGATCCTCCCCTTCGGCTCCGCGTCCGAGCGTCGCGATCATCGGCGGCGGCGCGATCGGTCTATCGATCGGCTGGCGGCTTGCCCGTGACGGCTGCGCGGTCGATATTTTCGAGCGCGGCGAAGCCGGCCACGGCGCGAGCTGGGCCGCCGCGGGCATGCTCGCGGCCGGCATCGAGGCGGAGCCCGGCGAGGCGCCGCTTTACGCGCTCAACCGGCTGAGTCAGCAGCTTTGGCCGGCCTTTGCCGCCGAGCTCGAGGCGGCATCGGGCCTGTCGGTCGGCTACCGCAGCGAGGGTACGCTGGTCGTGGCGCTCAACCGCGACGATGTGGCGCAGCTGCGTTTCCACTATGACTACCAGCGCTCGCTCGGCATTGCGCTGGAGTGGCTGAGCGGCGCCGAGGCACGCCGCCGCGAGCCGCATCTCCATCCGAGCCTCGCCGCCGCCGTGCTCAGCCGGGGCGATCATCAGGTCGACAACCGGCGGCTGGTGACCGCGCTGCGCCGTGTTTTCCTCGCGGCCGGCGGCAAGCTGCACGAGCATGCGCCGGTCGCGGCGATCGAGGTCGAAGGCGGCCGGGTTGCGGGCATTCGCCTGGGCGACGCGCGCCGGCCGGCGGATGTCGTCGTGCTTGCCGCCGGCGCCTGGTCGGCGGAGATCGCGGGCCTGCCGCGCGCGGCGCAGCCGCCGGTGCGTCCGGTGAAGGGGCAGATGCTGGCGCTGCGCATGGACGCGGCGGCGCCGCTCCTCAGCCATGTCGTCTGGGCGCCCAAGGTCTATCTCGTACCGCGCGGCGACGGACGGCTCATCGTCGGCGCCACGGTCGAGGAACGCGGCTTCGATGACTCGCTCACCGCCGGTGGCGTGTTCGCCCTGCTCGAAGGCGTCTGGCGCGCCGTGCCGGGGGTCGAGGAGCTGCCAATCGACGAGATGTGGGTAGGATTCCGGCCGGGCTCGCGCGACGACGCGCCGATGCTGGGGCCGAGCGAGGTCGAAGGGCTGGTGCTCGCCACCGGCCACCATCGCAACGGCATCCTGCTGACGCCGGTGACGGCCGACGCGGTGAGCCGTTTCATCCTGACGGGCGAGGTGGACGAGGCCATCCGCCCGTTCGGGATCGGGCGCTTTGCCGCCCGGGCGAAGGAGGAGGCATGAGCGCACGGATCCGTGTCAACGGCCGCGACGAGCCGCTCACCGCCGCGACGGTGGCGGAGCTGTTGCGGGCGCGCGGCATCGAGGGCGCCCGCGGCGTCGCCGTCGCGGTGAACGGCGCTGTGGTTCCGGCCGGTGCTTGGCGCGAGCTCTCGCTCGCCGCCGGCGACCAGGTCGAGATCGTGCGGCCGTTCGGTGGCGGATGAGGCGGTCATGACGTCGACCGCTGCCGCCGGCGACGGGCTCGCCATCGCCGATCGTCGCTTCGCCTCGCGCCTGCTGCTGGGCACGGCGGGATATCCCAATCAGCAGGTGATGCTCGATGCCCTCGCCGCGGCCGATCCGGCGCTGGTCACGGTGTCGATCCGGCGCATCAGCCTGGAGGCCTATGCCGAAAGCCTCGTCGATCTCATCGGCGGCCGCTACGTGCTGCTGCCCAACACGGCCGGCTGCGCCACCGTGCGCGATGCGGTGCTGACGGCGCAGCTCGCCCGCGAGGCGCTGCATACGAGCTGGATCAAGCTCGAGCTGATCGGCGACCGCGAAACGCTCTATCCCGATGTCGAGCAGCTGCTGCGCGCCACCGAGGAGCTGGTGAAGGACGGCTTCACCGTGCTGCCCTATTGCAACGACGATCCCGTCAGCTGCCGCAAGCTCGCCGATCTCGGCGCCGCCGCGGTGATGCCGCTGGGCTCGCCGATCGGCACCGGGCTGGGCATCATCAACCCCTATGCCATCGAGCGCATCTGCGTGACGAGCCCGGTGCCGGTGATCCTCGATGCCGGCATCGGCACCGCGTCCGATGCGGCGCAGGCGATGGAGCTCGGTTGCGACGGCGTGCTGCTCAACACCGCCGTTGCCAAGTCGCATGATCCGCGCCGCATGGCGGCGGCGATGCGCCTGGCGGTGCAGGCCGGCCGCGACGCGCGCCTCGCCGGCCGCATCCCCAAGCGCAACCAGGCGGAGCCCTCGAGCCCGCAGCTTGGCTTGGTCGGCGGGTGACGCTGCCGCAGCCGCCGCTGCTCGTCATCACCGATCGGCGGCAGGCTTCCCGGCCGCTCGAAGCGGTGGCGGCGGCGGTCTTCGATGCCGGCGGCCGCTGGCTCAGCCTGCGCGAAAAGGACCTCGATACCGCGGCGCGCGCCGCGCTTCTGGCGCGGCTGGTCGCCCTCGGCCGAGGCTACGGCGCGCTGGTCACGGTACACGAGGATGTCGCGGCCGCGCTCGCGGCGGGCGCTGCCGGCGTTCATCTGCCGGCCGGCGTCTCGCCCGCGGCCGCGCGCCGGGCGCTCGGCGCCGGTGCGCTGGTCGGCGGCTCGGCGCATGCGGAAGCGGATCTGGCGGCGCTCGCCGCGGCCGGCGCCGATTATGCGACCTTGAGCCCGATCTTCCCAAGCGCGAGCAAGCCCGGCTACGGACCGGCGCTGGGCGGCGATCGCCTGGCGCGCGCCGCTGCTGCCGCGGCGCCGCTCGGGGTCGTGGCGCTGGGCGGCGTCACGGCGGAAAACGCCGCCCGCTGCATCGAAGCCGGCGCGGCGGGGATCGCGGTCATGGGCAGCGTGATGGCCGCGGCGGCGCCGGGGGCGGTCATGGCTGGGTTGATCAAAACGCTGGAAGCGGCCCTTGCCGCTCGCGCCGACCGGGCGCCATAGTGGCGGCCATCGCGACCGAATCGCGCAGCAGACGGAGGCGACGCCCGTGATCCATTTGCATTATTGGCCCACCCCGAACGGCCACAAGATCACCCTTTTCCTCGAGGAGGCGGGGGTTCCCTATCAGCTGCATTCCGTCAATATCGGCAAAGGCGAGCAGTTCAAGCCGGACTTCCTGAAGATCTCGCCGAACAACCGCATGCCGGCCATCGTCGACGATGACCCGCCGGGCGGCGGCGCGCCGATCAGCGTCTTCGAATCCGGCGCGATCCTGGTCTATCTCGCCGAGAAGACCGGCCAGTTCATGCCCAGGGATCTGCGCGGCCGCTTCGAGGTGCTGCAGTGGCTGTTCTGGCAGATGGGCGGCCTCGGCCCGATGGCCGGACAGAACCACCACTTCTCGCAATACGCGCCGGAAAAGCTGCCCTACGCCATCGAGCGCTACGTCAAAGAGACCAGCCGGCTCTACGCCGTGCTCGACAAGCGGCTGGCGGATCGCGAGTTCGTGGCCGGCGCCTATTCGATCGCCGACATGGCGAGCTATCCCTGGGTCGTGCCCTATGAGCGGCAGGGCCAGAAGCTCGAGGATTTCCCCAACCTGAAGCGCTGGTTCGAGGCGATCAAGGCGCGGCCGGCCACGGCTCGCGCCTATGAGCGGGCCAAGGAGTTCCAGACCGTGCCGGCCAACAGCGAGGAGTCGCGCAAGATCCTCTTCGGCCAGTCGGCGAGCACGGTGCGCGGGCGCTAGGCGATGGCGCGCAGCGCCTTCGTCCGAGGGCGCGTCAGCGGTTGCGCGAGCAACCGCGGGAGCCGCGCCCCGCCGCCTATTTGAACTGCGCCATCACCTGGATGATCGCCGGGCCGATGAGGACGATGAACAGCGTCGGCAGGATGAACAGGATCATCGGCACGGTGAGCGTCGCCGGCAGCTTCGCCGCCTTCTCCTCCGCCTTCAGCATGCGTTCCTCGCGGAACTCGGCGGAGAGGACGCGCAGCGAATGGGCGAGCGGCGTGCCGTAGCGCTCGGTCTGCACCAGCGTGTTGACCACGCCGCGGATCGACGGCAGGTCGGTGCGCCGGACCAGGTTCATCAGCGCCTGCCGGCGGTTGGGCAGGAAGCCGATCTCTACCGCGGTGAGGCCGAGTTCGTCGGCGAGATCGGGCGCGGAGAGGCCGAGTTCGCGCGCGACGCGATTGAGCGCCGCATCGAGGCTGAGACCGGCTTCGGCGCAGATCACCAGCAGATCGAGCCCGTCCGGCAACTGCCGGCGCAGCCGCGTCTGGCGCCGCTTGATCAGCTGCTTCAGCCCGAAGATCGGCAGGAAGCCGCAGACGATGCCGGCGATGAGGATGCCCAGCAGCTTGTTCGTGCCGGTGGTCTGCGGCATGAATCCCACCAGCACGAACATCGCCGCGATGGCGCCGGCGAAGGGCAGGGCGAGCCTCAGGCCGAGATAGATCACCAGCGCGTCGCGCGAACGCCAGCCGGCCCGGGCGAGCTGGTCGGTGGTCTTGCGCGCCTCGTCGCCGCGCAGCAGCTGCAGGCGATCGAGCAGCCGCTTCAGCAGCCCGACCGAGGCGCGCTTGCGCTCGCCGACGGCGTTGCCGGAGAGGAGGCCGGCGCGCAGCTGCTCGCGCCGTTTCTGGTGGCTGCGCAGGCGCGACGCCATGGGGTCGTGCGGCACCAGCGCGTTGCCGAGCGCGATGATGCTGATGAAGACGAGCGCACCGGCGAGGACGGCGATCGTCGTCTCGTCGAGGCTCAGCGAGCCGAGGGTGAGGTTGAATGGCATCATATGTCGAACTTCACCATCTTGGTCATGACGGCGATGCCAAAGCTCATGCTGCCGGCCGCCGCCATCAGCAGGTGATGGCCCTGGGTCGTGAAGAAGAGTTCCGCCATGTAGGCGCGGTCCACCACCGTCAGCACGCCCATCATGATGAACGGCAGCGCGCCGATGATCATCGCGCTCGCCCGCGCCTCCGACGACATCGCTCTCACCTTCAGCCGCATGTGGCGCCGCCGGCGCAGGATGGTGTCCAGATTCTCCAGCGTCTCGGCGAGATTGCCGCCGGTCTCGCGCTGGATCGACAGGGTCACCACGAGAAATTTGAGCTCCGCCGTGCCGACGCGCCGGGCCGCGTCCCACAGCGCCTGTTCCGGCGGATGGCCGAGGCGGATTTGATCGCTGACCTGCCGGAACTCGAACCCCACGGGATCCGGCACCTCGGTGCCGACGATCTGGAAGGTCTCGGTGACGGGCAGGCCCGATTTGAGGCCGCGCACCATCAGCGCCACCGCCTCGGAGAAATGCTTGCCGAACCTGCCGGTGCGTCGCAATGCCAGGAAGCCCACGAAGAGATGCGGCAGCCACAGGCCGGCGAGCAGGCCGATCGGCAGCGCCAGCAGCAGCGAGAAGCCCAGCGCGAGGACGCCGCCGGCGGCGACCAGGCCGATGACGAGGCAGCCGACGCCGTAGGCGCCGAGGCTGATCGACCGGCCGGTGCGGTGCAGGCGCTCGCGCAGCAGCTCCGGCCGCGGCAGGTAGCGCAGCACCAGCTGCGAGATCTTGCCGCCGTCGCCGGTCTCGCGGCGCAGCTGCAGCGCCTCGCCGAGCGGCACGCCGCGGCCGCGCGATTTCAGGCGATCGACGCGCTTGGCCTGCTTCTTCTTGCTGTCGTCGCCGAAGGCGAGAAGCAGGCACAGCAGGGCGACGCCGACGCCGAGCGCGATGACGATCACCATGGGGTCGACGGACAGCCCGCTCATCCCATCGCCTCCATCAGCGCGCGGTCGAGGCCGTAATATTCGGCGCGCGGCATGAAATTCGGCCTGAGCCCGGTCGACTTGAAGCTGCCCTTGAGCTTGCCGTCGGGACCTTCGCCCTCGTACTGGAAGGTGAAGAGATCCTGGGTGGTGATGATCTCGCCTTCCATGCCGACGATCTCGGTGATGGCGACGATGCGCCGGGCGCCGTCGCGCATGCGGCTGACCTGGAGGACCATGTGGACCGCTGCGGCGATCTGCTGGCGCACCGCCTTGGCCGGCAGGTTGACGCCGGACATGCCGACCATGTTCTCGAGGCGGGTGAGCGCCTCGCGCGGCCGGTTGGCGTGAATGGTGCAAAGCGAGCCGTCATGGCCGGTGTTCATCGCCTGCAGCATGTCGAGCGCCTCGGCGCCGCGAATCTCGCCCAGGATGATGCGGTCGGGACGCATGCGCAGCGTGTTCTTGAGCAGGTCGCGCATGGTGATCTCGCCCTTGCCCTCGAGATTGGGCGGGCGGGTCTCGAGGCGGACCACGTGGGGCTGCTGCAGCTGCAGCTCGGCCGCGTCCTCGATGGTGCAGATGCGCTCGCCTTCGTCGATCATCTGCGACATGGCGTTGAGCGTGGTCGTCTTGCCCGAGCCGGTGCCGCCGGAGATCAGGATGTTGAGGCGCGAGCGCGCGGCGATCTTCAGCACCACCGCCATCTCGGGTGAGATGGTGCCGGAGGCCGCCATGGAGTCGAGCGTGATGCTCTTCTTGGAGAATTTGCGGATGGAGATCGAGGTGCCGTCGATGGCGAGGGGCGGAGCGATGATGTTGACGCGGCTGCCATCCGCGAGGCGGGCGTCGACCAGCGGCGTCGATTCGTCGACGCGCCGGC
The DNA here is from genome assembly GCA_027315365.1 of Rhodospirillales bacterium. GTDB lineage: Bacteria > Pseudomonadota > Alphaproteobacteria > ATCC43930 > CGMCC-115725 > DAHUYF01. Next base: position 5,551 of record DAHUYF010000116.1, on the reverse strand, counting down.
CGATATGCGTGACGATGCGCGTGGCGACGCTCATGACATGCGCGTTGTCGCGGAACGAGACCTCGGTGAGTTCGAGCTTGCCGCGGCGCTCGACATAGACCTGCTTGGCGCCGTTCACCATGATGTCGCTGATCGTCTCGTCCGCCAGCAGCGGCTCCAGCGGGCCCAGCCCCAGCATGTCGTCGAGCAGCACGGTGACGAGGTCGCGCTGCTCGAGCTGGTTGAGCTGGATCTTCTGCTCGACCAGGATCTCGCCGATGACGGATTGGAGCTGGCGCGCCAGCTCGGCGCGTTGCAGCTTGGCGGCGACCTCGGGATCGATCCGCTCCATCACCAGGGGATATATCCGGGGGATGGCGTCGTCGATCGCGGCCCGGCTGCCGACCGCCTGCGCCGGCCGACCCGGCTCGGGCGCCGGCGCCTCCCGCCGCTGCTTTTCGACGACGCCGTTGACCAGCAGGGTGACGAGGTCGCGTTGATTGAGGCCGGAGACCGTCATCTGCTTCTGCTCGAGCGTCGCGCGCACGATCTCCTCGACCTGCCGCGCGATCTCGCTGCGGCCCTTGCCGCGCAGCGCCGCCGCATCGAGCGAGGCGACCGCCGGCTCGACGGCGAGCCGGGCCTCCTCGACGCTGACCTCGGATCGGTCGTGGTCGCGCGCCGGCGGGGCCGGCGCCGGCCGTTCGCCGCGCCGGGCGTTCAGCGCATGGATGCGCGCCTGGAGGCCGCCTTCGGGATCGCGTTTTCCGAACATCACTTCTTGAACCTGGCCAGCAATCCGCCGCGCGGCTTCTCCTCCTCCCGCCCGACCAGCCGCGCGGCGAGCTTGCGCAGCTCGATCGCGGCCTTGCTGCCGCCGGCCGCTTCCGGCAGCGCCTTGCCGCTATGCGCCGCGGCCATCACGGCCTTGGCGTCGAAGGGTACCGCGTGGTCGAGCGCGCCGCCGATGCCGCGTTCGAATTCGGTGCGGCCGATCTCGCCGCGATGGTCGGCGCCGACCTGGTTCGCCACCAGCAACGGCTTGGTGCGGCTCTCCAGCGCCTTGGTGAGATCGGCGAGGCGAACCGTGTCGCGCAGCGCCGACAGCGACAGGTCGGTGACGACGATGGTGGCGTCGGCGAGCGCGATCACCTGGCGCGCCATCGCGTCGAGGGTGCGCGGCAGATCGACGATGAGACAGTCGTAATCCTGCGACAGCGCCGAGAGCAGCGGCGCGATCGCCCCGCCGTCGAAGGCGAGCTGCTCTTCGAGCGGTTCTTCCGTGGCGAGGATCGGCAGCTTCTCGCCCTGGGTCACCATCGCCGAGGCGAGCAGCATGCTGTCGGTGCGCTCCGGGTTCTCCAGCGCCTCGCGCAAGCCGCGTCCCGGCTCGAGATCGAGGCTGAGCGCGAGGTTGCCGAAATGGAGATCGAGGTCGAGCAGCGCGGTGCGCATCCGGAACTCGTGCGCCAGCAGCCAGGCGGTGGAGACCGCCATCGTCGTCGTGCCGACCCCGCCGCGCGCGCCGATGAAGGCGAAGAGCCGCGTGGTTCGCGCTTCGATGGACGAGGCTTGGCTGCGCATCGCCGAGACGAACGCCTCGCACAGCAGCTCGCTCGACACCGGCTTGACCAGGTAGTCGGCCACGCCGAGGCCGACGAGCTGGCGATAGAGGCTGACGTCGTTGATCGAGCCGATGGCGAGAAAGCGCGTCTGCGGACCGCAGAGCTGCGCCAGCTCGTGCATGCCCTCGACCGGCTCGGAGGCGTCGGAGAGATCGACGAGCACCAGGTTCGGCGGCACCGAGATGTCGATCGACCGTCGCGCGACGTCGATGCCGCCGGCGCGCACCTTGGCGTTGGACCAGCCGAGCTGCGCGACGGCGCGGTTCACCGCCTCGCGCGTGACGTCGTCGGCGACGCAGGCGACGAAGCGCAGTCTGGCGCCGGCGACCGGCTCGGCTTTGGCGGCCTCGCCCATCATCCGCCTACTGTCCGCTGTCGCCGGAGACGCCGGCGCCGGCCGAGGCGCCGCCGGAGCCCTGCTGCTGGCCATAGGTGGTGGAGGCGCTCTGCCCGGTGGGATCCTTGACCTTGCCCAGGCGATAGCGCTGGGCCGCGGCCAAGGCGGCGTCGCCTTGCGGCGGCCCCAGGGTGCGGCCGATGACCAGGTCGCGGGGGTCGGCGACCATCAGGCTCAGATTGGTGATATCGGCACAGCCGAAATTGCTGCCGGGCTGGTTGCCGTGATATCCGGTCGCCGGCGCCGTCCAGTTCGGGCAGTCCGGCGGCGTGACGACGTAGCGCTCGACCACCACGCGGACGTGATTCGGGGCGATGCCGGCGTCCGGCGGCAAGGTCCGCGCGCCGGCGCCCTGCTCGTCGACGATCTTGGCCAGGCGGCCGATGCGCGACAGGTCGAGGGCGTCGTCCGATGCCGCCTCGACATAGACATGATCCTCCGCCGTGACCTCCGCCTGGTCGAGGAAGCGCGTCAGGCTCTCGGCTTCGCCGCCGGCGAGGTCGGCGCCGCCGGGGTGGAAGGTCGTATCGTGCTGCAGGCGCACATAGTCGATATGCGGCGTCTTCGGCGCCTCGGCCGGCGTCCAGTCGGAAGCGTCGGGGGTGCAGCCGGCAAGCAGCACGCCAAGGGCGAAGCAGAGCCGGGAAAGCGGTAGCCTGGTCATGGGCACCTCATTGCAGATCGAAGCCGGCCGGGCCGATCAGGCCGGTCCCGGTGGGGCTGACGGGCGCGGCGCCGGATTTCAGCACCTGCGGTTTGTATTCCTCGCCATAGAGCACGAGATCCTTGTCCGAGCTCGCGACGTAGCCGTCGGTGGGCGCCACCAGCCGGTTCGCCGTCGCCACCGGCCGGACCACATAGGGCGTCACGATGACCACGAGCTCGGTCTCGTTGCGCTGGAACTGGGTCGAGCGGAAGAGCGCGCCGAGCACCGGCATGTCGCCGAGCCAGGGGAATTTCTGCAGGTTCTGGGTGACGTCGTTCTCGATCAGGCCGGCGATCGCGAAGCTTTGGCCGCTGGCCAGCTCGACCGTCGTGTCGGCGCGGCGCGTCGTCAGCGCCGGGATCGTGATGCTGTTCATGGTCACCGCGCCGGCGCTCGACAGCTGGCTCACTTCGGGCATCACGCGCAGGCTGATGCGGTTGCCGCCCAGGATGGTGGCGACGAAGTTCAGGCTGACGCCGTATTTCTTGTAGTCGACGGTGACCTGGGCGAAGCCGTTGGTGGGGATCGCCGCCACCGGGATCGGGAACTCGCCGCCGGCGAGGAAGCTCGCCGGCTCGCCGGAAACGGCGGTGAGATTCGGCTCCGCGAGCACGGTGATGAGCCCCTCATTGTCGAGGGCGTCGATCAGCGCGGTGAGATTGAAGTTGCCGATGCCGATCGAGCCGAAGAGGTTGTCGACGGTGTTTTGGCTGTTGGCCGAGAGCGTGCGCGTGTTGAAGCTGCCGTCGGCGCCGGTGAGGCCCGGGACGGTCGCGGCGTTGGCGCCGGTCGCCAGACCGGCGCTGGAGCGGCCCGCCTTGAACATGTTGTCCCAGTTGACGCCGAATTCCTTGACGATGGCGCGCGACACTTCGGCGACGCGCACGCGGATGTTGACCTGGTTCGGCACCTCGAGCTTCAGCCGGTTCACCAGCTGCTTCGGGTCGGCGAGGAAGCGCGCCGCGATGCGCCTGATGTCGTCGCCTTCGGTGGCCGAGTAGACCGTGCCCTCGAGGACCAGCGAGTCGTCGAGGCTGCGCACCGCCACTGCGCTGCGCGGCGCGGTCGCGTGGATCGCCTGCTCGATGCCGGCCACGTCGTAGCGGACGTGGACGTTGACGTTCAGGATTACCTGATCGTTGTCGCCGACGGCATAGAGCGTGGTCTCGCCGCCCGATTTGCCGAGCAGGTAGACCAGCACCGGCGATTTCACCTGCACGTCGGCGACGTCGGGATCGGCGACGAAGACGGTCGATGCCGGGTGGTCGAGATGGACGAGCTGTCCCTTGCCGACCTCGACCACCAGCGGCGCGCCGGCGGTGTTGATCACTGTCGGTGCGGCCGCGAGCGGTGCCGCGAGAAGTGCCGGGGCGGCGGCCAGCGCCAGCGCCGCGGCGAGGAGACGGGGAATCCTGCGCATGTCGCCTACCTTTTGGATAGCTCGGTCATTTCGATCTTGTCGCCGCGCACCACCATCACCTTGTGCGTGGCGCCGGAGAATTCCGGCGGCGTCGTGAGCTGCGTCGCGTCGCTGTCGAAGGTGTAGCTGAGCCGGTTGTTGGCGGTCTCGCCGCCGGCATCGGCCTCGTCCTGGCCGAGGCTGCGCAGGCTCAGCGACAGCTTGCCCAACTCCTGCACCACGGCGATCGTCTCGGCCTGCTTCGGCGTCACCTCGAGCGTGGCGGTCTTGGCGACGGCCACTTCCTTGCTTTGGTCGTCGGCGCGCTGGTCGAGCGCGAGTACGCGGACGTCGCTCAGCACGGTCTCGCCGGTGTGGTGCTGATGCGCGGGGTCGCCCCGCTCGGAGGACGGCACGTTGGCATCGACCAGGACGAAGCTCAGGATCACGTCGACATGGTCGCCGGGGAAGACGAAGCCGGCGAGGCCCGAGGACGGCGTCACCGGGACCGTGACGGCGCGAAAGCCGGGGGTGAGCACCGCCGCCAGGAAGCCGCGGTCGCCCGGCCGCACGACCCGCGTCTCGGTGATCGGCTCGCCGTCGCCGATGGCGTTGCGTACCACCGCGCCGACATAGTCTTCGAGATGATGCTGGCCGGAGACGACGTAGCTCTGCGACACGGCGTCGTCGGGCCAGGCCTGCCAGCGCAGATTCTCGGGCCGCACGAACTGGCCGGAATGGAGCTCGCCGCGCGCCACGAGGATCGTCGTCGCCGGCTTGCTCGGCGGCGGCGCCGCGGCCTCGACCTTGACATGGCGCTCGGCCGACAGCCAGGCGCGGGCGATGAAGATGGTCGCGCCGGAGGCCAGCAATGCGATGACGATGAAGAGGATGCGGCGGGGCGACATGAGGGGCTCCCGGGATCAGGCGCTGGCGAAGCGGGCGAGCGCGATGGCGACGCCGCCGAGCGCGATGGCGACGCCGAAGGGGACGGGCCGGCGCAGCCGGCTGCGCAGATCGTCGCCCGCGGGCGCCAGGCCGGGACGCGCCGGCATCAGGCGGTGGAGCGGCGAGAGATAGGCGAGCGCCAGCGCACCGCCGGCGAAACCGGTGACGAGCAGCAGGAGCGGCAGATCGTCGAAGCCGGTCCACAGCGCGATCGCGCTCATCAGCTTGACGTCGCCGCCGCCGAGGATGCCGCGGTCGAAGAGCAGCACGCCCACCGCCAGCAGCAGCGCCGCGGCGGCGATGCCGTGCAGCCAGAGCGGCAGCGGCTTGCCCGCGGCGTAGACGAGGAAGGCCGCGCCGATCGCCGCCGCATAGCGGTTGGGGATGAGAAAGGTGACGGCATCGCTCATCGCCGCGGCGACGAGCGCCGTCAGCAGGGCGAAGAGGGCGAACCAGTCGATGAGCTGAGCGGCGTGGGGCATGGCGATCTCCGCGGG
>DAHUYF010000091.1 GCA_027315365.1 Rhodospirillales bacterium | reverse complement strand
GGCCACGCCAGCATCTTCAAAGATCGTGCAGACCGTGCGACGGATCGAATGGAAATCGTAGTCTTCGCCAAACCCGAGGCCGCTCTTGAGCGTTGCAAATCGTTTGGTCACAGCCTTGTAGCGATCACCGAACTTGTCAGCCCGGAGGCCAGGGAACAGGTAGCCGCCCTTGGCATCCTTCACCAAGCGGCGCATAAGCGGCCGTAGCTTTGCGTGTATCGGAACTTCGCGGGGTGCAGCTTCCGTCTTTGTGCCGGGCATCGCGATAGAGTTCTTGGTGAGATCGACATGCTCGCTCTTGAGCGTCGCGATCTCCTCGGCGCGCGCTCCGGTGTACATGCCCAGCAGAACGAAATCGGCAAGCTGCCCGTCGCCGCGCTTCCTAGCCTTCGCCTCGATCCGCACTAAATCGGCCGGTTGGAATGGCTTTTTCTTGGTGCGCTTCGCTCCGGTCATCGCGATCCGGTCGAACGGGTCCGGTGTCTCGCGCGTCGCGCCAAGCCCGACAAGGAACTTCCAGTAACCCCGCAGATCGCCGACAGCGCGGGTTAGCGTGGCGCGCGCCGCGCCCTTGCCAGCCTCGGCATTGACCCAACGCTGTAGCGTGCCGCGCTCTATGTCGGCCGTGGTCGCGAAGATCGCGCCGAACCGTTCCAGGTTGGTCCGCTTCATGTGGAGGCTTTTCGCCTCGATCTGGCCGCGGAGCGTCGCGGTGTAATCGTCAAGATGTTCCTCGAACGGCACAGCGTCGCCCGTCGCCAACGCGACGAAGTGCGCCAGCTTGGCGCGCTCCTCCTCAAAACCAGGCTCGTCCTTCTGTTCCCAAGCGATCAGCCCGACGCGATCCGCCCCGGCGTCTATGATCTGATCTTCGATCACTTGGCGCTCGGGCTCGCTCTTGGCCGCGGCCAGCCGCTTGCGCCAGAATGTCGCCTCAGCCGCGGCGTCGGTGCCTTGGCGGGCACGCTCGATCTCGGCGAGCCATTGCGCCTCGCACGTCGCGGCTAGAATGCCCGCTCGCCCGCGGTCATGCGTCTTCAGGTTCTCGTAAAACCGGCTGCGGCCGAGCGCCGTCCGAAGGGAGGGCGGGACATCGTGAAAGGCCCACCACGTCCGGTTTCGCTGAACAAGGTACATGGCTTTCTCCACACAGGTTCTCCACACAGGAATAGCCCTGAAATACCGCCATTACAAGCGATTTTCGCTCCTTTCTTCCCATCACCCCGGGGACGCCATATGCGCTCATTTGCGATCTCCTCCGATCACGTGCGGGGGCATCCCGCTGCTCGGGTACTGCCTCACTGCTCGGCGCCGCTTGGGCGGGGTCGTTTGCGGATGCTATGATGCCCGCCAGTCGGAGAGCGCCGCAGCATGGACATCGCATCACCCAACTCGACGAACGCGCGCGGCGCCTCGCCCCTGCCGTCCAAGAGAGCGATCTTGAGGACCGATGTTCGGCAGGCGTTTGAACCCGCCGCATTGACGCGGCCAACGAGACACAGGCGATGAGCCGAGCCCGTCCAGACCTCTCGCCGACCGATCGACATGCGAAAAGCATCGCGACCGCGTTCGCCAAGGGCCGGCCGCCCGCGCGCACGGACGAGATCGATCTCTACCTCGAAAACTGCCCGCGGGAGATCTTCGCCGCCTTCGAGGGCGCGGCGCGCCACCTGCCTCCGGCAGGCAAGGACGCGGACCTTGCTTTCGGCTATCTGTTTCTCCTCGAGGGGCTGCTCGAGCATCTGCGCTACCGCACCGACCGCGGCTATGCGGACGCCGCCGGGCTGATCGCGGATTTTCAGGCCGCGATCGCCGCGCGGTCGCAGGCGGGGCAGATCGACGGGCAGATGCTCGCTTACCTCGGCAGGGCGCTGCACCGCGCAAAAATTTCCCTCTCGCCGGAGCTCGCCGCGGTGTCGGCGAGGCAGCCTGCCGGCGATGACGGGAGCACGCCGCTTCCGGAGGATGTCGGCGCCGCCGTGGCCGGCATCCTCGAGGCTTGCGGCGGCGACCCTTTCGCGCTGGTCGGCTCGTTTGCCGAATTCGGCCATGCCCTGCCGGCGGAGGCGCGCGCGGCGCTCGCCGCCGGCCTTGCGCTCGGCGGCAACGCCGACGCACGCGGTGCGGCGGTTCTGCTCCTGCTCGATCCCGACTTGGCCGTCCGCCGCGCGGCTGCCGGCGCACTTGATCAGGTCGCCGCCTCGCTGTCGCCGACGGAAATCCGGCGGTTGATCGCGATGCGGAATTGGCGACCCGAGAGCGAGCGGGCCGAAATCGACGCCGTCATCCGCAAGGCGCGCGCCGCCGGCGTCGCTTGCGCGCAGTGGCAGGCGGGCAATGCCGAGACGATTCGCGCCACCGCCATTGACGGCTCCGCGGCCCAGGGGTTCCTGCTGGTCTCGCCAGCCGGCCGGAAAAAGCGGCTTTCGTCGATCTTGATCAAGGGCGGCATCATGGATGCCTGGAGCGGCGAGCCGGAAACAAGCCGCCGGGTCGAGGCGACCGCCGCCGGCGCGGATACGCCGATGGTGGCGGTGTCGCGGGCCTATCTCGATCGCGTGGTGGCGCACGGCCTGGCGGCGAGCGTCGACCAAGGAAAGGTGCCGCCCTTCGGCCTGCTCCAGGTCGCCGAGACGATCGGCGGCGCCGATTGGCAACCCGTGCGCATGGAGGTCGGCGAGATCCTGGCGGGGCTGCTCGGCGAGATGCCCGAAGCAATGCGCGCGGCAGCGGCCGTCGACACGGTGCTGCGGCAAAGTGGCGAACTCGCCGATCTCGATCTGGTCGCGCAATCCTGGTTCGAGGACGATCCGGAGACCGCCCAGGCGGTGGCCGGCGCGCGCGGCGTCAAGCCGGCGAAGCTGGCCACCTCCCTCTTGCAGAGCGTCATGGCGCGCCGGCGCGGCAAATGGGCCGGTCTGTTCCTGCGGACGGCGCTGTGGATGCGCGAGGCGCCGCCCGAGGCCGATCTGTGCTGGCGCGAGCTCGCGATCGTCGCCAAGGCGCTGGCAGACGGGCGGGACATGACCGAGATCGGGTTGATGCGCGACATCGCCTTGCGGACGATCGCGGTGCTCCGCAACGCCGCACCCCTCTGAGGGGCCGGTTGCCGCCGTACGCGCCCGTTGCCCCGCCGACCCTCGACCTGCTCCTGGTGGTCGCCAAGGTGACCGGGATCGGTAGGCTGGCGCGCGGTGCGGCGATCGCTCGTATCGTTCACCGGACATGACCATGTCATGCCGAGCCTGTCGCGCCGTCTTTTCCAGGAGCGGCGCGGGCCAGCTACGGCGACGAAATTGCCGCCTCCCGTCGGGCTCACCGCGGCGATCGTCGGCGCCCCATCTGCTGCGCCGGTTCCGCGAACGGTTCGCCGGACGCAAGGTGCAGGAGATCCCGGCGCAACCGGTCTGGATTCGGCACCGCGAGCCGCGCGTCGATCCCGGCATGGGCTTCCTGCCAGGCGGGATAGGCTTCGGCGAGAAGTGCGCGGCCGGCCTGGGTGAGCAGCAGGCGGCGGCTGCGCTTGTCCTTCTCGTCGGCGCGGGCTTCGACCAGGCCGCGGCGCTGCAGCGATTTGAGCGCCGCGGTCAGCGTCGTGCGGTCCATGGCGAGGAGCGCCGCGACTTCCCCCATCACCGGCGGATGCGGCCGGTTCACGGCGACCAGCAGCGAGAACTGGCCGTTGGTGAGGCCCCAGGGCCGGAAGGCTTCGTCGAAATGCCGCGCCAGCGCGCGCGCCGCCCGCTGCACGGACAGACACAAACAGGTGTCGCGAATCTCGAGTGTCTCGGCGAAGGGCAAGGTGCGGCGCGTTGACATGGCGCAATTATGTTGATATCAACTCAATTGTCAAGCAGGGAGAGGCGCATGAGCAAACCGTGCCCGGTCGTCCACTTCGAGATGCCCTATCGGGATCGGCAGCGCATGGCGCGGTTCTACGAGAGTGCCTTCGGCTGGCAGACGCGCATGCTGGGCGAGGAGATGGGGAGCTATGTCCTCGCCACCACGACCGAGACCGACGAGCGCGGTCCGACGCGCCCCGGCGCCATCAATGGCGGCTTCTTCGCCAAGAAGCCCGACTGGTCAGCGCAGTACCCGTCGGTCGTGATCGCGGTCGGGGATATCGGCGCGGCGATGAAGCAGGTGAGGGCGGCCGGCGGCGAGGTGCTGGGGCAGCCGATGGCGATCCCCGGGGTCGGGCAGTACGTCGCCTTCTTCGACAGCGAAGGCAATCGCGTCAGCATGCTTCAGCCGATCCCGCAGAATTGGCACGCGTCCCTGCCGGCATAGGGAGGCGGACATGGCGGCGCCGCGGACGATCACCCCTTGCCTGTGGTTCGACGGCGAGGCCGAGGAGGCGGCGCGCTTTTACGTCTCGGTCTTCGGGAACGGCCGGATCGGCAGGATCAGCCGCTACGGCCGGGAAGGCCGCGAGATCCACGGCCGTCCCGAGGGCTCGGTGATGACGGTGGAGTTCGAGATCGAGGGACGGAGCTTCACTGCCCTCAACGGCGGTCCGCTGTTCAAGTTCAGCGAAGCGATCTCGTTCCAGTTGCCCTGCGAGAGCCAGCAAGAGGTCGACCATTACTGGGCGGCGTTGTCGGCCGACGGGCAGACCGGGCAATGCGGCTGGCTCAAGGACAGGTTCGGTCTCTCCTGGCAGATCTATCCGGCGGCGCTGCCGGACATGATGTGCGATCCCGACCCGGCGAAGGCGGGCCGCGCGATGCGCGCGCTGCTCGGCATGACGAAACTCGATATTGCGCGACTGCGCGCGGCCTATGAGGGGAGATAGGCCGGAGCGCCGGCAATTCGCGACGTGGCGCTGCTTGATGTACAGTCGGGCATCGCTCTCGGCGGTATAACCAGGGCTCACCCAGCTTTGATCGCCTGGCGCCGCCGCCGCGCGTGGCGCCGTGATAGGATCGCCGCGAAGGGGGAGCGACGATGCGTCATCCGATCATCGCGTTGCTTGTCGCCCTCGCCGCCGCCGGCTGCACGACGATGTCGAGCCGCTACAGCGACATCTCGGACTACGCCGAGACGCCGAGCGAGTTTCATATCCACGCCTTCGGCCGTGCCGGAGAGATCAGGCAGGAAGATCGCTACTTTGTCTTCGACGCCGGCGTCGGCGACCTCTATGACATCGTGATGGCCGAGATCGTCGAGCGGAAATCGGGCAATCCGGCGATCAAGGATCTGGCCCGCGGCGTGCTTGGCGAGGCCGGCGCGCGCAATCATCGGCTCACGCTCATCGCCGAGCAGCATATCGGCATCGAGCCGCCGACGCTCCTCGATCGCGCGCTGGCAGCGCGCCGCGATCGGCTCGCCGTGCTGAGCGGCGACGCCTTCGACGGCGCCTATCTGCGCGACCGGGTGGCGCGCAGCGAGCGGGCGATCGCCGTCTATCGCGACGAGGCGAGCGGCGGCAGCGAGCCGCTTCTCACCCAGTTCGCCGCCGAGATGCTGCCCGGGCTCGAGAGCGAGAAGCGCGCCGCGGCGGGACTGGCCGCGACCGTCGCGCGCTGATGGTCGGGCATCTGCGGAGCGCCGCCGCCGCCTATCGCGGCCGGGCGCTGCCCTCGTACATGAAGGTCATGGGCTTCGGGCCCGCCATATAGCCGGTCCGCAGCCCATCGACGCGGAAGCCGGCATCCTCGATCATCGTCGCCATGGCCCGGTCCAGATGGCATCCGCCGCTGAGCCGCCGCCACAAGGGCGTCAGGCGGTGCTGCCACTGCCGCACGCCTGCGTCCGGCGCCAGTCCGTGCTCGACGAAGAGCAGCCTGCCGCCGGGCTTCAGCACGCGGCGCATCTCGTCGAGGGCGCCGGCGGCGCGCGGGATCGAGCACAGCGTCCAGGTGGTGACGACGGTATCGACGCTGGCGTCCTCCAGCGGGATCGTCTCGGCCGACGCCTCGAGGAAGCTCACCGGCAGGCTCGCGGCGTGGGGCGCATGGCGGGCCATCGCGAGCAGCGGCGCCGCCGGCTCGAGCGCCACGATCTCGCGCGCCGCGGTGCCATAGAACGGCAGGTTGAGCCCGGAGCCGACGCCGATCTCCAGGACCCGTCCCGCGGCCGCGCCGACGATCCGCGCGCGATAGGGCCGGAAGCGGCCGCTGCGCATCGCAAGATGGCAGAGCCGCGGCAGCATCACATCGTTATAAAAGCCCATGACCTGCCTCGCGCCGCGCCGAACGAGCGGAGTATAGCCGCCGCGGGAGTGATCTCGCCCGGCTTGACGGGCTCGCCACATTATGTTGATATCAACGTATATGCCGGCGCCAAAGGCGGCGCCACCCATGGCGAGGAGGACGGCGATGGAACCCCATGCGATCGTGTCCCGCGACCAATGGCTTGTGGCACGTCAGGCGCTGCTGGCGAAGGAGAAGGAGCTGACGCGGCTGCGCGACAGGCTGAGCGCCGAGCGCCGCGCCTTGCCCTGGGTCAAGGTGGAGAAGGCCTACGTCTTCGACGCGGTCGACGGCCGCAAGACGCTCGCCGATCTCTTCGCCGGACGCAGCCAGCTGGTCGTCGACCATTTCATGCTGGGGCCGGGCTGGAAGGAAGGCTGCCTCGGCTGCTCCTTCGGCGCCGACCATATCGAGGGCGGCCTCGTGCATCTCGAGCATCACGACGTCAGCTTCGCGGCGGTATCGCGCGCGCCGCTGGCCGAGATCGAAGCCTACCGTCGGCGCATGGGCTGGCGCTTCGCCTGGGTTTCGTCCCACGGCAGCGACTTCAATGTCGATTATCACGTGTCCTTCACCAGGGACGATCTGGCGCGGGGCAAGGTCTACTATAATTACGCGATGATCGATGCCGGGCTCGAGGAGCTTCCCGGCCTCAGCGTGTTCTACCGGGACCCGGGCGGCGACATCTTCCACACCTATTCGAGCTATGCGCGCGGCAACGAGGAGCTGCTAACCACCTACATGGTTCTCGACCTCACGCCCAAGGGCCGCGACGAGACTGGCCCCGGCCGCAACCTCACTGACTGGGTGCGCCGCCACGACGAGTATGAGGCCGCCGGCGCTGCGTCCTGCTGCGGCGGCTGACGGCCGGGGATAATCGCCGTCGCGGCTTGGCCGGATGGCCCGCTGCGCCGAGCGGCCCCTGTTCTCCGGCGTCTCGCACGATTTCCGGTCCCGGCCAGGCAGGTGATCGACGACGGAGCCGTCTCGCGGGTCGGCGCCTGTCGCGCTGCCCGGCGCGTGGTAAGCTCGCGCTGCCATGATCGACAAGCTCGAATACCTGATCGCGCTCGCCCGCGAGCAGCATTTCGGCCACGCGGCCGAAGCTTGCGGCGTCACCCAGCCGACCTTCTCGGCCGGCATCAAGCAGCTCGAAGACACGCTCGGCGTCCTCCTGGTTCATCGCGGCTCGCGCTTTCACAGCTTCACGCCGGAGGGCGAGCGCGTGCTCGACTGGGCGCGCCGCATCGTCAGCGACTCGCGTGCGATGCAGCAGGAGGTTCAGGCGCTCAAGAAGGGCCTCGCCGGCCACATCAAGATCGCCGCGATCCCGACGGCGCTCGCCATGGTGGCGTCGCTGACCACGCCCTATCGCGCGCGCCACCCCAACGTGTCCTTCACCATCCTGTCGCGCACCTCGATCGAGATCCTGCAGCTCCTGGAGAACCTCGAGGTCGATGCCGGCCTGACCTATCTCGACAACGAGCCGGTCGGCCGGGTGCGCTTCGTGCCGCTCTACCACGAGCAGTATCATCTCCTCACCGCCGCGCAGAGCCCGCTGGGCGATCGGGAAACGGTCACCTGGGCCGAGGTCGGGCGTATCCCGCTCTGCCTGCTCACCCCCGACATGCAGAACCGCCGCATCATCGACCGCTATCTGCGGGCGGCCGGCCGGGAGCCCGCGCCGACCCTGGAATCGGATTCCATGATCGTGCTCGTCGCCCATGTCCGCACCGGGCGCTGGGCCGGGGTCATGCCCGCGAAGATCGCGGAGGCGCTGGGGCTGATGGATACCATCCGCGCCATCCCGATCACCGGCTCCGAGCCTCACCCGTCGGTCGGGCTGGTGGTGCCGCATCGCGAGCCGATGACCCCCCTGACCGCCGCCCTGGTCACCGAGGCGCGGCGGCTGGCACCCAGCCTCGATCCAAGCTATTATATTGAAAAGTAACGAAATACTTACCAATGATAGAATACCTCTATCATGGTACGGGACAGCTTTATTGATTGCTGTCGCGCCGGACCACAAATCTACGTGGTAAAGATCAAGGAGAGCGAGCGTGCCGAGCCCGTCCTGGAGCAAGGAGCGCGCCGAAGCCATCATCGAAGCGCATCGGCGGAGGGAGGGTGCCGCCCTGCCGATCCTGCATGCATTGCAGGAGGCTTTCGGCTACGTCCCCGAAGACACCGTGCCGCTCATCGCCGAGGCGCTCAATCTGACGCGGGCGGAGGTGCATGGCATCGTCACCTTCTATCACGACTTCCGCCATGCGCCGCCGGGCCGGCATGTGCTCAAGCTCTGCCGCGCCGAGGCCTGCCAGTCGATGGGCGGCGACGCCCTCGCCGAGGCGGCACAGGCGCGATTGCAGGCGGGATGGGGCGAAACCACCGGCGACGGTTCGCTCACCCTGGAACCGGTCTATTGCCTCGGGCTCTGCGCCTGCGCGCCCGCGGCGATGCTGGACGGCAAGCCGGTCGGCCGGCTCGACGCCAAGCGCCTCGCGGCGTTGGTCGATGGGGCGCGGCGATGACCGCGCGGGTCTACATACCGGCCGATTCCGGTGCGCTGGCCGTCGGCGCCGACGAGGTGGCGACGGCGCTGGTCGCCGCCGCACGGCGGCGGAACGTCGTGCTCGACCTGGTGCGGACGGGATCGCGCGGCCTCTACTGGCTCGAGCCGATGGTCGAGGTCGAGACCAAGGCGGGTCGTATCGCCTATGGGCCGGTGGGCGCGGACGATGTCGAGGGGCTGCTCGATGCCGGACTGCTCCAGGGCGGCGGCCACGCGCTGCGGATCGGGCGGCCGGAAGAGGTGCCGTTCCTCAAGCGGCAGACGCGGCTTACCTTCGCGCGCTGCGGCATCACCGACCCGCTGTCGATCGCCGACTACCGCGCGCATGGCGGCTTTGTCGGGCTCGAGCGCGCCCTCGCCTTGGCGCCGGCCGCCATCGTCGAGGAGGTCGTCCAGTCCGGCTTGCGCGGCCGCGGCGGCGCCGGCTTCCCGACCGGGATCAAGTGGCGCACCGTGCTCCAGACCGACGGTGCGCAGAAATACATCGTCTGCAATGCCGATGAGGGCGATTCCGGCACCTTTGCCGACCGCATGATCATGGAGGGCGATCCCCTCGTGCTCATCGAGGGCATGGCGATCGCCGGCATCGCCACCGGCGCCAGCAAGGGCTACGTCTATATCCGTTCGGAATATCCGCACGCCGTCGCTGCCATGGCGGCGGCGGTCGCGGCCGCGCGGCGCGAAGGCTATCTCGGCCCGGCCGTTGCCGGCTCAGCCCATCCCTTCGACATCGAGATCAGGGTCGGCGCCGGCGCCTATGTCTGCGGCGAGGAGACCGCGCTTCTCGACAGTCTCGAGGGCAAGCGCGGGATGGTTCGTGCCAAGCCGCCGCTGCCCGCGCATCGCGGTCTCTTCGGCAAGCCCACCGTCATCAACAACGTGATCTCCTTCGCCTCGGTGCCGATCATCCTGTCCTCGGGCGCGGCCTTCTATCGCGACTTCGGCATGGGCCGGTCGCGTGGCACCATGCCGATCCAACTCGCCGGCAATGTGAAGCGGGGCGGGCTGTTCGAGGCCGCCTTCGGCCTGACCCTCGGCGAGCTTGTCGACGACATCGCCGGCGGCACGGCGAGCGGCCGCCCGGTGCGCGCGGTGCAGGTCGGCGGTCCGCTCGGCGCCTATTTCCCGCGCGCGCTCTTCGACACACCGTTCGATTACGAGGCCTTCACCGCGCGCGACGGGCTGATCGGCCATGGCGGCATCGTCGTCTTCGACGACACCGTCGACATGGCGCGCCAGGCCCGCTTCGCGATGGAATTCTGCGCCGTCGAATCCTGCGGCAAGTGCACGCCCTGCCGCATCGGCTCGACACGCGGCGCCGAGGTGATCGACCGCATCCGCGGCGGCGAGGAGCGCGAGGCGAATATCGCGCTGGTCGAAGATCTCTGCAACACGATGAAGCTAGGTTCGCTCTGCGCGCTCGGCGGTTTCACGCCTTATCCGGTGATGAGCGCGCTCAAGCATTTTCCCGAGGATTTCGGGGCAAGCCCGCGGCTTGCCGCCGCTGAATAGGAGAGGCGCCATGCCGCTCGTCCAGGAGATCGATTTCGGTACGCCGCCGTCCAAGGCGGAGAAGATGGTCAGTCTGACCATCGACGGCTTCGCGGTCAGCGTGCCGGAAGGCACCTCGATCATGCGCGCCGCGATGGAAGCCGGCGTCCAGGTGCCGAAGCTTTGCGCCACCGACAGCGTCGACGCGTTCGGCTCCTGCCGGCTCTGCCTCGTCGAGATCCAGGGCCGCGCCGGAACGCCGGCGTCCTGCACCACGCCGGTGGCGCCGGGGCTGGTCGTCTCGACCCAGACCGACCGGCTGAAGCAGCTGCGGCGCGGGGTGATGGAGCTCTACATCTCCGATCATCCGCTCGACTGTCTCACCTGCGCCGCCAACGGCGATTGCGAGCTGCAGGACATGGCCGGCGCGGTGGGATTGCGCGAGGTGCGCTACGGCTACGCCGGCGATAACCACCTCACGGCGGTGAAGGACGAGTCCAATCCCTATTTCACCTTCGATCCCGCCAAGTGCATCGTCTGCTCGCGCTGCGTGCGCGCCTGCGAGGAAGTGCAGGGCACCTTCGCGCTGACCATCGACGGGCGCGGCTTCGCCTCCAAGGTCTCGGCCGGCATGGCGGAGCCGTTTCTGGAATCCGAATGCGTGTCCTGCGGCGCCTGCGTGCAGGCTTGTCCGACCGCGACGCTGATCGAGAAGTCGGTGATCGAGAGCGGCCAGCCCGAGCATTCCGTGGTCACGACCTGCGCCTATTGCGGCGTCGGCTGTAGCTTCAAGGCGGAGATGCGCGGCGACGAGCTCATCCGCATGGTGCCTTACAAGGATGGCAAGGCCAATCACGGCCATTCCTGCGTCAAGGGCCGCTTCGCCTGGGGCTACGCCACCCATCGCGACCGGATCCTCAAGCCGATGATCCGCGAGAAGATCACCGATCCCTGGCGCGAGGTGTCGTGGGAGGAGGCGATCGGGCGGGCGGCGTCCGAGTTCCGCCGCATCCAGGAGACCTACGGCCGCTCGGCGATCGGCGGCATCACCTCGTCGCGCTGCACCAACGAGGAGACCTTCCTCGTCCAGAAGCTCGTCCGCGCCGCTTTCGGCAACAACAATGTCGACACCTGCGCCCGCGTCTGCCATTCGCCGACGGGATACGGCTTGAAGACCACCTTCGGCACCTCGGCCGGGACGCAGGATTTCGATTCGGTCGACCACACCGATGTCATCATGGTGGTCGGCGCCAACCCGACCGATGGCCATCCGGTCTTTGCTTCGCGGATGAAGAAGCGCCTGCGCGAGGGCGCGAAGCTCATCGTCCTCGACCCGCGGCGCATCGACCTCGTGCGGACGCCGCATGTCGAAGCCACCTATCACCTGCCGCTGCGGCCCGGCACCAACGTCGCCGTGCTCACCGCCATGGCGCATGTCATCGTCACCGAAGGTCTCGTCGACGAACGCTTCGTGCGCGAGCGCTGCGAGCTCGACGAGTTCCGGGATTGGGCCGGCTTCGTCGCCGAGGAGCGCAACAGCCCCGAGGCGGTCGAGAAGACGTCGGGCGTGTCGGCCGAGCTGATCCGCGCCGCCGCGCGGCTCTACGCCACGGGCGGCAACGCGGCGATCTATTACGGGCTGGGCGTCACCGAGCACAGCCAGGGCACCACCGCCGTCATGGCGATCGCCAATCTCGCCATGGCGACCGGCAATATCGGCCGGCCGGGCGTGGGGGTGAACCCGCTGCGCGGCCAGAACAACGTGCAGGGCTCTTGCGACATGGGCTCGTTCCCGCACGAGTTCTCGGGCTATCGCCACATCTCCGACGACGCGACGCGCGCCTTGTTCGAATCGCTGTGGGGCGTGACGCTCGATGGCGAGCCGGGCCTGCGCATCCCGAACATGCTCGACGCGGCGGTGACCGGCTCCTTCAAGGGGCTCTACATCCAGGGCGAGGATATCGCGCAATCTGATCCCGACACCCATCACGTCACCGCCGGGCTCGAGGCGATGGAATGTGTCGTCATCCAGGATCTCTTCCTGAACGAGACGGCGAATTTCGCCCATGTCTTCCTGCCGGGCTCGACCTTCCTCGAGAAGGACGGGACCTTCACCAACGCCGAACGCCGCATCAACCTGGTGCGCAAGGTGATGGCGCCGCGTCAGGGCATGGCGGATTGGGAGATCACGATAGCGCTCTCCGAGGCGCTGGGCTTCCCGATGCGCTACCGCCATCCGTCCGAGATCATGGACGAGATCGCGCGCTCGACGCCGACCTTCGCGGGGGTTTCCTACGAGAAACTCGCGGCGGAAGGCTCGGTGCAGTGGCCGTGCAACGACAAGGCGCCCACCGGCACGCCGGTCATGCATATAAATGGCTTCGTGCGCGGCCGCGGCAAATTCGTCATCACCGAATACGTGCCGACCGACGAGCGCACCGGGCCGCGCTTCCCGCTGCTGCTGACCACCGGGCGCATTCTCAGCCAGTACAATGTCGGCGCCCAGACGCGGCGCACCGAAAACGTCGTCTGGCACGAAGAGGACCGGCTGGAGATCCATCCGCATGATGCCGAGCAGCGCGGCGTCCGCGACGGCGACTGGGTGAGTCTCGCGAGCCGGGCCGGCGCGACGAGCCTGCGCGCCTTCATTACCGACCGTGTCGCCCCGGGCGTCGTCTACACCACATTCCACCATCCGATGACGCAGGCCAATGTGGTCACCACCGAGTATTCGGACTGGGCGACCAACTGCCCCGAATACAAGGTGACGGCCGTGCAGGTGATGCCGTCGAACGGCCCGACCGAGTGGCAGGAGCATTATCGCGAGCTGTCGGAGAAGACGCGCCGCATCGCAGCGCCGGCGGAGGCGGCGGAGTGAGCCTGCTGCCTGCGCCCGTCCGCCGCGTCGCGCGCGTCTCCTGGCGCGGCGGGGCGGCCGATGCCGGCGAGCGCGCCATCCCCGAGGAGACTGCGGTGGCGCTTACCTACAACCGCTCCACCCATGCGGTGATGATGGCGACGCCGGCCGATCTCGAGGATTTCGCCGTCGGCTTCAGCTTGGCGGAGCGCATCGTCGCGGCGCCGGGCGAGATCGAGGAGCTGGAGGTGGTGCCGGGCGAGGAGGGTATCGAGCTCAGGATGTCGATCGCGCCGGCGCGCAGCGAGGCCTTCCATCGGCGGCGGCGCCACCTCGCGGGGGTGACCGGCTGCGGTCTCTGCGGCATGGAGAGCCTGGCCGAGGCGACGCGCTCGCCGCCACAGGTGATCAGCGACATCAGGGTCTCGGCCGAGACGATCGCGGCGGCGCTCGCCTCGCTCCCGTCGCGTCAGGCGATCAACCGGGAGACGCGCGCGGTCCACGCCGCCGCCTTCTGGGATCCGGCGGCGGGTCTCGTCGCGCTGCGCGAGGATGTCGGTCGCCACAACGCGCTCGACAAGCTCGCCGGCGCGCTGGCGCGGGCGTCGGTTCCGGCGGCGCGCGGCGTCGTGCTGCTGACCAGCCGCGTTTCGGTGGAGATGGTGCAGAAGGCGGCGGTGATGGGCGCGCCGGTGATCGTGGCGGTGTCGGCGCCGACGGCGTTGGCGGTGCGCGTCGCCGATGCCGCCGGTATCACGCTCGTGGCCGTCGCGCGCGACGACGGTTTCGAGGTCTTCACTCATGGCGCGCGCCTCGATCTGGCGGCGGTCGACCATGTTGCCTGAGAGACTCGTCTACATGGCCAATCAGATCGGCAAGTTCTTCACCCATCAGGGCGAGGAAAAGGCGGTCGCGGCGATCTCCGAGCATCTCGCCCTGTTCTGGGACCCGCGCATGCGCAGCGCGATCTTCGCCCATCTCGACGCCGGCGGAGAGGGGCTCGATCCGCTCGTGCGCCGCGCAGTCGAGCGCCTGAAGGAGACCGCCGCCCGGCACTGACGCCGGCCGGCCTTCGGCCCAGCCGTGCAGCCCTGCCCTAAGTGCCGAGTTCGGCGGCGATCGCCCGCTGCACGGCCGGACGCTCTGCCATGCGGCGCCGGTGATCGCAGACCCGCGGGAGGCGGGCGGGATCGACGCCGTCGGCTTCGAGCCATTGCGCCAGGGTGAAGAGGTAGGCGTCGCAGATCGTATAGCGCTCGCCCATCACCCAGGGACCCCTGAGCATACCCCGTTCGATCAGATCGAAGCAGTCGCCGACCGCTTGCGGTACCTTGCGCTGCATTGCCGCGATCGCCGCGGGCTCGTCGGCCCAGCGGGAGCCGCGCATGCGGTGCGCATGCGCGACATGGACGGTCGAGCAGAGATAGCTGTTGAAGGCCTGCACGCGCGCGAAGGCGAAGGCGTCGTCGAAGGGCGCGAGATCGGCGCCGGGATGGCGCTGCGCGATGAAGACCAGAAGCGCCGGCGTCTCGGTCAGCGCGCCGCCCTCGGCAAGCAGCGTCGGGACCCGGCCTTTCGGATTGATCGCCAGATATGCTGCCGAGCGCTGCTCGCCGGCCTGGAGGTCGAGCCGCACCGTCTCATAGGTCGCGCCCGCTTCTTCGAGCACGATATGCGACGCAAGCGCGCAGGTATGGGCGGCATAATAAAGTTTCAGCATTCGCGCGGCCGCCTGACGGATGTGCCGTCGATCCGGCTGGAGTCGCGCATCATGTCCCCTATGGGTGGCGAAGCTCGGCGACGAGAAGCCATCCCCAATGCCGCTTTGCCCATTGGTCCAGCGACAGCGGGATCAGCGGCAGCATCCGCTTTCCCATGTGTGTCACGCTCATCCGCTCGACGCGGAGGGGAGCGAGCGCCTCGCCCAGTTCGCGCCGCGTGAAGTGGCGGTGAAAATAGCCGTCGGTAAAGAAGCGCTGCACGCTGGAAAAGCCGTCGCCGCGGAAGATGCGGCCGCGGAGCAGCAGCCAGATCGCCCCCTTGACCCAATAACGCAGGCTCGTGCGGTTGTAGACCATGATGAGCGCAGTGCCGCCGGGGCGCAGCACGCGGGCGACCTCGGCGAAGGCGCGCTCGGGACGTGCGGAGTGGTGCAGGACGCCCCAGGAAAAGACATGGTCGAAACTGGCATCGGGAAAGGTCATGCGCTCTGCGTCCATACGTTCGACCGTCGCAGGGAGGCCATCGGTGTGCCGCTTGGTCATCTCGACGGCGGCTTCGGTCAAGTCGATTGCCGTAATCCGCGCTCCGGCCTCGGCAAAGAGCACGGAAGCAGGGCCGCCGCCGCAACCGATCTCAAGCACGTCCTTGCCGCGGAACTGCGCGAAATAGTCGCGCGTGAGCCAGGGGTTGCCGTCCAGGAACCGGCCGACGATGCGCTCCCGATCGGTGGAGCGGTCCTTTGCTTCCCAGGCTTCGTAAGTCATCGGGAGCCGTTCCCACCAGGCGCGGTTGCGTTCCTGGGCCTCGCGGCTCTCCTCGCCAGTACGGGCGCCGACATAGGGATTGGAGAACATGCTTGCACCTCCGACGCCAATCGTCGCACCCGGCGAGTGTGAGCGCAAGCGGCCGCACCTTGTGCGAGAAAAGGCCGGGTAGGGAGTGCCCATGGCTATTGAGATGGTCACCGGATAGGCGGTGCTCTCGGTACCGGTCAGCATCTTCCGCAGCACGCCGCGCCGGTCCGCCCCCATGCTTATGCAATGGCGTCTCGCCGCAAGCGGATTTATCGTTGTGGGACGCAGCGACGCTGCCGCCTCTCTCCGACCGCCGACGGTACATCCGCAGCGCCGGGCGAGGCGGCAAGCCGGCGCCATCCGGCGTCGCCTGCCCTGGGCTCCGTCCGCACCTTGCTTCCTGGCGTTGTGCAACCATGGAATGGAGGATGCCATGCCCTTCGACGGCAAAGGAATGGAGGTCCAGCTCGACACGCTCGACAAGATCGATCGGGTCATCGCCTTGCTGGACCGGCCGGAGAAATGGTGCAAGGGCGTGCTGAAATCGAGCGATGGTCGCTTCTGCATTCTCGGCGCGGTGCTGGAGGCGCGGGCGGATCGGGTGCTGAAGGGGCCGTTGCTGAGGGCGGCCGAGCAGGTCACCGGCCGCTCCTATCCGCGCATCGAGGCCTTCAACGACCACCGCGCCACGACGCATGCGATGGTCGTGCAGGTGCTGAACCGGACGCGGCACAACATCCTTGCCGGCGAAGCTCTCGCTCCGGCGCAGGCGGCGAAGCCACGTCTGCTGCGGCGGCTCGTCGCTCTGTTCTGAGCTGCGGTCCGAGCCTCCGGCACCGATTCATGTTCATGCGGCGCGGCCGGCGCGCCGCATGCCGCCGGAACCTGGCCGGGGTTGCTACGGCTGGGCCTGCCGCCGCTCCGCGATCCATTCGCCCTGCGCGCCGCGGCGATAGCCGGCGCGCCGAGCGTAGTCCTCGGCATAGGCGTCGAGCGCGTCGTGCTTGGTGCCGTCCATCAGCCGCGCGAGCAGCGGTCGGGTGAGCGGGGTAAAGAGAATGGTCATTCGGTCGGGCGGGTCGATGGGTGTCATGAAAAATCCCCTTGGGCGCCGACGCGGCGCCTCGCCTCCGAGATGGGCATCGGCCGGCCGGTCAGCCTGTGATCCCGGTCACAGGCGGCGGCGCTGCCTGCGGCCGGTTCCCGCCGGCTCCGTGGGGGCGGCAAAACGAGCGATGAGGGCCTCGGCCGCAGCCGGGGCACGCTCCTTGGCGCCGTTGATGAAATAGACGAAGCCGTCGCGCCCGCCCTCTGCCGCCCAACGCCGGCACCGCTCGGCCCAGTCGTCGAGCGCGGCCGGCGGATACCCCGTCGCCTCGGCGGCCGCGCAGCGACGCAGCCGGGCATAGAAAAAATCGGCGGTGGCGTCGACGAGCAACGGGTGGCGGTCGGAATCGACGATCGCGACGGCGACGCCGAAGCGGCGCAGCAGCGCCAGCCAGGCGTCCTCGGCAAAGCTCGGATGGCCGGCCTCGATCGCGTGCCGGATCTCCCTGCCGTCGCGGCGGCGCGGTAGCAGGGCGAGGAAGGCGCCGAGATTGTCCGGGTCGAAGGGCGTGGTCGCCGGCAGCTGCCAGAGGATCGGACCGAGCTTCGGCCCGAGTTCGAGTACGCCGCTGGCGAAGAAGCGCTCGATCGATGCGCCCGCCTCACCCAGCGCGCGGCGCTGCGTCACGAAGCGCGGGCCTTTCAGCGCGAAGACGAAGTCCTCCGGCGTCTCGGCCCGCCAGCGACGAAAACTCGCCGGCTTCTGCGCGCCGTAGAAGGTGCCGTTGACCTCGATCGAGGTGAGATGCCGGCTGGCATGGCCGAGTTCCCGCGCTCGCGCCAGGCCGGGCGGGTAGAACGTCCCGCGCCAGGGCGGATAGATCCAACCGCCGACGCCGACCCTGATCGACATGCCGCTCCTCCTTGCCGCTCCGCGGGCAGGCTGGTGTTCCGCCCCCGACGCTTGGCTCCCCGGCGTCGGAACCGGAACACTAGCAAACTCAAAGAGTTGTGTTGCGGCTTCCGACGCCTGATCGGGAATCAAGCATCGAAGCCGCTACCCAGCACGCCGCAACCGCGCCGCCGCGGCGGCGCTTTTCTGTCATGATCGGCGGGAACAATTTCCGGTTAGCCGACGTTCTCTGTTCTGAACCGTGAGTTGCGGTCGCCAGAACCCGCGTCCACGCGCTTCCAGGGAGATCGAGCAGATGAACCACCGGAACCTTGCCGTTGTTTCCTGTACGCTTCTCGGCGCCGCTGCGCTCGCCGGCTGCTCGAACTGGTCGTCCTCGCCCGCCATGCGCGGCAATCCCGTGCTCGAGCCCTTCAACCTGCCCGCGGCGCAGCGCGCAGCGCCCAAGAACCCCGGCGATTTCGATCAGGCGCTGGCCGCCGACTATGCCGGCCTCGCCACCCAGCTTTCGCAGCGGGATCATGACTGGGCGGATGCCGACTACTTTGCCCGCAAGGGCCTCGCCGCCGGTCATGGCCAGGTGGTGGTGCCGGAGCAGAACAGCAACTGGTCGGTGCCGCTCGAGGTGCCGCTGCAGACGCGCACCGCGCTGGCCGACGGCCGCCGCCGCCTGCTGGCCGCACTCGACGCCGGCGCCCGCGAGCGCCGGCCCAACCTCGCCGCGCGCGCCCAGACGCGCTACGATTGCTGGGTCGAGCGCATGGAGGACGACTGGAGCACCGCGTCCGACGGCCCGTGCCACGCCGAATTCGTCGCCGCGCTCGCCGCGCTCGAGGGCGGGGCGGTGCAACCGGCGGCGGCGACGCAGGCGCCGCCGCCCACCGCCACGCGGCAATACAGCGTCTATTTCGATTTCGACCAGGCGCGCCTGACGCGGGACGCGCACAAGATCGCCGATCGGGTGGCGGCCGAGGTGAAGCAAGATGGCAGCCACGTGGCGATCACCGGCAAGGCCGATCTCTCCGGCAGCGACGCCTACAACATGACGCTGTCGCATCGCCGCGCCGATGTGGTGCGCCAGGCGCTGCGCGCCGCCGGCGTGCCGGCCGACCGCATCGAGGAGCATTGGGTGGGCATGCGCGAACCGCCCGTGCCTACCGCTCCCGGCGTGCGCGAGCCGCGCAACCGCGTGGTCGAGATCAGCTTCCGCTGAGCCGCCGCGCTCGAAGCCGACGGCGCCGGGCAGCCTGCGCGGTCGGCACTTTGCCGCTCAGCCCCGGCCGGGCGCCGGCGGCCCGTCCTCGCGAAAGAACCAGGACAGCGGCAGGCCCAAGAAGCGTACCGCCGCGGCCAGCCGCACCGGGCTCATGCGCCGCGCGCCGGTCTCGTAGCGCCGCACCGTCTCGGCGCCGACGCCCATTGCCTCGCCGAGTTGCCGCCGGCTGGCCCCGGTCAGCAGCCGGGCCCGGCGTAGCCGCGCCCCGACCGCGATATCGACCGCGCGCGCGGCAGGACCGGGCCGATAAGGCGGCGCCCTGCGGGCCCGCAGCAAGCCGTGCGCCGCCAATTCGATGCCTAACCCATAGGCCATGTTGCCGTCGCCGCAACCCGAGAGAGCCGAGCCGGCATGATCGAACAAAAAAAGAACAAAATCAACCGCAGATCGGCGCCCGTCATCGGTCCGACCCCAGCGGCGAAATTAGCGGGTCAGGCGCGGGTTCCCGACAGCGGCGCATCGCCGAACATGCCGAGCGCGACGCTGCCCGAGAGCACGTTGCCGGCGACGGTGGCGGAGAATCCCAGGGTGAGCGACATCGGCTGGGTGATGTCTACCTTGAACGACACCTGGTCGCCGCTGATGCGGCCGTCATAGATGTCGATCGCGCCGCCATCGCCCGACATCGTGCCGCTGAGCGTGCCGCCGGTGGTGGCGAGCGTGAGCGTCGCGTTGCGCGCTCCCAGTGGCGTTTCCATCGTGATGTTCCAAGTGCCGTCGACCGCCATCGTCCGCTCCTTCCCGTTGCGCTAACGCTATGTTGGCCTCAGCCCGCCGCGGCGCGCGCCAGCAGCCGGTCGAGCCGCACGATGGCGCGGCCATGGCGCCCCTTCATCAGCACGCGGTCGCCCTGCCGCACCTCGACCTCGAAGAGGATGTGACGGCCCTCGACCGCGACCACTTTGGCATCGGCGGTCACCTTCCGTCCCGGCAGCGCTGCGGCGAGGTGATCGACCTCGATGCGGGTGCCGACCGTCACTTCGCCCGGCTCGCAGAAGGGCAGGATGGCCTGGTGCGCCGCGATCTCGAAATAGCCCACGAGAAACGGCGTGCCTACGACCTCGACCCCGACATTGCCGACCGCGGCGGCGGTGTGGCTGGTATCGGGGGTGATCTCATAGCGGTTGACCAAGTCGAGCGGGACGGGCTTCATGGCGGGCCAAGCTAGGCGAGCCCCGGTTCCAAAGCAAACGCGCCAGCCCTGATCGGGCCGGCGAAGGGCGGGGCGTTTACCCGGAATTAACCATGCTCGGCGTCGAATGGGCGTCGCAGCACCTTTTCAGCGTCGCCAGCACCTTCTTTCGTTCTCTTGCCGCCGATAGACAAGCGGGGAAGCGTGATGGAGTCCTTGTTGCTGATCTTCGCGTGGAGCGCCGGGATCATGAGCCTGTTCCTGGTCGCCGACATGATCGCCGGCGATATCGCCAACCGCCGCGCCGAACGTATCGCCAACCGCCGTGCCGAGCCGCCGCCCGAGCATCGGCGCCGGCCGGCCGGCCCGCGGTGACGGCGCAGATCGTCGGCATCGGCGCCGCGGGCACCGCCTCGCGGCCGCTCGATCGCACGCCGCCCGCGGCGTGAGCGGCGCTTTCGATGCCGGCGCTACTGCGCCGCGTCGAACAGCGCGTCGATCTGGCTCTGGCTGTTGATCTTCGCCTCGGCGTTGTCGCCGACCTTGTCGCCGCTGGCCTTGTCGGCGGCCTTGTCGTCGGCGACGGGCTTTGCGGCCGGCTTCTCGGTGGCCTGGCCGAGCTGCTCGAACAATGCGTCGACATCGGCCTGGCTCGGGCCGCCGTCGGTGGCCGGGCCGTTCATCAGATGCGCATCCGGCCGATTGTCCTCGACCACCGGCGCCGCGACCGGCGTCACGCCCTCGACGCCCCAGATCTCGATCATCGAGTTCACGCGCTGCTCGAGATAACGCAGCGTATTGACGACCTTTGTGGTGCGCTGCCCGGTGATGTCCTGGAACGAGCAGGCGGTCAGTACTTCGGTCACCTGCGCCTGGATCTCGTCGACGATGGGCGCGATCTCGCCGGTCTTCGGCAGCTTCAGGGTGAGCTCGTTGATCCGCTCGACCCCGTTCAGGATCTCCGAGGTGGCGCGTTCGGTGGCGGAGACGATGGCATCGAGCTCGCCGGTCGCCGCCATGATGCGGTTGGAGCCGGCGTCGCTCGGACGCAGCGCGGCGATCTCACGCCGGGTCTGATGGATGTAGGCGCTCATCTCGCGCAGCTCTTCGCGCAGGATGCGGATATGCGTGTCGTCCTTTTCGCCCGCCGCCTTGTCGGGGCTGGCGTGCTGCGCGCTCCCCTTGACCTCGCGCATGAGCTTGCGCACCTCGTTGGTCGCGACGAGGCGGGAGCGCTGGTCGCGCATGCGCAGGAAGCTGCGACCGCGCGCGTTGCTGGCAAGGGCCTCCTCGATGTCGAGGTATTCCTCCTCGCTCAGCTCGAGCCGACGCTGGGACGGCATGGAATCAGAGCTCCCCTAGAACCGCCTCGATCTTTTTCTTCAGCGTGTCCGCGTTGAACGGCTTCACGATATAGTTGCTGACCCCCGCCGCTTTCGCCGCGACCACGTTCTCGGTCTTGCTCTCGGCGGTAATCATGATGAACGGCATGTCCTTGAGCGCGCCGTCCGAGCGCACCTCCTTGAGGAACTCGAGGCCGGACATCGGCGCCATGTTCCAGTCGGAGATGACCAGGCCGAAGGGCCGTTCGCGCAGCTTGCGCAGTCCGGCGGAGCCGTCCTCGGCCTCCTCGACGTTGCTGAAGCCGATTTGGGACAGCAGGTTGCGCAGAATGCGCCGCATTGTGTTGTAGTCGTCGACGACCAACACGTGTTTCTCGATGTTTCGCAAGGCGCATACTCCAGTCGGTCGAGTGGACGGCGTGCCGATCGCAGCCACCGCAATGCCGGAAAAGTAGCGCGTATCGGTTGAGCGCTAGTTAACGCGAGGCAACCGTGCCCGCCCGAAATTCGCTAAAATCACCGGCAACATGGTTAACGCGCGGCAAGGAGCGCGGCGCGCCCGAAGCCTCGTCGCCGGACGGATTGCCGCTACCGGTTGCGCGGACCGCCGATCGGGATCGAATAGACGATCAGCGCGGATTCGACGCCGGGATTGCTCTTGTAGATGCCGGCGTTGGAGATGTGGTCGAAGAGAAAGCCGATGCGCGAGTAGTCGGCGAAGCGATAGGCGAACTCGCCGCCTTCCTTGAACTCTTCGGGGCCACCGAGGTTCTTGCCTGCGCCTTGCGACCAGTAGCCGAAGGCCAGTTCGGGCATGATGACGAAATGCTGCCCGATCTCGGCGTCGAAGCGGAAGCCGCCATAGGTGTACACGCTGCGGTCGTTGGTGGCGAGCACCCCCGCGATCGGCCGGACGATCGAGAGGAAGCGATAGGAGAAGCGGTATTCGGCGCGAACCTGCGCCTCTTTCTGATAATGCAGCACGTTGTAGCCGCCGGCGCCGAGCGCCAGCAGGTCGGGATCGTCCGCCTGCGCCGCCGGCGCCCATGTCGCGAGCGCAAGCGCCAACAGCGCGGTCCCGAGACCACCCAATTCCCCCTTCATCCTGCCCCCCTGCGGCAGTCGAAATGCCTTGGTCACCTTAGAGGCTGTCCGGGCAATAGGACAGGCCCGCGACGTCGTCCGGGCCGCGGCCAGCGGCGTCGGGTCACAGGGTGCGGCGCAGCTTCTCGGTAGCGGCGACCAGGCGGGCGCGGATGCCCGGCTCCATCGCCGAGTGGCCGGCATCGGGGACGATGGCATAGTCCGCCTCGGGCCAGGCACGGGTGAGTTCGTCGGCGCTGGCGATCGGGCAGACCATGTCGTAGCGGCCCTGGACGATAAAAGCGGGAAGCCGACGGAGGCGCTCCACCCGAAGCAGCAGATCCCGTTCCGGCGGGATGACGTTGTGCAGGAAATAATGCGCCTCGATCCGCGCGAGACCGAGCGCCATGCGATCCTCGCCGAACGCGGCCACGGTGTCCGGGCTGGGCAGCAGGGTGGAGCAGGCACCCTCATAGGTACTCCAGGCGCGCGCGGCCGGCATGTGGACCGCGGGGTCGGCATCGGTGAGCCGCCGGTAATAGCTCGCCAGCAGATCGCGGCGCTCGGCCTCGGGCAGGAAGCTCGAGAAGGCGCGCCAGGCCTCGGGAAACACGGTGCGCATGCCCATGAGGAACCAGTCGATCTCGCTGCGCCGGCAGAGAAAAATACCGCGCAGGACGAGGCCGCTGCAGCGCTCAGGATGCTCTTCGGCATAGGCCAGCGCCAAGGTCGAGCCCCAGGAGCCGCCGAACACCGCCCAGCGCTCGATGCCGAGATGGAGGCGCAGCCGCTCCATGTCCGCCACCAGGTGCCGCGTCGTGTTGTCGCCGAGCGAACCCAGCGGCGTCGATCGTCCGGCGCCGCGCTGGTCGAACACGACGATGCGGTAGGATTGCGGATCGAAGAAGCGGCGATGCGTCGGCGTCGCCCCGGCGCCGGGCCCGCCATGCAGGAAGACGATCGGGATGCCGCGCGGGTTGCCGGACTGCTCCCAGTACATCGCGTGCAGCCCGTCGAGCTTGAGCATGCCGGTGGCATAGGGCTCGATCGGCGGAAACAGATCCTGGCGACTCATCAGGGCGTCCTGGCTCGGGCGACGGCCGCAGTCTAAAGGCCCGGTGCGACAACGCAACCCGTCGCGCGCAGCATGGCGGCGCGGCGCGTGGGCTCGGCTTGATCCCCGGCCGCAGTGCGGTATGGTGGCGGCCGCCGCCGGGCCCGCGACATTGCGCCGCGACGGTGACGAGGATCGGGAACGGGCGGCGCAACACCGCCGGGGAGGTTAGCGGTGCGGCACACACTTACCCGTCGCGATTTCGGCCTGGGGGCGACCGCCAGCGGCGCCTTGCTGGCCGGTACCGGCCGTGCGCGCGCCGCGATCCGTCCGATCAAGCTCGGCAGCCTGCTGCCGCGCTCGGGTTACGAGGCGCCGATCGGTCAGAGCTGCCAGCGCGCGGTCGAACTCGCCAAGAAGATGCTGCCCGAGATGGGCCATGCGATCGAGATCGTCGACGTCGACACGGAGTCGAAGCCGGAAGTGGCGCGCACCCAGGCGGAGAAGCTGATCCGCGAGGGCGTCGAGATGCTGGTCGGCGCCTTCGACAGCGGCCAGAGCTTCGCCATCGCCCAGGTCGCCGAGCAGCACGGCATTCCCTTCGTCATCAACATCGCCGCCGATCCCGCCATCACCGAGCAGGGCTTCAAATACGTCTTCCGCAACTTCCCGACCAGCGTGATGCTCGGCACGCAGGGTCTCGCCCGCTTCAACGATCTCTTCACGGCGACCGGCGCCTCGCCCAAGACCGCGGTGCTGATGGTGGTCAACGACACTTTCGGCCAGACCATGCTGCGCGGCATTCATGCACTGATGCCCAAGGCCAACCTGCCGTTCGAGATTGTCGACACCATCTCCTACGATCCGCAGGCGAAGGATCTCTCGATCGAAGTGGCGAAGGCCAAGGCGGCGAAGGCCGACCTGCTGATGGCGGTGACGCGGCTCACCGACGTCATTCTCATCGTGCGCGAGATGGTGAAGCAGCGCTACGAGCCGATGGGCATCATCAGCCCCGGCAGTCCCGGCATGTACCAGACGCAGTTCGTGAAGGTGCTGGGCAAATACGCCGACTACGCCATCACCAACATCCCCTGGCTCGACCCCAAGCAGGCCTTCGCGCACCGCTTCGAGGCGGCGTTCAACCAGGCCTATCCCGGCGAGGTCTGCACGCTCGACGCCGGCTTCACCTTCGAGGGCTTCGTGATCTGCGCCGACGCCTACAAGCGCGCCGGCTCGACCAGGCCCCAGGCGCTGGTCGAGGCGCTCAAGGCGACCAACATCAAGGAGCGCGTGATGATCGGCGGCCCCATCACCTTTGACGCGAAGGGACAGAACGTCAACCTGCCCTCGGCCGTGGTGCAGATCCGCGGCGGCAAGCCGATCGTGGTGCTGCCGGCGGAGAACGCCGAGCTGGCGCCGATCTTCCCGGTGCCGGGCTGGTCGCAGCGCGGCTGAGCGCGCCGGTCGACCGACGCCCGCGCCGCTCCGCCCGATGCTCTACCTCAACATCATCGTCTCGGGGCTGCTGACCGGTGCCGTCTATGGGCTGATGGCGCTCGGTCTCTCGGTCATCTTCGGCGTCATCCGCATCGTCAACTTCGCCCATGGCGAGATGATGGTGCTGGCGATGTACGGCGCCTATGTCGTCAACGCCCGGCTCGGGCTCGATCCGCTGCTGGTGCTGCCGCTGGTGACCCTGGCACTCTTCGGGCTGGGCTACGCGCTGCAGCGCCTGCTCATCAACCGCTACATAGCGCGGCCCGATCACGAGCAGTTTCTGCTGCTGCTGGCGCTCGCCACCATCATCACCGCCAGCCTGCTGATGGGCTTCGGCCCCGATGCGCGCAACGTCCAGCTCGACTACGGCTATGACAGCTATCAGATCGGCGCCATCCTGCTCGACAAGGTGCGTGTCTTCGCCGCCGGCGGCGCCGTCCTGGGCGCCGCGGCGCTGTGGAGCTTTTTCCGCTTCAGCCGCACCGGCAAGGCGATCCGCGCCTGCGCCGACAATCAGGTTGGCGCCCAGGTGGTCGGCCTCGACGTCAAGCGGCTCTACGCCGTGACCTTCGGCCTCGGCGCCGCCTGCGTCGGCGCGGCGGGCTGCCTGCTGCTGCTGCTGGTCGACGTGCAGCCCTATATCGCCACCGACTACACGCTGCTTGCCTTCATCATCGTCATCCTGGGCGGCCTCGGCAGCATGCCGGGGGCGCTGCTCGGCGGCATCCTGGTCGGCGTCTCCGAGGCGCTCGCGGGATTTCTCGTCGAGCCCTCCCTCAAGAGCGCCTTCAGCTTCGGCCTGCTCATCCTGGTGCTGCTGGTCCGGCCGCAAGGCCTGCTGGGCCGCGCATGAGGGCGATGGCGGCGCGCGACCTCTCGCCGCGGCGCGCGGCGGCGCTCGGGCTCTTCGTCGCGGTCATGCTGCTGCTGCCGCTGCTGGTCAACGCCTATATCGTTTCGGTGCTGGTGGTGGTGCTGTTCTCGGCATATTTCGGCCAGTCCTGGAACATCATGACCGGCTTTGCCGGGCAGCTTTCGCTCGGCCATGCGCTCTATGTCGGGCTCGGCGCCTATACCAGCGCGGCGCTCTTCGTGCATTTCGGCCTGCTGCCCTGGCTCGGCATGCTCGCCGGCATGGCGGTGGCGGCGCTGGCCGGCGGCGCGATCGCCGCGCTTTCCTTCCGCTTCCGCGTCGGCGGCGTCTACTTCGCGCTGCTGACCATCGCCTTCGCCGAGTTCACGCGCATCCTGTTCGATCATTTCGGCTGGGTCGGCGCCACCGAGGGGTTGTTCCTGCCGGTGGCCAATCTCGCACACGACGACCCGCTGCGGCTGCGCGGCTCGCCGCGGATGTTCTACTACCTGCTGCTGGCGCTCAGCCTTGCCGCGCTGGCGCTCAGCCACCATCTCCTCAACCGCCGCGTCGGCTATTACTGGCAGGCGATCCGCGAGGATGAAGAGGCGGCGCGCGCGCTCGGCATCGATGTTTTCCGCTACAAGGTCGCGGCCATGGCGCTGTCGGCGGCGATGACCGCGCTGGGCGGCGGCGTGCTCGCCTTCTACGACAACAATCTCTATCCCGACACCGTCTTCGCCATGAGCCGCTCGATCGAGATCATCACCGCGCCGATCATCGGGGGGCTGGGTACGCTGTTCGGCCCCGTCCTCGGCGCCGTCCTGCTCACCGGGCTCGGCGAGATCATGACCAATCTTTCCAACGCGGCGGAGATCAGCGGCCTGAAGCAATGGTTCTACGGCGCGGCGCTGCTGGCCATCGTCGCATTGCAGCCGTCTGGGCTGTGGCCCTGGCTGCGCCGCCGGCTCGGCCTCGAGGAGGGGCGGCGATGAGCGCTGCGCCGCTGCTTGAGGTGCGCGCCATCGCCAAGCGCTTCCGCGGGCTGCAGGCGGTGGACGATGTCAGCTTCGCCGTGCCGGCCGGCGGCATCGTTGCGCTGATCGGCCCCAACGGCGCGGGCAAGACCACCACCTTCAACCTGATCGCCGGCGCCATCGCGCCCGACAGCGGCAGCGTCCTGCTCGACGGCATCGACATCACCGGCCGCCGGCCGGATCAGGCCTGCCGCGCCGGCATCGGCCGCACCTTTCAACTGGTGAAGCCTTTCGGCGGGCTGACGGTGCTGCAGAACGTCATGGTCGGCGCCTTCACCGCGACGGCCGACCGGGCTGCGGCGCGCCAGGCCGCGGCCGAAATCCTCGACCGTCTCGGCCTCGCCGACAAGGCGGAGAGCGCGGCCCGCAGCCTGACGCTCCCCGAGCGCAAGCGGCTCGAGGCGGCGCGCGCGCTCGCCACGCGGCCCAAGATCCTGCTGCTCGACGAGGTGATGGCGGGGCTGCGTCCGACCGAGATCGACCGCATGGTGCGCGTCTTCAGCGATCTCGCGCGCGACACCGGCATCGCCATCCTGCTCACCGAGCATGTCATGCGCGCGGTGATGGCGCTGTCGCATCACATCGTCGTGCTGCATCACGGCCAGAAGATCTGCGAGGGCACGCCCGAGCAGGTGGCGCGCGACCCGCAGGTGCTCGAATGCTATCTCGGCCACGGCCAGGCCTCGGGGCCCGCCCCGGCATGAGCATGCTCGAACTCCGCGAAGTCGACCTCTTCTACGGCGACGCCCAGGCGCTCGACGGCGTCTCGCTCGATGTGGCATCCGGCGAGATCGTCGCCATCATCGGCGCCAACGGCGCCGGCAAGAGCTCGCTCATCCGCACCATCTTCGGCATGGAAAAGCCGCGGCGCGGCTCGATCCGCTTCGAGGGGCAGGAGATCGCCGGCGCGGCCCCCCACCGCATCTGCAATCTCGGCATCGGCCAGGTGGCGGAAGGGCGCCAGGTGTTTCCCAACATGACGGTGCGCGAGAATCTCGAGATGGGCGCGGTGGTGCCGCGGGCGCGCGCCGGCGCCGCCGCGGCGATGGATCGCGTCTTCGTCATGTTCCCGCGCCTCGCCGAGCGCCGGCGCCAGCTCGCCGGCACGCTGTCGGGCGGCGAGCAGCAGATGCTGGCGATCGCGCGCTGCCTGATGGGCCAGCCGCGCCTCGTCATGCTCGACGAGCCCTCGCTCGGCCTGGCGCCGGTGGTGGTGGTGGAGGTCTTCCGCGTGGTGCGCGAGCTGAACGCGCGCGACGGCCTTACCCTGGTGCTGGTCGAGCAGAACGTGGCGCAGTCGCTGGCGCTCGCCCATCGCGGTTACGTGCTGGAGAATGGCCGCATCGTGATGCAGGGAGCCGGCGCCGAGCTGCTGGCGGACGACCGCGTGCGGCAGGCTTACGTCGGGCTGTAGCGGCCGCGGCGGCGTGGACCCATGGACGGGCCGGGACAGCCTCCGCCATGTCCTCCAGCGCAGCGCTATCGACGCGGGTCGCAGATCTGCGGCCTGCCTAGGCTCGCTGTCCCAGTTCCCGCCGCAACAGCGCCGCGCCGGCGCCGAGCGCCTGGAGCTTGGCATTGGCGACGGCGCGGTCGAGCGGCGCCATGCCGCAATTGGTGCAGGCGACGAGGTGCTCGGGGGCGATGAAGCCGAGCGCCCGGCGCAGCACCGCCGCCACTTCCTCCGGCGTCTCGACGCGTTCGCTCGCCACGTCGATCGCGCCCAGCAGCACGTCCTTGCCGTCGAGCAGCCTCAGCAGCTCGATCGGCACGTGCGAGTTGATGCATTCGAGCGACACCTGGTCGATGCGGCTCTTGGCGAGCGCCGGGAAGATCTCCTCGTATTGCCGCCACTCGCCGCCGAGCGAGGCCTTCCAGTCGATATTGGCCTTGATGCCGTAGCCGTAGCAGATATGGACGGCGGTCTTGCAGCGCAGGCCCTCGCGCGCGCGGTCGAGCGCCGCGATGCCCCATTCCCTGACCTGGTCCATGTAAACGTTGAAGGCCGGCTCGTCGAACTGGACGACGTCGACACCCGCTGCTTCGAGCTCGCGCGCCTCCTCGTTCAGCAGTTCGGCAAAGCGCATCGCCATCCGCACCCGGTCGCCGTAATGCGCGTCGGCGACGGTGTCGACGATGGTCATCGGCCCGGGCAGGGTGAATTTAAGCCGGCGCGCGGTGTGGGCGCGCGCCAGAGTCGCCTCGGTACGGTGCACCGGGCGCTTGCGCCGCAGCGCGCTGGTGACGGTCGGTACCTGCGCCGTGTAGCGGTTGTTGCGGATGCCCATGGCGACGCGGCGGTCGAAATCGATGCCCTCGATCTGCTCGAGGAAGCCATGGACGAAATGCTGGCGCGACTGTTCGCCCTCGGTAACGATGTCGATGCCGGCATCCTCCTGCTCCTTCAGCACCAGCAGCGTCGCGTCGCGCTTGGCCTCGGCGAGCGCGTCGCCGGTCTGTGCCCAGGGCGCCCACAGCGTCTTCGGCTGGGCGAGCCAGAAGGGCTTGGGCAGGCTGCCGGCGATGGTGCTTTCGATCATGATCTCCTCCCCGGGTGTTCCTTCGTGGATAGTTATCGAGCATAATCATCCCGCCCGCCGGGCGATACCGCAGGCTTCACGACGACCTCGCGGTCGCGCTAGGCTGGGGCGATAGGGAGGATACCATGGCGCAAGAAGGCGCCCTGCGGCAAATGCCGCGCGCGAACCTGTTCGCTGAGCCCGCCGTCATCGCCGAGCCGCTCGCCGGCGGCGGGCTGCTGCTGCGCTCGCCCTACGCGCTGGGCGAGATCCCGCGCTCGATCGGCAGGCTGCTCGACGCCTGGGCCCGGCGCGATCCCGACCGGGTGTTCCTGGCGCAGCGTGGCGCCGCCGGCGACTGGCGGCGCGTCACCTATGGCGAGGCGCTGGCGGCGGCGCGCGCCATCGGCCAGTCGCTGCTCGACCGCGGCCTCGGCCCCGAGCGGCCGGTGATGATCCTTTCCGACAATGGTATCGAGCATGCGCTGCTGGCGCTGGGCGCGATGCATGTCGGCGTGCCGGTGGCGCCGGTCTCGACCGCCTATTCGCGCCTGTCGCAGGATTTCGCCAAGCTGCGCTTTGTCCACGACCTCGTGGCGCCGGGGCTGGTCTTCGCCGATGACGGCGCGCGCTACGCTGCGGCGATCGCGGCGCTGCGGCTTGGCGACACCGAACTCGCCCTCGTCGCCAACCCGCCCCAGGGCGTCCCGGCCACGGAGTTCGCCGCGCTTGCCGGGACCCGCCCGACTGCCGATGTCGACCGCGCCTTCGCCGCGGTCGGCCCCGACACCATCGCCAAGATCCTCTTCACCTCGGGCTCGACCGGCGAGCCCAAAGGCGTGATCAACACCCAGCGCATGCTCACCTCGAACCAGGAGAGCTACGTCCGCGCCTGGCCCTTCCTCGATGCGCGACCGCCGGTGATCCTGGACTGGCTGCCCTGGAACCACACTTTCGGCGGCAATTCCGACTTCAACATGATCCTGCGCAACGGCGGCACGCTCTATATCGATGATGGCCGGCCGGTGCCGGGCCTGATCGAGAAGAGCATCGCCAACCTGCGCGAGGTGGCGCCGACGCTCTATCTCAACGTGCCGCGCGGCTTTGCCATGGTGCTCGATTATCTCGAGCGCGACCCGGCGCTTGCGCATAACTTCTTCCGCGAACTCGATCTCGTGCTCTATGCCGGCGCGGCGCTGCCGCAGAGCCTCTGGGCGCGGCTCGAGGCACTGTCGCTGAAGACGGTCGGGCACAAGGTGGCGATGGTCGCGGCCTGGGGCACGACCGAGACCGCGCCGCTCGCCACGCTGGTGCATTATCCGATCGAGCGTGCCGGCAATATCGGCCTGCCGGCGCCGGGCTGCGAGATCAAGCTGGTGCCGGACGGCGACAAGCTCGAGATGCGCGTGCGCGGACCCAACATCATGCCGGGATATTGGAAGCGGCCCGACCTCACCGCCGCGGCCTTCGACGCCGAGGGGTTCTACCGTCCCGGCGATGCGGCGCGGCTCGAGGATCCCGACGATCCCCGCCGCGGAATCGTCTTCGACGGCCGCATCGGCGAGAACTTCAAGCTCTCCTCCGGCACCTGGGTCGGCGTCGGCGCGCTGCGCGTGGCGCTCATCGCCGCCTGCGCGCCGGTGGTCGAGGATGCGGTGGTCACCGGCCATGACCGTGACGAGATCGGCCTCCTGGTCTTCCCGAGCCTCGCCGGCTGTCGCGGCCTCTGCCCGCATCTGCCGCCGGACGCGCCGCTTGCCGCTCTCGTCAAGGAGCCGGCGGTGGCCACCGCGCTTGCCGCCGCACTTGCCCGCCACAATGCCGGCGCCGGCGGCAGCTCGCAGCGCGTCGCCCGCGCGCTGCTGCTGGATCAGCCGCCCTCGATCGACAAGGGCGAGATCACCGACAAGGGCTACATCAATCAGCGCGCGGTGCTTACCAACCGCGCGGCGCTGGTCGAGCGGCTCCATGCCGAACCGGCGGGTCCGGAGGTCGTCACACCCGCTCGATGAATTCGGCCATTGCCTCGAGCACCGCCGCTTCCTGGTCGCGATGCGGCGAATGCCGGCAATGGCGCAGCACCAGCTTGGCGAAGGGTCCCTTGACGCCGCGCTCGATCGCGGCGATCTGGTCGAGCGTACCGTACTCGTCGCCGTCCCCCTGGATCGCCAACACCGGGCAGGTCACGCCGGGCAGATACTCGGCGATCGTCCAGTCGCGGAAGGCGGGGTCGAGCCAGGCGCCGTTCCAACCGCGGAACGCGCTGTCGACATCGGCGTGATAGCGGGCGAGGCGCTGGCGCAGCTCGCCCGCCTCATAGAGGGTGCGCGCCTCGGCGATGCTCTTGAGCGAGACCTCCTCGACGAAGACATGCGGCGCCTCGGCGATCAGCGCGCGCACCGGAAACCGGCCGCTGCCGGCATGGATGAGCGCGATCGAGGCGCCGTCGCTGTGGCCGACCAGGACGACGTCGTCGAGGCCGAGCGCTTGGCGCAGCTCCGGCAGCGCCACCAGCGCCTCGTCATGCATGTAGCGCGGCCCGTGCGGCGCGGCGATGGGATCGGAGCGGCCGTAGCCGTAGCGCGAATAGACCACCAGGGGGCGGCCTGTCGCCTGCGCCAGCTTCGCCGGGAAGTCGCGCCATAGCGCCACCGAGCCCAGCCCCTCATGCAGCAGGATCAGCGTCGGCGCCCCCGGCTTCCCCGGGAAGCGCTCGTATTCCAGGCGGTGGCCGGCGGCGATCAGAAAGGGCATGGCGGGGTTCCGTGTTCGGGAGGGGCGGGCGGCAAGGTTAGACTCCCAGATGCCGGTGCACCATCTCCGGCTGAGCGGTAAGCGCCGAGGGAGCGCCGGCGAAGGCGACGCGGCCCTTGACCAGAACGATGGCGCGGTCGGCCAGCGCGGCCAGCGCGGCAAGGTTCTTGTCGACGATGAGCACGGCGATGCCGTCGGCATGCGCCAGGCGGATGATCGCCCAGATCTCGCGGGCGACGAGCGGCGCGAGCCCCTCGGTCGCCTCGTCGAGGATGACGAGTTCGGGGTTGGTCATCAGCGCCCGCGCGATGGTGAGCATCTGCTGCTCGCCGCCGGAGAGCTGCGCGCCGCCGTGATCGAGCCGCTCGGCCAGCCGCGGGAAGGTGGCGAGCACGCGGGCCAGATCCCAGCGGCGCCGCCCGTCGCGACCGGGCCGCGCCGCCATCACCAAGTGCTCGCGCACGCTGAGCGTGGCGAAGATGCCGCGCCCTTCCGGCACGAAGGCGATGCCCTGGCGGGCGATGAGGTGGGGTGCCGCGCCGGTCATCGGCCGCCCGTCGATCAGCACCTCGCCGCTGCGCGGCGGCGTGAGGCCGAGCAGCGAGCGCAGCAGCGTCGTCTTGCCCATGCCGTTGCGGCCCATCAGCGCGATCGTCTCGCCGCGCCGCACCTCGATGTCGACGCCGTGCAGCACGTGGCTGTGCTCGTAGAAGGTATGAAGGCCCTTGGCCTCGATCAGGAGCGGCGCGGTCACGCCGATGCCTCGCCGCCGAGATAGGCGTCCTGTACCGCCCGGCTGCGGCGCA
The DNA here is from genome assembly GCA_027315365.1 of Rhodospirillales bacterium. GTDB lineage: Bacteria > Pseudomonadota > Alphaproteobacteria > ATCC43930 > CGMCC-115725 > DAHUYF01. Next base: position 967 of record DAHUYF010000091.1, on the reverse strand, counting down.
CGCTCTCCGGCGCGCCGCTCTCCAGCACGCGGCCGTTCACCAGGACGGTGAGCGCGCGCGCCACCGAGAACACCGCCTCCATGTCGTGCTCGACCAGGAGAATGGCGTGGCTGGCGGCGAGCCGGCCGATCAGCGCCACCATACGCTGCGACTCCTCCTGGCCCATGCCGGCCAGCGGCTCGTCCAGCAGCAGCACCTCGGGCGCCGTCGCCAGCGTCATGGCGATCTCGAGCTGGCGCTGCTCGCCATGCGACAGCGCCGAGGCCGCGATCGCGCTGCGGGCCTCGAGCCCGGCCAGCGTCAGCGCGTGCTCGGCCGCGTCGTTGACCGCGCGGTAGCGATTGGCGGGGCGGAAGAAGCGCATCGCGTTGGCAAGGCGCGCCTGCGCCGCCAGCCGGCAATTCTCGAAGGCGCTGAAGCCGGCGAAGATATTGGTTTTCTGATAGCTGCGGGCGATGCCGAGCCGGGCAATGCGGTCGGCGGAGAGCCCCGCGATCTCGCGGCCCGCGTAGCGCACGCTGCCCGCACTGGGCTTGAGATCGCCGGACAGCAGGTTGAGCAGTGTGGTCTTGCCGGCGCCGTTGGGCCCGATCACCGCATGGACCTCGCCGGCGAAAAGCTCCAGCGACACGTCGCTCACGGCATTGAGGCCGCCGAATCGCCGCGACAGCCGATCGACGCGCAGCACCGGCTCAGGCATCGCGCGGCTCCCGCCGGCGCCGCAACCGGGCGAGCCGTGCGGCGACGCCGCTCAGCCCCTGCGGCAGCACCAGCACCGCCATGATGATGAACAGCCCCATCGGCAGCAGCCAGTGCCGCGTCTCCCGGGCGAGGAACTCCTGCAGCAGCAGCAGAGCGAAGGCGCCGAGGATCGGCCCGTAGAGCGCGCCCATGCCGCCGAGAATGACCATCATCAGCACGATGCCCGATTGGCGCCAGCCGAAGAGGTCGGGATTGACGAAGCCGA
>DAHUYF010000107.1 GCA_027315365.1 Rhodospirillales bacterium | reverse complement strand
CCCTCAAGCACATGGCACACAACCTGATCCGAAAGGCCCCCAGCAAAGACTCCCTCCGCCTCAGACGCAAGGTCGCCGCTTGGGATGACGACTTCCTCGCCAGCCTCATCGCCGCATGACCCCTTCACCCGATTCCCCTGGCTGGGACGGCGCTGTACTGACTCATGAGCAGGGTCATCGCGGTTACGGGTCGCCACCGGAAAGCCTGGCGCGCTGTGAGATAGATTTGGCGGGCCACGACCGACGATGATGAGCACTATCTCTACGCCATAGCCCTCTAATTGCTCCATAGAGTGGCCCGAGAGGCCGCTTTGTGCTATCAGGGTTCTGAATCGGAGCAGGTTTGGAACCATGCCTATCAATCTCTCGATCAAGAATGCCCCGGACGAGGTCGTTAAGCGCCTGCGGCAGCGGGCGGAGCGACACCATCGGTCGCTGCAAGGTGAGTTGCTCGCCATCATCGAGGAAGCGGTCCGGCCCGAGCGGGACCTAAGCCCCGCTGAGCTACTCGCAGAAGTTCGGCGCCTGGGCCTCCGCACACGGGCAGACTCAGCCGCCATCATACGGGCCGACCGTGACCGACGTTAAGGTGGTGGACGCCTCGGCACTGGCAGCCCTGCTGTTCGCGGAGCCGGAAGCGGAAACGATTGCCGAGCGGCTGGAGGGTGCCCGATTGGTAGCGCCCTCCTTGCTCGACTTCGAATTGGCTAACGTCTGCCTGACGAAGATGCGACGCCAGCCAAGCCAGCGGGAAGCGCTGCGCACCGCCTTCCGCCTCGCAGACCGGCTAAGGGTGGAGACCGTCGCCATCGACCATGCGGCTTCGCTGGACCTCGCTGAGACCACAGGTCTGACCGCCTACGATGCCAGCTACCTTTGGCTCGCTCGCGCGCTGAGCGCCGAGTTAGTCACGCTCGACCGGAAATTGATGGCGGCTGTGACATGAAGCCCGCCAGCACCCGCCGTAAGCCGGCCGCACGAGGCGAACCGAACAGTCAAGCGCAATGCATTAAAACGATGCCGAATGGCGAAAGACCGAACATGAGAGTCATGGAGATTTTTGATCGATCGGCGTCCGATCATTCACTGGAACCTGCCCGAGTGTAACGTCAGCCAAGACACCATAGCGGTACGGTTGACCGCTGATGCGAAGCGTCACTACCGATCGGGGTTTATCGCGGCCTTTCTCAACACGAAACAAGGCTTGGCGTTGATGGCGTGGCGCTTTCAGGGGAATGTTCAGCAGCACTTGTCCCTCGAAGACGGCAAATCGTTGCGTGTTCCGCACCTTTCGATTCCATTTCAAGAGAGAGTGCATCACAAAGTCCTGCAGGCCGATCAACAGCAGGAATCCGTTACTCTCTCGATGACCACAGCCGAAACGCAGCTTCTTTCTGCCATCGGTCTTACTGGTTGGTCTCCTCCTGAACCGTTAGCCTATATCTCCTCCGTCCAGCTCTGCGGACCGTGCCAAGCGGCTCGACGCGGAATTCTTCGCGCCTCGAATCCGAGACCTGATCGCCCGTTTGGGCAAGGCTCGCGTGACCATCGGCGACGTGGCGCCTGCCCGACACGAGAAGTTCGACGCGTCCGGACCAGGCGGTTTCGACTACATCGAGATCAGTGATCTCGGTGGTGACGGCACGGCTTCCAGCACATCGCTCGACCGGGCCGACGCACCCAGTCGTGCGACGTGGCACGTCCACGCCGGCGACATTTTAACGTCCACGGTGCGGCCGATTCGCCGGCTCTCTGCGCTGATCGAGCCGCCCCAAGACGGCTTTGTCTGCTCATCCGGCTTCGTCGTGTTGCAGCCGGAGGGGGTCACCCCGGAGGTCTTGCTCACCTACCTTCGATTGCCGCTGATCTGCGAACTGATGGACCTTCACACGAGCGCAAGCATGTATCCGGCGATATCGGAGACTGACTTGCTCGGTCTCCCCTTCGCGCCGCCAGATGAGGCGACCGCCGACGCAATCCGCGACGCGGTGATTCATTCTCGTGCGGCTCGAAGCAGAGCTACAATGCTGCTGGATGCCGCCAAGCGTGCCATTGAGATCGCCATCGAGCGGGACGAGGCAGCAGCCCTGCGTTTCCTCGACGCGGCGGAGGCGTGAGGCATGCCTCACCTGCCCGAAAGCGCGCGTCTCTGGCTGGAGCGCGCCGACATCGACTACATCGGCCCTTTCGTTAAAGCATGGGCGGCGTTCAACGCCTGGTTCCGGCACGCGTCGAATACGCGCCGGGACTTCGATGGGCTTTCGTACGTAAAGGACCGGCCGAACCCCGTGCGAAATGCCATCGTGCCGCTTCTATAGCCGGTGCAGCGGAACGGGAACGGCGATGTCCTCCCCGACGCCGAGCCGGCGCAGAAGTTCAAACTGCTGGTCCGGGACCTGCACGTTTGCCTGGATAGCTTTCACATCGAGATCACCCGCGACGAAGCGGTCGAGCGAATCTCGTTCCGATCTGTCTGCCTCGGCCGCGGCGCCAATCTGCCGCGATCGTCCGACTCCTATGGCCTCCGCTACCGTGTCGAAAAGGCGAACGGAGTCTGGCGCAGTGTCGTGTGTTCGGCGGCAAACCCAAACAACATTCGGGCGACAATTGAACTACCGACCTTTGACGTCGATGCGCTGCAAGACCACGCCCAATATGGGAGCCTCTCCGTCGCTCAGAGGGCAACTCTGCTGGCGTTGTACCAACGCTGTAATCCGCGCCCGATGACCGATCTGATGTCAGGCTCGGGTGGTCCGATCAGCGCCGGTGATGTTGAATTTCGGTGCTCCGATACCCAGCTTTTTGCTGGTCTTATCGAGATCGTTTACGCGATGCGCAACGCCCTGCTGCACGGCGAATTGCAGCCGCACGGTCAAGCCTTCGCGGCCTACGAGCCCGCCTATCGCATCGTCATGCGGTTCCTTGATGCGCTCAAAAACTAGGAGCAACCGGGAACTGAAGGCGGTGGAATTGGACGGCAAGGGAAAAGCGAGGCCATCCGGCGCTCGCAGTGGATTGGAATGGTTGAGCTTTTCGGCCATCCGTCGGAAAGGCCTTGCCATACGTGTTGACCAAAACACCAATGATATCAACATGGAAACCGCCATCCACCGACGCCACAAGACGGCCGGGAGGAGGACGGATGCTGCGGGATAGAGATCGGCCATTCATCCCCGAGGCTCGCGGCGCGATCCTGTCGGGATGTCTCGCCCGAGCGCCAGCAGCCTGGGCATTTTGCCCGACGACCTCTACATTCCGATCGAGCCCTGGCCTCGGATCGGTCGGCCGGCGAAGCACGACCTGTCGGTTTGGACCGTCACGGACGATTGGCCTGACCCGGTGCCGATCTCGGATGCCGAGCTCGACGTGTTCGAGGCATGGTTCGGCGATCTCTTCGATGAAATGTTCGGGCCGCACCGATGATCTGAGAGGACAATTGCCGTGACCGTGCCGTTGCGCGCCGCCTTGTATCTGCGGGTCTCCACGGCGCGACAGGTCGAGCACGATGTCTCGATTCCCGACCAGAAGCGGCAAGGCGAGGCGTATTGCGCATCGCGCGGTTACCAACTCGTCGAAACCTATGTGGAGCCAGGTGCATCCGCTACGAATGACCGACGCCCCGAGTTCCAGCGCATGATCGAAGCGGGCACGAGCAAGCCCGCGCCGTTCGATATCGTCATCGTCCACAGCTTCTCGCGTTTCTTCCGCGATCACTTCGAGCTTGAATTTTACGTCCGCAGGCTGGCGAAGAACAGCGTCAGGCTCGTCTCGATCACCCAGGAGATGGGCGACGATCCGATGCACGTCATGATGCGGCAGATCATGGCGCTGTTCGATGAGTATCAGTCGAAGGAGAATGCCAAGCACGTCCTGCGCGCCTTGAAGGAGAACGCCCGGCAAGGCTTCTGGAACGGTTCCCTGCCGCCGATCGGCTACCGCGTCGTCGCGGCTGAGCAGCGGGGCGCAAAGGTCAAGAAGAAGCTGGAAATCGATCCGCTGCACGCCGACACGATTCGCCTGATCTATCGGCTCGCCCTGGAGGGCGATGGCGCTTGCGGCCCGATGGGCGTGAAGAACATCGCGGCACACCTGAACCAGCACCGCATCTTCACCCGCGACGGCGGGCGCTGGGGCATCGGCCAAGTTCACCGCATCCTGACGCGGCCGACCTATATCGGCCGGCACGAGTTCAACAAGCGCGCCAAGAACAAAACGCTGAAGCCCGTAAGCGAGATCGTCACCGTCGAGGTGCCGCCACTGATCGACCAAGCTACCTTCGATGCGGTGCAAGCGCATTTGCGCGCCCGCAATCCGAGGGTCACACCGGCGCGCGTCGTGAGCGGCCCAACGCTCCTTACCGGCATCTGCTTCTGCGCCGACTGCGGCGGCGCCATGACGCTCAGGACCGGGAAAGGAGGGCGGTATCGCTACTACACCTGCTCGATCAAGGCCCGCCAGGGCGAGACCGGCTGCAAGGGCCGTTCGATCCCGATGGAAAAGATCGATAACCTCGTTGCCGAGCACATTGCCGGCCGGCTGTTGCAGCCGGATCGGCTCGAGGAGATTCTGGCGTCCGTCCTCGACCGCCGGCAGAAACGCGCCGAGCGTCGCCGCGAGCACATCGCCGAGCTGAACACGCGCGCCGCCGAGACAGACCTGCGGCTGAAACGGCTCTATGACGCCATCGAAGCCGGCGTCGCTGATCTCGACGACCCGGCGCTGAAAGACCGCATTGCGAGCCTCAAGGCGACCCGCGACCAGGCGCAGGCCGACGCTGCGCGTGCGGCCGCCATCCAGGAGTCCTCAGCCCGACAAGTGATCACACCGCAGATGGTCCAGAGGTTCGCCAGGACGGCACGCGAGCGGATCAGGATCGACGGCGGTGGCTATCGTCGCAACCATCTCCGCGCGCTCGCGCAGCGCGTCGAGGTCGCTGACCGCGAGGTGCGTATCATCGGCTCGAAAAGTAACCTGCTTCAGACGCTGACCGCGCAGCCGGCGCAAAGCCGGCTACGCCCGGGGTTCGCAGTTCTGTTCTGAAGTGGCGGATGGGGTGAGATTCGAACTCACGGTACCCTTGCGGGTACGCCGGTTTTCAAGACCGGTGCCTTAAACCGCTCGGCCACCCATCCGTCGCACCGGCTTTATAGGGAATTTTTCGGCGCGCCATAGCTGCGCCGTGCTGCCGAAACCGCCGGCGATGCCGGTCGGCGCGCCGAATAGGGGCGATGGCGCTCGGAGAGAGAGGCGGCGCGACGGCGGTCTAGACGCGCGGCGGCGCCATCGCCGCTGACGGCCAGGAGGCGGGATCGAGGCGGTGCGCGTGGAGGCGCCGGATCCAACCCTGCTGCTCGAGAAACCGCAGGCCGATCGTGTTGTCGCGGTGCCAGGCGATCTGCGCCGCAATGGTGCCGATGCCGTCGATGACCAGCGCGACCTGGTCGGGCAGGTCGACGGCGGCATCGAGGGCGAGCCGCGCCCCCCAGCTCGAGATGTCGACCACCACGCAGCGGGTGCGCCCCCGCGCCGTGGAGAGCTCGGCCGGCCAGTTCGTCTTCCATCGCCGGCCCGGGGCGCCCTGATCGCTTTCCGGGCGTCGCAGCGGACGGATATTGTCGCCGGTCATCGCGGTCATCCGCTCAGCGTCCCGCGCGCCGCCGCGTCAGCAGGATGCTCGCCGCCAGGCCGCGGTGATAGCTGCCCGCCTGATCCGGCCCGTAGAGCCGCCGCGCCAGCGCCGCCATGTGGGCGCGCAGAATCTGCTTTTTTCCCGGCCGGACCACGCCTGCGGACTGCCTCAACGACACATGATGCAGCGACCCTTCGGTCATCATTACCTCCCGCTTCCTCTCTGTCGCAGACAAGAGCTTAATCGGAGATTAATAACAAGCGGATTCGCCGCGCATTTGGGTAAAATTTTAGGCATTCGGGAAGTATTCGCACGAGGCGAATGCTGCGCCGCAGTAATTGCGTTCCAGTAACGGTCCGGTCGACGCGAACCGCTCCGAAAGGGGCGGACGCGCGGCGGCGTCCGGCGGCTTACCTCGATGCCCGGCGCATGGCATAGTCCGCCGCAGCCGGAAAGGGACAGACGATGACGGACCGAGCGAACTTCGCCGAGACCTATCGCAGCGTGGTGGCGGCCTGGGAATGCGACGTGATGGGCCATCTCACCATCGCTTATTACTTCGACCGCTTCGGCGATGCCGCGCTCGGCCTGGTCGAGCGGCTGGTGCCCGGCCGACCGCCCGGCGCCGGCTGGCGCTCGAGCCGGCTGCTGGTGCGCTATCAGAAGGAGCTGCGCGCCGGCGACGGCATCGCGATCCGCAGCGGCATCATCGCCGCCGAAGGCGATGCCGTCGTCATCGGCCATGAGCTCGTCGAGTGCGGCGAGGGCGAAGTGACGACCCTGGTCGAGCATTGCCTGGCGCCGCGCGAGCTGCCTTATGGCGGGCAAGGCGAGGCCGCGCGTGGCCTGGCCGACGCCATGACCTCCTGGGTGAGCCCGGGCTTCGCGCCGATCGCCGAGCCGGCGCGGCAGGAGCGCATGATCGCCAGCGGTGCCGACCGGGTGAAGGCCTGGGAGGTCGACCAGCGCGGCGAGCTGTCGCTCTCGGGATATGTCCATCGCTTCGCCCATGCCTGCCTGCATGTCTGCAGCGCTTTCGGCATGACCCCCCGCTACATGCGCGAGCACCGGCGCGGCTTTTCCACCTTCGAGACCCGGCTGCATCTCGTGGCGCCGCCGCCGGGCGCGGGCGAGGGGGTGGTGCTGAAGAGCGGGCTGCTCGCCGCCGGCAACTCCTCGTTGCGCATGATGCACGACCTGCGACACGCCCAGACCGGCGAGCGGCTGGCCTTGTTCTACCAGTCCGGCGTGCATTTCGACATGGAGTCCCGGCGCTCCGCGCCGCTGCCGGCGGCGCTGCGCGAAAAGGCGCAGACGCTCGTCCTGGCGTAGCCGCTCCGGCCTCGCCGCGGGCGCCCGAGCGGCGACGATCAGCGCGGCACCGTGCGGCGATAGAGGTGCCAGGTGGCGTGGCCGAGCACCGGCATGACGATGACCAGGCCGAGGAAGAGGGGGATCGACCCCAGCACCAGCCCGGCGGCGACGATCAGGCCCCAGGCCGCCATCGGCCCCGGACTGGCAAGCACGGCGCGCGCCGATGTCCACACCGCCGCGCCCAGCGACGCTTCGCGGTCGAGCAGTAGCGGAAAGGACACGACGCTGATCGCCAGCACCAGCACGGCGAAGAGGAAACCCACCCCCATGCCGATGCCGATCATCGCCCAGCCGGCCTCGGTGGTCAGGGCCTGCCGGACGAAGCTGCCGAGCGAGGCCGCGGGCGCGGGGCCCAGGGTGCCCAGATAGATCGCCTGGGCCACGGCGAGCCACAGCAGGAAGATCGCCACCAGCAGGAGACCGAGCACCCCGATTTCGCCAAACGCCGGCGAGCGGACGACGCCGAACGCGTCCGTCCAGGCGACCGAGACGCCCTGCTCGCGCCGCCGGCTCATCTCGTAGAGTCCGACCGCGGCGAAGGGGCCGATCAGCGCAAAGCCCGACGCGAGCGGGAACAGCAGCGGCACCAAATCGTAGCCGAAGGCCAGCCGGCCGAGCACCAGGCCGAGGATGGGATAGACGACGCAAAGAAAGACCACATCGGTGCGATAGGCGGCAAAATCGTCGAGGCCGGCCCGGAGGGCCGATTTGAGGTCGGCGAAGCCGATGCGGCGCACCGGCAAGGCGGTCGCCGGCCGATCCCGGCCGCTGCCGCTGATGGCGCGCCCCGCCGAATCGACCGCGTGCGCTGCCAGCCGGAGCTGATCAACGCTCCATTCGATCGGATTTCTGATCGTCATGGCCGTTTCTCCCGATGCGCTGTTTCGAGAGGCCGCAGACCACGGGTAGCAGAGCGCCTGGTTCGAACGATCGTTACGCGAGAGCCGCGGCCTGCCTACAACCAAATCTACAGCAAATGGCGGCGGCTGTCGCGTGCGGCAAACCTGCGGCGCGGAAGGCAGGCGGCCTGTGTCGGCGGCGGGCCGTTCCGGCCTGTACGGCTCTCGCGGGGGCTGACGCAACCGCTGGCGCCGCCGCGGTCGAACGGCAGCGGGTTCGCCGGCCAGCCCATTGATTTCACGTGCAGGCAGGGCGGGCTTTGACTAAAATTTAACCATTCCGGTAACATCATGGCGGGTGGTCGCGCGGTGCGCTGGACAGGCTCGCCGCGGATCGTTTCGCCGGCGTATCGTTCGAAGTGAGACCCTTGGAAACACCTCGGTTCGCCTTTCTCCTTCTGCTGCTCGCCGGGCTCGTCGCCGCCGCGCCGGCGCGGGCGGCGGAAGAGGACTTCGCCCATTGGCTTTCCGGCTTGCGCCAGGAAGCGCTGGCCGACGGCATCAGGCCCGCGACCCTCGACCGCGCCTTTGCCGGGCTCGAGCCGCTGCCGCGGGTGATCGAACTCGACCGCCAGCAGCCCGAAACCGTCGTCAGCTATGCGGACTATCTGCGCCGGGTGGTAAGCCCCGAGCGGCGCGACGCGGCGCGCGAGCGGCTGGCACAGAACCGGCCGCTGCTCGAACAGATCGGCCGCCGCTACGGCGTGCAGCCGCGCTTCATTGTCGCGCTCTGGGGCATCGAGACCAGCTTCGGCCAGGCCAGCGGCAAGTTCCCGGTCGTCGCCTCGCTGGCGACGCTCGCCTATGACGGGCGGCGCAGCGCCTTCTTCCGCAAGGAGCTGATCAACGCGCTGCGCATCGTCGACCAGGAGAACATCGATCCCAAGGACATGCTGGGCTCCTGGGCCGGCGCGATGGGGCAGAGCCAATTCATGCCGTCGAGCTTCCTGCTCTATGCCGTGAGCTACAGCGGCGACGGCAGGCGCGACATCTGGCACCGGCGCGAGGACGTCTTCGCCTCGATCGCCAACTACCTGTCGCAGCTTGGCTGGCGCGCGGACGAGACCTGGGGGCGCGCCGTACGCGTCCCGGCCGGGCTCGACCCCGCGCTGATCGGGCCGAGCGTCAAGAAGCCGCTGGCGCAATGGCGCGAGCTCGGGCTGCGCCGCGCCGATGGCGGGCCGCTGCCGGTGGCGCCGATCCAGGCGTCGCTGCTGCGGCCGGGCGGGCCCGACGGGCCCGCCATTCTGGCCTACGACAACTATCGCGTCCTGATGAAGTGGAACAGTTCCAACTACTTCGCGACCGCTGTCGGGTTTCTTGCCGATAGTATGGAATAGCTGTAATGTATACCAGCTATAGAGCCATTCGCAGGCATTGCAGCGCTTCGATGATCTGCCGCCAAGCTCTCCGCCCTGCCGCCCTTGTCCTGCTCGCGCTGCTGGCGGCCTGCGCCGGCCATGCGCCGCCGCCCGCGGTGGAAGGCAATCTCGGCCGCGGCATCTACAAGGTCGGACAGCCCTATCAGATCAATGGCGTCTGGTATTACCCGGCCGAGGATTTTTCCTATGACACGACCGGGATCGCCTCGTGGTATGGCGAGGATTTCCACGGCAAATATACCGCCAATGGCGAAATCTTCGATCTCAACGCGCTGACCGCGGCGCATCGCACCCTGCCGATGCCGAGCGTGGTGCAGGTGACCAACCTCGAGAATGGCCGGTCGATCGAGCTCAGGGTCAACGATCGCGGTCCTTATGCGCGCGGCCGGATCATCGACGTGTCGCGCCGCGCCGCGCAGCTCCTCGGATTCGAAGCCCAGGGTACCGCCAAGGTGAGGGTCAGGATCCTGGTGCCGGAAAGCATCCAGGTGGCGAGCCTGGCGCAGCATAATGGCGGGGCGTCCGCCGAGCCGGGGCAGGCCGCGCCGGTGCTGCCGGTGGTGACGCAGCCGTTGCGGCCGGCGCCGGGCGTGAGGGTCGCCTCCAACGAGACCGCGTCCTTGCCGTCGCATCCGCGGCCGGCACCGGCACCGGTCGTCGCGACCCCGCCGGAACTGCCGGCGACGGTGGCGGTGGCGCCGATAAAGCCGACTCAGATATATATTCAGGCCGGCGCCTTTTCCGTCGCCGCCAACGCCGTCAAGGTGAAAGGGCGGATCGAGAGGCTGGGGGCGGTGAACGTGGTCGGCGCCCGCGTCAACGGCATCGATCTCTACCGCGTCCGCCTGGGCCCGATCGGCAGCGTCGACGAAGCCGACCGGCTGCTCGACCAGGTGGTGGGCGCCGGGCTCACCGAGGCGCGCATCGTCGTCGATTGATGCGGCGCCCGCCAATCATATTTTCGGCGCAATGCGTCTGCAGCTTGACGCAGCGCCGGGCCCAGGCGCGGCGTGCGCCGATGTCAGCGAGTGTGACCGCATGAACAGTACGATCCTGCCCCGTCTTGTCGGCTGGGGATTTCTGCTTTTCGTCCTGGGCTTTGCCGAGCCCGCCGCGGCCGACCGGCCGACCTTCGACACCACGGCGCGCAACGCCATCGTGGTCGACTTCCAGACAGGCGCGGTCATGCTCGACAAGAACGCCGATCAGCGCATCCCGACGGCGTCGATGAGCAAGATCATGACCGCCTATACGGTCTATACCTACCTGGCGGAAGGCAAGGCCAAGCTCGACGACATGCTGCCGGTCAGCGAGCAGGCCTGGCGCACCGGCGGCTCCAAGATGTTCGTGCCTTATCCCGGCCAGGTGAAGGTCGAGGATCTCCTGCGCGGCATGATCATCCAGTCCGGCAACGACGCCTGCGTCGTGCTCGCCGAGGGGTTGGCCGGCAGCCAAACCGCCTTCATCGCCAAGATGAACGAGCTGGCGCAGAAGCTCGGCCTCAAGGACAGTCATTTTTCCAGCGTCGACGGCCTGCCATCGCCGGACCATTACATGTCGCCGCGCGACCTCGCCACCCTGTCGCACCATCTGATCCAGGACTTCCCGCAATTCTATCATTACGAGGCGGAGAAGGACTTCACCTATAACGGCATCAAGCAGGGCAATCGCAACCCGCTGCTCTACAAGGACCTCGGCGCCGACGGCATCAAGACCGGCCACACCGAACAGGCCGGCTTCGGACTGGTCGGCTCCGCGGTGCGCAACGGCCGGCGCATCATTTTCGTGCTCGCGGGCATGAGCACCATGAAGGAGCGCGGGCAGGAAGGCGAGCGGGTGCTCGACTGGGCCTATCGCGAGTTCAACAACTACACCCTCGTCAAGGCCGGAGAGACCATCGACGATGCGCCGGTCTGGATGGGGACGCGGGACAAGGTGCCGGTGGCGCCGGCGAAGGACGCGCTGGTGACGCTGTGGCCGGCGGGGCGCAAGGAGGTCAAGGTGACCGCGGTCTATGACGGGACCCTCAAAGCGCCGGTGACCAAGGGCGAGACCGTCGGCAAGCTGCTGATCGCCGTGCCGGACAACGCCCCGGTCGAGATTCCGCTGGTCGCCACGCAAGACGTCGAGCGCCTGGGGGCGATGGGGCGCATGGCCGAGACGGCGGGCTATCTGCTGTGGGGCAAAAAGCGCTGAGGGGCGGCGCGGAACGCCGGCCATCGGCCGACATGTCTCGGATCGGGCTCCCGGATAGCATAGCTAGCTAGGCTGGCGAGCCCGGATGTCTCTGACCCGGTTGGCACGGCGGCTGGTGACGGCTGGAGCAGGTGAAGATCGATGGCGATGCCCGCAACGGGGACATTCATATGCCTGGAGGGGGTGGACGGGGGCGGCAAAAGCGGCGCCGTTCTCTTCCTGAATGAAGCGCTCAGCGCGGCAGGTCACGATGTCCTCGTGACGCGCGAGCCCGGCGGGACGGCGGAGGGCCTCGCCCTTCGCCGGCTCCTTCTGGCGGAAGATGCCTTCGACTGGTTGCCCATGGCTGAACTGCTCCTGATAAATGCCGGCCGTGTCCAGCATGCGCAGAACGTCATTCGTCCCGCGATCGCGGGGGGCAAGATCGTGCTGTGCGACCGCTTCGTGGCGTCCACGGTCGCTTACCAAGGCGCCGGCCGCGGTATTCCACAGGCGACGATACGGGAAATTCATCATCTCGCGGTGGGAGATCTCTGGCCCGATCTGACCGTCGTGCTCGACGTCAACCCACGCATCGGCATCGCGCGCAGTCGGAAGCGGTTGGACGATGCCCAGGTGGACGAAGGCCGGTTCGAAGGCCTCGATCTGGACTTCCACGATCGCGTGCGGCAATCCTTCCTCGCCCAGGCGGCGGAACATCCGAAAGCCTACGTCGTGGTCGATGCCGGCCGCGAGGTCGAAGGAGTCCATCGCGACGTTCTGCACTGCGTAGCGACGTTTCTGGCGGCGCGAGGCAAATCGAGGGCATAGCGATAGCCTACGAGCGGGTTCGTCGCCGGTGCCGGCCTTGCGAGCCGTTCTTGTCTGTCGCATTCCTGCCACGTAATACTCCCGCGAGGCAATCCAAGCCCGTCGGCGCCAGAAGGCCGCCGCCCGCAAATCCCCGCCGCAATTCCTCCAACCCGTCCGCCGGCTGAACTGATGGAACTCGAAGGTGCCAAATCATGACCGTGAGAGCGTGGCATAAACCCGACCGCGTCGCGGCCGCCGCGCAATCGTCGCCGCCGAGTTTCCGCTGGCTCCTGATAGTTACTCTCGCCGTCGTATGGGCGAGCGTGGCGATCGGCACGGTGCAGAATGCCGTCTCTATCGGCTTTCCCTACGAGAAGAACTACAACGAAGGATGGAACGTCTACAACACGCAGCGGCTGATCGACCATGAAACCATCTACGATGACAACTACTGGCGGGTAAACAACTACCCGATCTTGTCCTTCGTGGTCGTGGCGGGCGTCGATGTCTTGGTCCGCGATCCCCTGCTGAGCGGCCGCATCGTGGCTCTTATCTCGTTCATCGCCATCGGCGTCCTGGCGGCAGTCGTGACGCTGCGGCTCGGGGGAGGCCGAAGCGGCGCGCTGCTGAGCGGAGGCTGCGCGCTGGGCTTCTATTATCTGGCCGCTCCGGCCTGGATAGCGGTCGATGATCCCCAGAGCCTCGCCGAGGCCCTCATGCTGTGCGGCCTCGCAGCCTATGTAGGTCGTCCACGGACCCGCCGGATGCTCCTGCAGGTGGCGATTTTGATCATGCTTGCCGGCTTCACCAAGCACAGTCTTGTTGCGATACCTCTCGCGATCACCGTCGATCTCGCGTTGCGCGCGCCACGTCGACTGCCTTTCTGGTTCGCGACCTGTGCCGGCGCCGGCGTGGTGCTGCTTGCCTTGACGCAGCTTGTTGCCGGCGGTGCGTTTCTCCAGCATCTGGCATCGCCGCGCGAATACATCTGGTACAACGTGCATTATCATCTGATGAAATTCGTGCGCTTGTTCAAAATTCCGCTGATCTTGCTCGGCCTGTGCTCTTGGAAGCTGTTCCGCCGCGATCGGCTCGTGCTGGCGCTCTATGGCGGCATCGCGGTGCTGTCAGGGGCGCTTCTTTCGGGGTACGAAGGTGCGTCGTACAACATGCTCCAGGACGCCGCGGTGTTCCTGGCCATGGCCTGCGGGTTGATGTTGGCCGATTTGCGCCGGTCGGTGTCGGACGGTTGGCTCGCCAACGGCGCTTTCGCCGGCATCATGCTAGGCTTGGCACCGGCGGTACTGGCGGCGCCGGTTCTGACGATGGCATCGAAGGACCTCGGCGAGGTCGCTCATCCGCGGCGCCTGCTGGCGGCCGACCGCGCCGCCGAGCAATCCTTCGCGGCGGACGTCGCCTATCTGTCGCGAAAGCCGGGCGCAAAGATTTGCGAAAGCCTGCTGCTGTGCTACGAGTCCGGCGCCGCCTTCACCCTCGACCCCTTCAATTCGCGCCAATACATTCTTTCCGGCAGGCTTGATCAGGGCGACTTGATCCGACGAGTGGCCGCGCAGGAGTTCGCGGCGATCCAGCTCCGTGCCGATATCTGCGACGACCGGCTATCCGCCCGTTGCCATATTTTGCATTACCCGCGCAAATTCAATCGCTTCACGGACGAATTCCTTTATGCGGTCGATCGCTTTTATCGCATCGATCGCCGCTCTCCGTCGGGGGTCTTCTACGTCCCGAAGTGAACTGCCTCGTTCGGCGACGCCGCGCGTGCGTCACGGGCGACGGTCGGCGTGCCGATTGCCGCGCGTCCGGCGAGGATCGCCAGGAACGGCAGGAACCACAGATAGTAGTTGTGGTGCATCCCCGGCCCGACGGCGAAAACGGCGAGAATGACGACTGCCGCGAGAGCGCAACGTTCATCGAGCCGGGGAGCGCCCCTCCACACTCTCGCGGTCACCACCAACAACACGCCGGCCGCCGCGACCCGGGCAGCATCCGCGATGGTCGCCGAAAGGCCGAAGAGCCAGCTCGTATCGTCGACCGGACGGACCATGTTGAACAGGACGACATTCGCGAAGAACGCTTGCGGCGCGGTCGCCGCGAAGGGCACGATCGGCAGCAAGCCAAGCAGCACGCCGGCGAGATAACGACGGCGAGCACCATGCCCCGGCAACGCGCAGGGCACCATCGCCAGTCCCGGCATCAGCTTGGTCGAGATCGACAGCCCAACCATCACGCCCGCCAGCATCGGCCGCCTATCCAGCGAGCGGAGCGCCAGCAGGAGGAGCAGGACGGGCGCGAGGTCGGTAACGCCGCGCCGGAGAGCCTGATGTGCGACAAACGGCAGGCTGAGGTAGAGGAGGCCTGCGGCGAGCCCGGCCGGCCGGCCGCCGCCGCGCGCTGCAATCGATCCGATCGTTCCGGCAATGATCGCTTGCAGCAAGATGTTGGTGACGATAATGCCGCGTGCGCCGAGGGCTAGGCCGAGCGGCGCGTAGATGGCGATCATCATCGGCAGGTACTTGTAGCCGTGGAACCGATCGTCGCCGGCGATGCTGCCGGCGATCGCGTCGATATGCGCCGCGTAGGGATTGTCGCCATGCGCCAAGGCAAGGGCGGCCCTCAACGTCGTTTCGCCGATGTCGAACAGCCTGGGCTTGGCCAGCATGGCGATCGCAAACGCAAGCTGAGCTGCGGCCAAGATCAAGCAGATCCGGAGCACGTTTCGGCCGGTCATATCCGATAGCGGCGCGGCCGACCGGCGTCCCGCGGCAAGCAGCAGCGGCAGCGCAGCGACGACCGTGACGACGAGGCCGAGCGCGATCCAGCCAGAGCCTCTCGGCACCTTCTGAAACGCGAATACGACGAGCGAAAAAACGACCTCGGCGAGGACAAGGCCCGCGGTACTCGAAATCCGTTGCCGTTTATCGTGCTGAGGCATTCGATCCACAATCATAACTGTTGGAGAGAATTGCGCGCAGTCCTTGCTCGCCGCCTGCCACGGGGAGAACATCCGGCCGCTCGCGGTCAATCGTCGGCGGTACCGGTCCGTTGCACGTCGGCAGATGCATCGAGAAGGCGGAGCGCTTCCGCGAACACCGGTTCGACCGCGAGATCGGCAAGGTCGGGTTCGCTCAGCACCCGCACCAAACGACCGCGCGGCGCGCAGCGGCTGGGCTCCGATGCGCGCGAGAACAGCACGAGTACCGGGTTGCTGCCGGCGGCAGCCATGTGGGTGGCGCCGGTGTCGTTGCCGACCGTCAACGCCGCGCCCGTCGCAAGGCGAGCCAGCAGGAGAAGATCGGTCTTGCCGACGAGGCTGACCGCCTCCGGACAGGTGACGCGAATGGTTGCGCCGATGGGCCGCTCATCCGGCGCTCCGACGATGACCGGCAGATAGCCACGATGATAGAGACGCCGAGAGAGCTCGGCATAATGGCCGACGGGCCAGCGCTTCTCGGGGTGGCGCGACGATGAGCCCGGGATGAGTAGAACGAACCGGCCGTCCTTCAGGTTGCCGGGGAGGCCAAGCGACGCAGGCGGACAGGTGGGCAGCGGTACCGGATAGATGCCCGCCATGAGCAGCTGCTCGGCTTGCTTCTCGATGGTGTGCTGCGGATAGCGATCGAGATTGGCGTGCGGGTGAGAGCACCTCCATGCGACCCCGGACCATTGCGGTCTGCGCCCCGGATGAAACAGCCATGAATAGAAGCCGGACCGGTCGGAGGTTTGCAGGTCATAGACGCGATCGAATTTGCCGGCGCGCAACGCACGACGCAGATCGAGCCAGCCCCTGATATTCCAGGCACGGGGTCGGACATCCACCACGATATCGTCGAACAGCCCGGTTTGCCTTGCAAGCTCCACGTAAGGCTGGGTGGTCAGCAGCGTCATCCGGTCGGCGGCATGATGGCGGCGGATCGCCGCCGCCGGACCCAAAGCCTGAATGAAATCGCCGAGCGCGCTCAGCTTGATGATCAGCACGTTACGCGGCTGTCTCGATGGCGTCGATGCGAGCCGGCGAGGGCGCACCCGGCCGAGCGCATCGATGTCGATCGTGGTTTCCAGCGCCTCGAACGCGCGAAAAACTGCGGCGTGCGCCGCGATATCCGTCGATCCGACAGCCGCCAGAAGGCAGTCGACGACTTGCCGCGCCGCGGTAGCGACGGGTAGCCGTCCGACCCGGTCCGCCAGTGCTCGTACACGGTCGACTTGCCCAGGCGATACGACGATACGCCGAGGCCAGCGCCAACGGATCAACGGCCCGATCGCCAGATGCGCGGCGCAAAGCTCGCGCGCCTCGGCATTGGCGCCGAAACGGACAAATAGGTCATGAATGTCGCAAGCCACACGGAACCGCCGGTCTGAGAGCAGGCGCGCCTCGTTCCACGCAAAGAAGACTCGCAATGGCGTGGCTTCGGGAAAATTGCCGGCCGCGAGACGAGCCGCCGAGACCGAGAAACGATCACCGCTCTGGCTGAAGAACCAACGCATGCGGTGGAATCCTAGCAATTCGCATGGAGGCGCGCACGGCCTCGCACATTTGACAGGATGGACGCCGCCAATGCCCGCTCCGTGGCACGGGATCGGTCATCCGGCTGATCCGCGGCTTCGGCTGACCGAGAGCAGCAGATCTTCAAGCATACGCGACTGACGGACGGCATTGAAGCACGCCTCGGCCCGATGCCGCGCTCTTTCGCGCATGGCGCCGCCGGCGTCGGGATTGCAACTCAGCCACTTGATGGCCTCCATGATCGCCGGTGAATCTCCTGCCGGCACCAGCAGACCGGTGCGCCCATGTTCGACCGCCTCGCCGATGCCGGAGTGCCGCGAGCCGATGACGGGCACGCCTTCAGCCATGGCTTCGAGGACGACGTTGGGCAGGCCCTCCGTATCGCCCGACTCTGCCGTCACGCTGGGTACGCAGACCGCAATGGCACCGCGCATCCACCGTCGGACTTCGCGACCGGGTTGCCAACCCAGGAACGTTATCTCGCGCGCCGTCCCCGCCTGCTCCCTTAAGGACGAGGCGAGAGGGCCGTCCCCGATCAGCACCAAGCGCACCGACGTACCTTCGCTCTTGAGCAGTCGCAGCGCTTCGATGAGATGCACGATCCCCTTCTTTTCGACGAACCGTCCGACGAAAAGGACGTAAGGTGGATGCGGCGGCGGCGCCAGGGGACCGGGATCGGCCATCTCGACGCCATAACGAACAACACGCAGCTTTTCGGGCGGAAAGCCGCGCTCGACGAGGCGGTGCCGAATCGACTCCGAGACGCAGATGATCATGCTGGCGTCCCGCTGGAGCGCCGCGAGCCGCCGCTGATAGATCGTTGGCACCAGACGCCGGCGATAGTGACCTTCCTTGGTGGCGTCGCCGCCGTGGAAGGTGACAACGAGCGGGACATCGAGCGCGCGCGCAATGGGCAATGCAAGCGCGCCGCCGCGGCCGAAATGGGCATGGATAACCCGCGGCCGCAAGGCCGTCAGGTCCGGTCGCGGGGGTAGAACTCCGAACTGCTTGAACAGCGCGCGGTCCAGCGTGCCTATGGCGCCGTCTCTCCCCAGGATTAGGGCTTCGGCGCCCAGATCCGTCCTGCCGTCCCCTGTTCGACAACCGACCCAGACAGGCGAGAGATGCTCAAAGCCCACATATTGCCGTCGCAGAAAGCTCGCTTCGGACCGTGGCGCAATCCGATCGCGATAGACCAGAACGGTTTCTCCCGGGCCAGGGGACGGCTCGAAGCTTCGGACGGCTTCCTGTCGCAGCGGGCGTAGGTGGCCATGATCGAGCGCCATAAACCGTCAAACAGCCTTCCAGCTTAGCCGCTTCTCGCTCGTGGTCGTCAGTAGCAGGTGCGCTGTCGCCGGCCATTTTCCTGGCACGCGCGGCATCGTCGCCGCTGCTCGCGCCGGTCACCGGCTTCGGCGACCGTACTCAGCCGCCACGCCACTCGCCCCTGATCGCCCCAAAACCGCGCACAGCCTAACAAGGGCCCAGGTGCAGTTGTGTGTAGCTTCGTAGAGAACACGGCCGCTCGGGAGCAGAACGAATTGCGTCGTCGTGGAGCAAAAAGCGCTGAACGGCACCACGCCCGCAGGTTGGGACTGCGCCGGCGGGACGGCAGGACACCCCCGGCCCTCGCGGCAGGCGCTCTCTACGGCGCGCCGCCGGTCGGGCCGCATGCCCCGTGCCGGGTTTCATGGCAGGACGGCCACGTCGGTTGCAGTGGCGGCACGGCCTGGGGCCGCCCGCCTTTTTCAATGAAGCCGCCTCGCCGAGCCGCTATGCTCCGATCAACGATAAAACCGTGGTGGGAGGAACGCGTCGTGGGACATCCCCGAAGGACATTTGCGGTCCTGGCCGGCCTTCTGCTGCTCGCGACCGGTGCCGCCGCGGCCGACAAGCAACCGGTTACCATCGGCATGGGCATGGCGCTCACCGGTCCGCTCGCCGGCACCGGCAAGGCGTCGCTGCTGGCGACCCAGATCTGGGTCGATCAGACGAACGCGGCAGGCGGCCTGCTGGGCCGTCCGGTAAAGCTCATCACCTACGACGACCAGAGCAGCCCTGCCGGCGTGCCCAGCCTCTATTCGAAGCTGATCGACGTCGACAAGGTCGACATCGTGCTCTCCGGCTATGCCACCAACATGATCGCGCCGGCGATGCCGATCGTCATGCAGCATGGCATGATGTTCCTCGGGCTCTATGGGCTCGCGGTCAACCGCGAATTCCACTACGACCGCTATTTCCACATCGTGCCGTCGGGCGATGATCCCGGGATCGATTTCTCGCGCGGTTTCATCGACGTGGCGATGACGATGAAGCCCCCGCCCCGGACCATCGCCATCGTCGGCGCCGATGCGGAATATCCGCAGATCGCCACCTCCGGCGCGCGGGCCAATGCCAAGAAGCACGAGCTCAAAATCGTCTACGACCAGAAATACCCGCCGGGCACCGTCGACTTCGGCTCGATCGTGCGCGCCATCCAGGCGACCAACCCGGACATCGTCTATGTCGCATCGTATCCCGCCGACAGCGTCGGCATGGTGCATGCGGTGCACGAGATCGGCCTCAAGCCCCGGATGTTCGGCGGCGGCCTCATCGGCCTGCAATACGCCTCGCTCAAGCAGCAGCTCGGCGCCCAGCTCAACGGCATCGTCTATTTCGACACCTATGTGCCGGAGCCGACGATGGATTTCCCCGGAATCAATGCGTTCCTCGCGGATTACCAAGTGAAAGCCAAGGCGGCGGGGGTCGATCCGCTGGGCTTCTACACGCCGCCTTACGCCTATGCCCGGATGCAGGTGCTGGGCGAGGCGATCACCGCGACCCGCAGCCTCGATCAGAAGGTCCTGGCGGACTACCTGCACAAGGCGGTGTTCAAGACCATCATCGGCGACGTGAAATTCGGCCCGAGCGGCGAGCAATCCGAGGTGCGCGCTCTCTGGGTGCAGTATCGCGGCATCGTCGGCAACGAGGTCGAACAGTTCAAGCAGCCGGGCAGGCAGGTGATCCTGTTCCCGCCGCGCTTCAAATCGGGCGATCTGCTCTATCCCTTCGCGAGCGAGGCTCGATGAGCCTCGAAGCGGCCGCCGCTGCGGTGGCAGCGGCGCGGGGGCTGGCGCCGCTGATCGCCGCGGCCGGCGACGAGATCGAGGCGCAGCGCCGGCTAACCCCGGCGGTGGTGGAGGCGCTGCACCAGGCCGGCCTCTATCGCCTGCTGTTGCCGCGCGGGCTCGGTGGCGTAGAACTCGACCTCGCCGGCTTCTCGCTGGCGATCGAGGAACTGGCCAAGGCCGATGGCAGCACCGCCTGGTGCGTCTGCCAGGCCAATGGCTGCGCCCAATCGGCGGGCTTCCTCGCGCCGGAGGCGGCGCAGGAGGTGTTCGGCGACCGCCGCGCGGTTCTCGCCTGGGGGCCGGGCTCGGCCGAGATCGCGGAGGCGCCGGGCGGCTTCCGGGTCAGCGGCCGCTGGAGCTTTGCCAGCGGCTGCCGGCAGGCGACCTGGCTCGGCTGCTACGTGCCGGTGGCGGACGCGAGCGGCGCGCCGTGCCTGGCGCCGGACGGGACGCCGCTGCTGCGCACCTTCCTCTTCCCGGCGGCAAAGGCCCGACTGACCGACGTCTGGCAGGTTATCGGCCTCAAGGGTACCGCCAGCGACGCCTACGACGTGCAGGATCTCTTCGTCCCGGCCGAGCGCAGTTTCCTGCGCAACGCGCCGCGGCGGACCGATTATCCGCTCTACCGGTTCACCATCAACTCGGTCTACATGGCGGGGTTTCCCGGCGTCGCCCTCGGCATCGCCCGTTCCATGCTGGCGGAGTTCATCGCGCTGGCCCGGGCGAAGACGCCGCGGCTCGCGAAGAATCCGTTGCGTGAGGATGCGGTGGTACAGACGCAGGTGGCCGAGGCCGAGGCGAAGCTTGGCGCCGCCCGCGCCTTCCTGCAGCAGGCGCTGGAGCAGGGCTGGGGCGCCGCCGCCGGCGACCGGCTCGGGGTCGAGCACCGGCTCGCGATGCGGCTGGCCAGCACCTATGCCATCCACCAGGCGCGCGACGTCGCCGACACCGTCTTCCGCGCCGCCGGCGCGGGCGCCATCTACGCCAGCAACCCGCTGGAGCGGCGGATGCGCGACATCATTGCGGTGTCGCAACATCTCCAGGCGCGCCAGCAGCATTTCGCGACCGTCGGGCAATTCCTGCTGGGCCTGGAGCCCGACCTCGCCGTCACCTGACATGCTCATCGCCATCGACATCACGCGCACCGAGGAGGTCGCCGACGGCGCGGCCTTCGGCCAGACCGGCCCCTATCTGCGCCTCATCGGCACCGCCAGGGGCGAACTCGATCCCGAGAGGGCGGAAAACCGCGGCATCGTCAATCTCGACCGGGCGCCGCGCAATGCCCGGGGGCGGGTCGAGTATCGCTGCGACATCTTCATCCTGCGTCCAGCCGATCCGGCCAGGGGCAACGGCCGCCTGCTCTACGAGGTCAACAATCGTGGCCGGAAGATGCTGTTCGCCAATCTATGCGGCGGCGCGGCCGGCAACGATTTGAAAAACCGGGCCGATTTCGGCGACGCCCTGCCGCTGCGCCTGGGCTTCACGCTGGCGTGGTCGGGCTGGGACGCAACCGTCAACCGCGCCGATGCGGCGCTGGGGCTGAGCGCGCCGGCGCCGCTCGCCGCCGGCCGGGCAGTCACGGGCAGGGTCCGCGATCAGTTCGTTGCCGGAACGAGGCCGGATTCGCCGGGGGAATTCTTCCGCCTGTCCTATGCGGCGGCAACCCGCGACCGGTCGCTGGCGCGATTGACCCGCCGGCGGCGCCAGGCCGACCCGGCCGAACCCGAGCCGGCGGAAGACTGGGAGTTCGTCGACGAGCGCCGGGTGCGGCTGCTTCCGGCGGGACGGACGCCCGAGCCCGGGACGCTCTATGATTTCACCTACCTCGCGCGCGATCCGGTGCCGCTGGGCATCGGCCTCGCCGCCACGCGCGACGTCGTGAGCCACCTGCGTTACGGTCCCGAAACGATGGCGCTCGGACATCATTCCGGTTCCAAAACAATACCGCTGCTCGGCCGCCCGATGAGCCATGCGCTGGGTTTCGGCATCTCTCAGGCCGGGCGCTATCTGCGCGACCACATCGCCCAGGGCTTCAACCGCGACGAGGCGGGGCGGCGGGTCTTCGACGGCGTGCTGGCGCATACCGCGGGGATCGGCCGGGTGTTCCTCAACCAGCCCTTCGCCCAGCCCTTCCGCACCAACACCCAGCATGAGGACCACGAGTTCCCCGAGAACGAATTCCCGTTCTCGCCGGCGGCCGCGACCGATCCCTTGACCGGGCGGGAGGGTGCGCTGCTGCGCGGCGACGGCAGCGACCCGCTGCTGATCCAGACCAACACCTCGACCGAATACTGGCAGAAGGGCGCTTCGCTGCTGCACACGGATCCGCAGGGCGAGCGCGACCTGGCGCTGCCCGAGGGGGTGCGGCTCTATCTGATCGCCGGGACCCAGCACGGCGGCCGACCGGGCAGCCCGCGCGATCGCGGCCCGGCAGCCAATCTGCGCAACCCGCACAACCCGATGCCGGCCTTGCGCGCCTTGCTGGTGGCGCTGGACGAGTGGGTGGTCTCGGGTCGCCCGCCACCGCCGAGCGCCGTGCCCAGCCTCGCCGATGGCAGCTTGGTGCCGCCGGACGCGACCGGCTTTCCCGAGCTGCCCGGCGTTGCCGTCGCGCGGCGCACCAACACCGTGGCGCCGCCCGGCGACCGGGCTGCGCCTGGGCTTGCCGGGCACACCTATCGCTGCCTCGTCTGTCGGGTGGACGAGGACGGCAATGAGATCGCCGGGCTGCGCCTGCCGGACGTCGCCGTGCCGCGTGGCAGCTACACCGGCTGGAATCTCTATCGCGCCCCCTACCCGGAAGGCGAACTCGCCGACCGCGACGGCAGCTTCATTCCGTTTGCGAAATCAGCCGCGGAACGCTTGGAAAAATCCGACCCGCGCCGCTCGCTCGACGAGCGCTATCCCGACCGCGCGGCCTATGTCGCGGCAGTGGAGCGGGTGGTGGCCGCCTTGCTGGCGCAACGCCTGCTGCTGCCCGAAGATGCCGCTGGCTACCTGGCGCAGGCGCGCGGAACCCCGGCAAGCTAGCGGCAATTTTTGCAACAGAATATACTGTTTGTTTTCAATGCTATACATTTAAATTATTAATTTATGACATGAAAATGCGCGGGCGCGCGGGCGGTTTCGTACCGAGCGGGCTATCATGTGTCGCATGATCGACGAAGAGGAACCCGACGAGGAGATCGAGGGCGGGGAGCCGGCCCCGGTTCCATCGCCGCGGGAGAATTCGCTGCTGCTTGGGCATGAGGCGGCGGAAGCGCTGCTGCTGCAGGCCTATCGCTCCGGCCGGCTGCCTCACGCCTGGCTGTTGAGCGGGCCCCACGGCATCGGCAAGGCGACGCTCGCCTTCCGCTTCGCCCGGTTCCTCCTTGCTCGAGGCGGCGCCGCGCTTCTTGCCGCCGCGCCGTCGTCGTTGGCCGTCGCGCCGGATCACCCGGTGTTCCGTCGGGTCGCCTCGGGCGGTCATGCCGATCTGCTGGTTGTCGAGCGCAGCCTCGATCCCCGGCGCAAGAAGCTGCGCAGCGAGATCGTTGTCGACGACACCCGCACCATCGCCGGCTTCCTTCGTCTCACCCCCGCCGAAGGCAATTGGCGGGTCGTTATCGTCGACGGTGCCGACTTCATGAATCGCAATGCAGCCAATGCATTACTAAAGATTCTTGAAGAGCCTCCGGAACGTGCCGTGCTGCTGCTGGTGAGCGACAATCCCGGGCGGCTACTGCCGACCATCCGCTCGCGCTGCCGCGCCCTGGCGCTGAAGCCGCTGGCGCCGGAGACAGTGCTGGAGACGCTGCTGCGCTATCGGCCGGACCTCGCGGCCGGCGACCGCGCCGCGCTGGCACGACTTGCCGAGGGCAGCATCGGCCGCGCCCTCGATCTCGCCGGCAGCGGCGGCGTCGGGCTCTATCGGAGCCTGGTGAAATTGCTGGAGAGCTTGCCGGCGCTCGACGGCGCGGCGCTCCACGCGCTCGCCGATCGGTTGCAGCGGGGCGAGGGCGAAGAGGCGTTCCGGTTGGTGGCCGAGCTGCTGCCCGGTTGGCTCGCCCGCATGGTGGCGCTCGCCGCCGGCGGTATCGACGAGGCGGGGGCGCTGGCGGGCGAGGATCAGGCGATGCGCCGGCTCGCCGCCAGACGCAGCCTTGATCAATGGGTTGAGCTATGGGAAAAGCTCACCCATCTTTTCGCCCAGGCGGACAGCGTCAACCTCGACCGCAAGCAGGTCGTGCTGAATGCCTTTTTCGCCCTTGAAGAGGCCGCGCGCTGAGCCCGCGCCCGTGCGACCAGGAGAGAAAATGAGCGCCGCCCGGCCCTATTACCTGACGACGCCGATCTACTACATCAACGGGCCGCCGCATTTCGGCCACGCCTACACCTCGGTCGCCTCCGACGCGATGGTGCGGTTCATGCGGCTGGACGGAAACGCCACGCATTTCCTCACCGGCACCGACGAGCACGGGCAGAAAGTGGCGGCGGCGGCGCGCGCGGCCGGGCTTGAGCCGGGCGCCTATGCTGACGGAATTTCCCAGGAATTCCGCGACATGACGCGGCTGATGAATGTCGCCAATGACGATTTCATCCGCACCACCGAGCCGCGCCACGTCGAGGGCGTCCAGGCGCTATGGCGGGAGCTGCAGCGGCGCGGCGAGATCTACCTCGGCACCTTCGCCGGCTGGTACTCGGTGCGGGACGAGGCATTTTACGAGGAGAGCGAACTCGTCGACGGCCGCGCGCCCACCGGCGCGGAGGTCGAATGGGTCGAGGAAGAGAATTATTTCTTCCGGCTTTCGGCCTGGCAGGACCGGCTGCTCGCCCATTACGAGCAGAACCCCGATTTCATCGCACCCCGCGCGCGGCGCAACGAGGTGATCAGCTTCGTCAAGGGCGGGTTGCGCGACCTGTCGATCTCCCGCACCAGCTTCCGCTGGGGCATCCCGGTGCCCGGCGACGAAAAGCATGTGATGTATGTCTGGCTCGATGCGCTGGCCAATTACATAACGGCGCTGGGCTATCCCGAGACCGAGGGCAACGACTACGCCCGCTTCTGGCCGGCCGACCTTCATATGGTGGGCAAGGATATCATCCGCTTCCACTGTGTCTATTGGCCGGCCTTCCTGATGGGCGCCGGGCTGGCACCGCCCAAGCGCGTCTTCGCCCATGGCTGGTGGACGGTCGAGGGGCAGAAGATGTCGAAATCGCTGGGAAATTTCATTCCGCCCGGCCAGCTCGTCGAGCGATACGGGGTCGACCCCCTGCGCTATTTCCTGCTGCGCGAGCTGCCCTTCGGCAGCGACGGCGATTTCTCGCACCGTGCCATGGTAAACCGCCTCAACGGCGACCTCGCCAATGATTTCGGCAATCTGGCGCAGCGCGTTCTGTCGATGATCAACCGGAATTGCGCGGCACGGCTGCCGACGCCGGAACGACTCACCGCTGCCGACGAGGCGCTGCTGGCATCGGCGCGCGGGCTTCTCGCCAGGCTCCGCAGCGATTTCGCCGAACAGGCGTTCCATCGCGCGCTCGAGACGCTCTGGCATGTGGTCGGCGAGGCGAACCGCTATGTCGACGAGCAGGCGCCCTGGGCGCTGCGCAAGACCGACCTGCCGCGCATGGGCACGGTGCTGTACGTGCTGGCGGAGGTGATTCGCCACCTGGCGCTGCTGGCCCAGCCGGTAGTGCCGCAGGCGGCTGCCAAGCTGCTCGACCAGCTGGCGGTGCCGGAGAACCGGCGCGACTTCGCCGCGCTGGCGCAGGCGCTCGTTCCGGGTACGGAATTACCCAAGCCGGAAGGCATTTTCCCGCGCTATGTCGAGGAGGCGAAGCCGTGAGCGGGGAGGTGTCGCGGTTGTCCGGTTTGGCTTTTGGGGCGCGCTTCGCGGATCGTCGGTTGGTAGCCACTTACTCGCTCGTCATGCCCGGGACTTCGCCGAGCCATGACGATCTTTGGTGGTATGGACGACCGAGCGCTGCCGCCGCAGAGAGGGCAGGCGCGGGCACGCTTGCATGACGCTCGTCGACAGCCACTGCCATCTCGATTACGCGACGCCCGAGGAGCGCCCGGAGATCCTGGCGCGGGCGCGCCGCGCCGGCGTCGAGACCATGCTGACCATTGGCACCAAGCTTGGCGAGTTTGCCGGCGTGCGCGCGATCGCCGAGAGCGACCCCAATATCTGGTGTTCAGTCGGCATCCACCCACATGAAGCTGCGGTAGAAGCGGATCGCGTTTCGCAAATCACGGCTCTCGCCCGGCATGAAAAAGTCGTCGGCATCGGCGAGACCGGCCTCGATTTTCATTACGATCATAGTCCGCAAGACCTGCAGGCATTGGTATTTCGCGCGCATTGTGCCGCTTCACGTGAAACAAACTATCCCCTGATTGTCCACAGCCGCGCCGCCGATGCCGAGACCATCGCCATTCTGCGCGAAGAGAAACCGCCTCCGGGCGTGATCCATTGTTTCAGCACCGGGCGCGCGCTTGCCGAGGCGGCGCTGGCAATGGGCTTTTACATCTCGCTCTCGGGCATCATCACCTTCAAGAACGCCGGCGATCTCCGCGATATTGTTGCCGACATTCCGCTCGACCGGCTACTGATCGAGACCGACGCGCCCTATCTCGCTCCGGTGCCGATGCGCGGCAAGCGCAACGAGCCGGCGTTCATCGTCCATACCGCCGCCGCGGTGGCGGCGCTCAAGGGCGTCGCCCCCGACGATCTCGCGCAGATCACCGCGGAAAATTTCTTCCGGCTGTTTAACAAAGCCCGAAATCCCAAGGTAGTTTCGTGCGCGTAACGGTGCTGGGCTGCGGACCGTCCTGGGGCGTGCCGCGGATCGGCGGCGATTGGGGCGCCTGCGACCCGCAGAACCCGCGCAACCGGCGCCGGCGCGTGTCGGTGCTGGTGGAGGAGGGCGGCTCGGCACTGCTGATCGACACCTCGCCCGATCTGCGCGAGCAGCTGCTCGACGCCGGGGTGCGGCGGATCGATGCCGTGCTTTTCACCCATACCCACGCAGACCATCTGCATGGCATCGACGATCTGCGCTCGGTCAATTGGCTGATGCAGAGCGGCATACCGGTCTTTGGCAGCGCGCAATCGCTGGCCGAGATCAGCCGCCGCTTCGGCTATGTCTTCGATCCCGTGAAACCCGGGCGGCAGTCGATCTATTACAAGCCGGTGCTCGAGCCCTATGCGGTCGACGGCCCGTTCACCGCGGCGGGCGTTCCGGTCATGCCCTTCCGTCAGGACCATGGCTTCTCCCAGACGCTGGGCTTTCGCATCGGCGGCTTCGCCTATTCGACCGACGTGATCGAACTCGACGAGGGCGCCTTCGCGACGCTGCGCGGCGTCGATGTCTGGATCGTGGACTGCATCCGCCGCCGGGAGCACGTGACCCACTCCCATCTCGCCAAGACGCTCGGCTGGATCGACCGCGTGAGGCCCCGGCGCGCGGTGCTGACGCATATGGATGAGAGCCTCGACTACGCAACGCTTTGTCGCGAGCTGCCGTCGGGGGTCGAGCCCGGCTATGACGGGCTGGTCATCGAGCTCTGACCGCCCGAGGCGCCGCCCCTGCCGCGGCTAATTGCCACGCGATGCGCGTGCCGCGCGCTTTGGATTGGCCATCGACAATCAACACGACAGTCGAGGCCGGGGCCGCCTTGCGTCAGCGCACCACGTCCGGCATCGAGGCAAGTGGGGGAGCCGTGCGCATCGACCTTATCGTCGCCGCGCTTGCTCCGACGATGTTCCGCACCGGCTATCGTCAAGGACAGTGGCCGCAGTTTCCCTGGCTATTCTCCGAGAAAAAAGAACCCATGATCAAACATGCGAATATAATCGGACATAAATGTTCACATGGGCATTTATTTACTTTCATTTGTTCTGAAAAGTTAACCTCGATTGACAAGGCAGGCAATTGATCGTTGAATTCCCCCCGTTGTGCTTTTGCGGGGGCGGCACAGGTGGTGGCAGGCGGACAACACGCCGGCGAGATCGGGCAGGGGAGGAGGAGGTCGGCGCTGGGGTTGGGCGCGCTCGTCGGAGCGGCGCTGCTCGCGGGCTGCAGCTTCTTCGGCCTGTTCGGCGACGACAAGTCGATCCACACCCGTTTCATCGAATTCGAGGTGGCGCAAGGCGCCAACCAGGACAGCCCGATCGCCGTCGATATCGTCTATGTCTACGACCAGCAACTGGTGCCGCTGCTGGTGCAGATGACGGCCCACGACTGGTTCCAGAAGCGCGGCCAGATCGCGCAGGCGTTCCCCACCGGCTTCGATCTCGCCTCGGTCGAGGTGGTGCCGGGCCAGCAGGGGCCGACCGAGACGGTGCCGCGGAAAGCAAGACAAGCGATCGCCGCCTTCGTCTTTGCCGACTACGCCAGCGACGGCACGCATCGCGCCCGGATCGACGGGATCGAGCGCGCGCTTGTCGCGCTCGGCGACAAGGATTTCGCCATTCTGCCGCCGCGGACGGCCGCGCGGTGATCCGCTCATGACCGATCTCCGCTCGATTCCCGAGGCGGTGCAGTGGCATGAGGGCATGCTGCTGGCGCCGCAGCATTTCCAGCAGGCGGGACTGCGTTCGGAACTGCTGCTGCATTTCCATCTGGCGCAGGCGATGCCGTTCCATTGGGGCCTGATCAGCCTGCAGATCGACCGTGCGCGGCTCGCCATGGGATGCTTCCGCGTGCTGGCGTTGCAGGCGATCCTGCCGGACGGGCTTGCCGTCAGCTACCCACAGGAGGACGGGGCTGCGCTCGAGCTGGATCTGCTGCCGCTTGCCGAGCGGCTGCGCGATGCTCCGGCCAAGATCTATCTCGTCGCGCCGATGCAGCGGTCCGACATGGTGTCCTCCGATTCCGGCGAAGCGGCGCGCTTCCGCTCGGTCGAGGGCGAGGAAGTGGTCGACCACAATACTGGCGACAACCCGATGCGGCTGCCGCGGCTCAGACCCAATCTGATGCTGCTGGTGGGCGACAGGCCCTCGGCCAAATACACCGCCATGCCCATCGCCGAGGTCTCCTTCGCCAACGACACGCTGCAGCTTACGCCGAGCTACCTGCCGCCGCAGCTCGCGGTGGCGCTCGACACGCCGTTGGGCCAGCTTTGCCTCGCGCTGGCGCAGGGCGTGCGGCAAAAGGCATCGTTCCTCGCCGATCGCACGCAGGGCGCGAGCGGCGCGGGGCGCCAGGCCTCGCTGCTCGAGGCGCGCAGCGCCATTCACTGCCTGGTCGCCGGCCTGCCCGCGCTCGAGGCCGCGCTCAACACCGGCCGGGCGCATCCCTTCGCTCTCTTCGTGCTGGCCGCCGGCATCGCCGGCCAGATTGCGCCGCTGGGACCCGGCATGGTGCCGCCGATCTTCGAGCGCTACGACCACGACGATCCCGCGGCGTCGTTCGGACCGCTGCTCACCTTCATCGAGCGGGTGATCGAGACCATCACCGAGCTGCACCAGACGATCGCGTTTACCCAGGAGGGCAATTCCTTCCGCCTGAAGCTCGATCCGGCATGGCTTGACGACGGCGAGCTGCTGATCGGCGTGCGCGGACGTGCCGGCGCCGCCGAGCAGGACCTCGCGCAATGGATCGAGGAGAGCCTGATCGGCGACAGCGAGCAGATTCAGCCGATGATGGAGGCGCGCATCCGTGGCGCGGCGCGCGCGCGCATCGTCGAGAGCGAGGCGCTCGACGTCGTACCCACGCGCGGCACGCTGGTGTTCCGCATCGCCTCCGATCGCAATTTCGTCGCTGCCGGCCGGATGCTGGAGATCGCCAATCCGCGCGACGCCGGCGGCGCGCGCCGGCCGCTCGAGATCGTTCTTTACGTCCGCGCCGCGCCCGGGAAGTGACGGCGATCATGCGTCCCCGCGGCATGACCGCGCAAACGCTCGCCCCATAGGTGGACCGGTGGCCGAGTTGATGGTGCAGCAGCGTAGCTTCCCGTCGCGCGCTTCGGACGAGGCGGTCGAGCACTCGCTGCCGGCGCAGCTTCGCCAGTTCTACCGCGAGCTGATGCGGGTCAAATACGCGCTCCATGCCGGAGCCAAGACCTTGGCTCCTGAGGAAGGCGAGGAGCGCCAGCAGGATCCGGTGGTGGTGGCGCACCATCACCTCAAGGCCTTCCTCGAGCGGCTTTATGTCGGCGCCACCCGGTCCGGCGGCATCTACAGCGCCGAACTCTACCGCGAGGCGCAGTACGTCATGGCGGCTTTGGCCGACGAGGTGCTGCTCTACATGACGGACTGGGCGGGCCGGGCGCAGTGGACCGAGCATCTCGTCGAGGTGGCGCTGTTCCAGACACGCATCGCCGGCGAGCGCATCTTCGACAATATCGACGCGCTGGTGGCGCGCGGCACCGCTGCCAATGCCGATCTCGCCGCCGTCTATCTGGTGACGCTGTCGCTGGGATTCCGCGGCAAATACCGCGCCATCGCCGATCAGTCGGCGCTCCGGCAGTACCGCCGCGTGCTGCGACAGATCGTCGAGCGCCACGGGCCGCTGCGGTTCGATCACGCGCTCCCGGTGTTCGGGGACGCCTATGCGCATACGCTCGACGACGGCCGGCCGGTAAGGCTGCCGCATCTGCGGCCTTGGGTCGTCACCATCGCAGTTGCGGTCGCGGTCTATCTCGTCGTGCAGCATATCGTCTGGACGCGCGGCACGGCCGGCGTCGAGAGCGTTCTGGGAAGCCCGGTGATGCAGCAGGAGCGACACTGAGGCGATGCTCGACGTCATCGGCATAGTGGCGCCCTACGCCGTGCTCATCGGCATCGTCGTCGCCGTGCTGGCGCTGCTCCTTCTTGCCGTGATCTTCCTGCTGCTGCGTCGCGGCGCCGCCGCGAAAGCCGCGCCCGCGGCGCAGCCGGTGCCGGCGGGGGCCGTCCCGCTGCTCGAAGCGGCGCCGGCGGCGCCCATCGCGCCACTGGAGCTGCGCCATTCCTTCGCGGCGGCGCTGCGTTATCTGCGCCGCGTGACGCCGGGCTATCGCTGGCGCTACGCGATCCCGTGGTACCTCGTGCTCGGCGAGAAGGGCGCCGGCAAGACCAGCCTCCTGGCCGAGCTCGAGGCGCTGCGTCCAATGGGGGCAATGCAGGCCGAGCCGCCGCTGCCCGGCCGCGCGCTCAGTTGGCATTTCTTCGACGGCGGCGTCGTGCTCGACGTGGCGGGCCAACTTGTGCTCGATCCCGAGCGCCAGCATGGCGATGAGCACGCCTGGCGGCAGTTGCTGCTGCTGCTGACCGAGCATCGGCCGATCCGGCCGATCGACGGCGTGGTCGTCGCCATTCCCTGCGGCGACTTCATCGGGCCCGACCGGCTTGACGTCGACGCGCTGCTGGCCAAGGCCGACCAGCTGCACCGCCATCTGCTCGACCTGCAGCAGCGGCTCGGTCTGAAACTCCCGGTCTATGTCGTGGTCACCAAATGCGACTGGATTCCGGGCTTCCAGAGCTTCTGGAGCGAGGCGCCGGTCAATCGGCGCGATGAGATCTTCGGCTGGTCGAGCGGGCGCGATCTCGACGCCGAAGTGACCACCGAGACCTTCGACCACGCCTTTGCCGGCCTCACCGAGACGCTCTATCGCCTGCATCTCGACCTCGCCGGCAAGGAGGCGGAACTCGCCGACCCCGAAGGCGCGCTGCTGTTTCCGACCGAGTTCGAGCGCCTGCACGAGCCGCTGCGCCTCTATTGCACCAGCCTGTTCCGCCAGAGCGTCTATCACGACGCCTTCTTCTTCCGCGGCCTCTATTTCGTCGGCGATGGCGGGCCGCCGCCGCGACGGGCAGGCGGGCTCGTCGCCAGCGCCGGCCATGATCGCATTCCGTCCGCGGGCGGGCAGCCGCGGCGCTGGCCTCTCTTCGCGCGCGACCTCTTCGCCAAGAAGATTCTGCGCGAGCCCAACCTCGCTGCCGTCGCGCGATCCGGGCAGCTGCCGCGGTCGCGCCCGGTGCGCATTGCCGCCGCCGGCCTCGCCGCCTTCGTGCTGATCGGCGGCGTCGGCTTGTGGCATGCCGCGGGCCAGCTGGCGCACGAGACGCAGTCGCTGATGCAGCCGATCACCTATATCGTGCAGGGCGTAGGCCGGGTGCAGCAGCGGGAGAGCGGCGTCGCAGCCTCGACCGCGGGCGGCGCCGATGCCAGCGAGCTGCTTCGCATGTTCGCACAGCTCGACGTTCAGCATCTGCGGTCCGTCTGGCTGCCGAGTTCGTGGCTGTCCGGCATCGACGACCGCATCGTCGATCACTTCACGCTGGGCTTCAACGCGGTGGTCCTGAACGCCATGCGCCGCGAGTTCGATCGCCGCGCCACGGCGCTGATCGACGCCGCCGTTGCCGGCCGCGGCAAGCCGATCGAGGGCAAGCCCTACGCACTCGCCGGCAGCCCGGAAATGAGGCGCGTCGCCGGCTATGTCGGCGGCCTGCGCCAGATCGAGGAAAGCGCCGCGATCTACAATCACCTCGACACGTCCGAGCGCTCGCTCGCCGATATCGAAGCGCTCACCGCCTTCCTGCTCGACACCAAGCTGCCGCATGATTTCTTCCTCAACAGCGACCTCTACGTTGCCGCGCTGCACAACGTCGTGATCCGCCGCTTCGATCCCGCGCTCTATGGCGGGCGTGCCGTCGCCGGCTTGCAGGCGCTGATGCAGCCGGTCGAGCTGCTGATGGACTTCAACGGTCCGATTACCAGCCGTTTGCTGCAGGTGGCGACCGCCCTCGATGGCCTCGACCGGGCGGTTGCGACGCATGGCGACGCGGCCGCGCAGCTGGTCCGCCTCAACGACGCATTGTCGGCGGCGCAGGGAATGCTGGGCGATCCCGAGTTCGGCTGGGTGCTGCGCCCCCGCATCGAAAGCGATCCGGATTTCGCGCGCTTGATGACCGAGATCGGCAGTTCGGCGTTTTTCGGCGCCGGCGCCGCGCAATTTCTGCAGGACCGCACCAATCTTCGCCTGCGGCAGCTGCAAGGCGATCTCGCCCAGATCAAGCTGCGTCGCTCGGTGCCGATGCTGGATCAGAGCGAGGGGCGTGTCGCGCTGCGGCTGTCGCCGCCGGTGGCGCATCTCGCCGCGGCCCTGCCGCCGCTGATCGGTCGCTCGTTCATGGCGCCGACGCAGCCGCTGCTGATCGCGGCGGCCGCACCGGGCACCGTCGGCGGCTGGGATCCCGATCGCCTGGGCGAGGCGATCGCGCTCTATCGCGGCTACGAGCAGTTCCTCGACGGCGATCTGCAGCTCGTGCCGGCCGATTTCCGCCGCGTCGTCGACGCCGCGGCGCGCCAGCGGCTCAACGTCAACATGACGACGGCGATCGCCAAGGCGCAGATCGCCGGCGCAACCGCGAGCGACGCGCCATCGACGGAAGGTACGCTCTTCGCCCAAACCCGCGCCTTCGGCCGCGCGGCGCGGCCGCTCGGCGACCTCCTCAGCGTGCTGTCGCAGCTCAATCTCGATCAGACCTACCGCACGCTGCGCGAGGTGGCCGGGCGCCAATCCTACGGACTGCTGGAGCGGATCGACACGCTGCTGGAGCGCGAGCAGCCCTACACCATGCGCGGCAGCATCCGCTCCTGGAACCCGTCGGTCCCTGCCACGCTGGTCGCTTTCGGGCTGCACGATGATGTCGAGCTGGCGCAGTATCTCGATACCGAACGGGGCTGGGTGGCGCGGCTGGCCGATGACGGCGCCCAGCCGCTGCTGGATTTCCTCACCCGCAGCGATTTCGCCTTCAACTGGCGTCCGACGCCGCTGGTTCCGAAGTGGCAGCGCATCGTCCTGGAGCTGCAGAAATATCAGAACAGCAATCCGCGCAACTCGGTGACGGCGCTGGAGAATTTCATTCGCTTCGACCTCGCCCAGGTGACGCGGGACGGCTGCGTCGAACAGCTCTCGGGCGACCGCTACGCCGCCACCGGCGACTATTTCCTGGAGCGTCGCAACGCTTTGCGCCAGGGGTTGCTGGCGCAATGCGGCGAGATCGCCAGCTCGGCCGGCGCCGCCGGTTACGCGCAGCTTGCCGACGCCTTCAACCGCAGCCTTGCCGGTCATTACCCCTTCGCGGCGGACTCCCTCGGCAATGACGCGGCCGCCGCCCAGCTCGGCGCGCTCCTCGACTATCTGCGCCTCTTTGCCGCCCGGGCGCCGGCCGCGCGCCGGGCGCTCGCCCGCGGCACCACCGGGGCGCAGCAGGAAGCGCTCGCCTTCCTCGACCAGATGGAAAAAGTGCGCGCTTTCTTCGCGCCGTTCCTCGATGACGGCGCGGCCGATCTGCCGGGCTATGATGTCGAGGTCGACTTCCGCGTCAACCGCCGCTTCGAGCAGGGGGCCGACCAGATCATCGGCTGGCAGGTGACGATCGGCGACCAGGTGCTGCGCCGCGGCGAGCCGGCCAAGCCGGTGCGCTGGCACGTTACAGATCCCGTCAGCGTCAACCTGCGCTGGGCCAAGGATGGGCCGATCTCGCCGGTCCTGGAACAGGTCGCCGACACGCCCGATGCCAAGAGCCGGACGGTGAGCTGGCGGTATGACGGGCGCTGGGCGCTACTGCGGCTGCTGATGGCACACCACGCGCCGTCGACCGAGCTCGACCGGCGCGCCGAAATATCGCCGCAAGTTCTTGAATTTGCTACGCATACGGTGAGTGTCACCGGGCCGGAAGCCAAGGCGCCGGGCCCCGTGGGAGAGGCCAAGGCGTTCATCCGTTTGCGGCTTTCGACGGTACCGCCCGGCGGCAAGTCGCCGGTGGCGCTGGTCATGCCGGATTTCCCGACACGCGCCCCGTCCTTGCGCGACGAGGCGCTGCAATGAGCGCCGAAGCGATCCCGCGCGAGGCGGAGCCGGCCGCCGCCGCCGGGGCGCCCTACGGCATCGATCTCGAAGCAATTCTGGCGCCGCTGCCGGGCTCCAGCCCGACCGGCGCGTCGCTGCGCTTCACCGGCGAGTACGAGCGCCTTCGCGAGGCACGGCGCGAGGATGACGCCAGCCTGCCGCAAGGCGTCTGGCAGACGGAACTCAAACGCGCGAACTGGGACGAGGTGGTGCGGCTCGCCGGCGAGGCGCTCGCCTCCCGCTCCAAGGACCTCCAGATCGCCTGCTGGCTGCTCGAAGGCCTTATCCAACGCCACGGCTTCGCCGGCCTGCCCACCGGGCTCGGACTGATCGTCGGTCTCTGCCAGGCCTTCTGGCCGCAGCTTCATCCCGCCATCGAGGAAGCGGATATCTCCTACCGCGTGGCGCCCTTGGAATGGGTCAACGCGCATCTCCCGCAGACGCTCTATCGCCTGCCGCTGACCCGGGCGGGCATCGTCACGCCCAACGAATATGCCTGGGAGCATTATGCCAATGCGCTGAGGCTCGAGCAGATGCATAAGGCGCATCCGAGCGCCAAGCCGGGTGCTGGCGTCAAGCTCGCGGAGTTCGAAGCGGCGGCGGCGGCGACGCCCAGCGCCTTCTATCACAGCACCTGGCGCCGGATCGAGGCGTCGCTGGCGCTGCTCGGCGATCTCGACCGTCTGCTCGACGAAAAATGCGGCCGCAATGCGCCGAGCCTGGCGGCGCTGCGGGGCGCGCTGAGCAATATCCAGGGATTGGTGCAGGCGACCCTGCGAAACCGAGGCGAGGTGCCGATGGCGGCAGAAGCAACGAAACCGGCGCCCGCGCCCGCGCCGGCAGCGGAGGAGGCGGCAGCCGAGCCGGCGCCGCCGCCCTTCGATGGCGTAATCCGCGACCGCGACGAAGCCTACCGGCTGATCCTGGAGGTCGCGGAGTTTCTGTCGCACACCGAGCCGCACAGTCCGACGCCGTACCTGCTGCGGCGCGCCTATGCCTGGGGCACGATGCCGCTGCACGAGCTGCTCGCGGAGATGACCCGCGGACGCAACGACCTCGCCGCACTCTTCGAATTGCTTGGACTCAATCCTCGCTGAAGGCCGCGCATGGATTTACTTGGATGTGACCGTATTGCGGCGAAATCGGTTAAAGCGGCGGCAAAGATAATCGCGCGGAGCCATACAATCCGCTTGATTGAACCGGTTGAATCATTTTTACTCGCAGGTCGTTGCGAGTGCGCTTCGAGGGGAGCTCCACATGGCCGAGAGCACACAACATAAGCTCGATCGGGTACGTCCGCCGCGGGTTCAGATCACCTACGACGTCGAGATCGGTAATGCGATCGAAAAGAAGGAGCTGCCCTTCATCGTCGGCATGCTGGCCGATCTCTCGGGCAAGCCGGCCGAGGCGCTGCCGCCCGTGAAGGACCGGAAATTCGTCGAGATCGACCGCGACAATTTCGACGACGTGCTGGCTGCGATCTCGCCGCGCCTCGCGTTCCGCGTGCCCAACAAACTGGTCAAGGACAGCCCCGACCAGCTCAATATCGAACTCGTCTTCAAGAACATGGACCAGTTCGGGCCGGTGGAAATCATCCAGCAGGTGCCGGCGCTGAAGAAGCTGTATGAGGGCCGCCAGCGGTTGCGCGACCTCCTCACCAAGCTCGACGGCAATGATGGGCTCGACGCGCTGTTGAAGGACGTCATCCAGAACACCGAGAGCCAGGCCGCGCTCAAGAAGGATCTCGGCGAAGGCGCCGAGGCGAAGCCCGCTCAATAGGTCGCAGGAGGAGGCGCACATGGCTGAAGAAACCCAGGGCGGCAACGGCGCAGCGCCGGCCAGCCTGCTCGACAAGATCATCATCGACGGCAAGCTCGCGCGTGATGAATCGC
Organism: Rhodospirillales bacterium; assembly: GCA_027315365.1. Lineage (GTDB taxonomy): Bacteria > Pseudomonadota > Alphaproteobacteria > ATCC43930 > CGMCC-115725 > DAHUYF01. The sequence goes on along the minus strand of DAHUYF010000107.1, from coordinate 5,291 downwards.
AGCGCGACTACGCTCGCGATCTCGTCGGTGAATTCGTCCACGACGTGCTCGCCGAAGGCGGCACGGTCAAGGCCGACGTCGCCGAGGCGATCAACGACCGCATCGCCGAGATCGATGATCTCCTGAGCGCGCAGCTCAACGAGATCCTGCATCATCCCGACCTGCAGAAGATGGAGGCCTCCTGGCGGGGCCTTCACTACATGGTGATGAACACCGAGACCAGCACGCGGCTGAAGCTCCGGTTGCTCAACATCACCAAGGCGGAGCTGTTCAAGGACCTCGACAAGGCGGTCGAGTTCGATCAGAGCGCACTCTTCAAGAAGGTCTATGAGGAAGAGTACGGTACTTTCGGCGGCCATCCTTACAGCATGCTGCTCGGCGATTACGAATTCGGGCGCCACCCCCAGGACGTGCAGCTGCTGCAGAAGCTGTCGAGCGTCGCCGCGGCGGCGCATGCGCCGTTCATCGCTGCGGCCAGCGCGCGGTTGTTCGACATGGACGCCTTCACCGAGCTGGGCATCCCGCGCGATCTCGCCAAGATATTCGAGAGCATGGAGCTGGTCACCTGGCGCTCCTTCCGCGAGAGCGAGGACTCGCGCTACGTGACGCTGGCGTTGCCGCACATTCTGCTGCGGCTGCCCTACGGGCCCAACACCGTGCCGGTCGAAGGCATGAACTTCGTCGAGGACACCGACGGGCGCGATCACGCCAAATATCTCTGGGGCAATGCCGCCTGGGCGCTCGGCGTCCGCATCACCGATGCCTTTGCCAAGCACGGCTGGACGGCGGCGATCCGCGGCGTCGAGGGCGGCGGCAAGGTAGAGGGTCTGCCGGCGCACACCTTCCTCACCGATGACGGCGACATCGCGCTGAAATGCCCGACCGAGATCGCCATCACCGACCGGCGCGAGAAGGAGTTGAGCGACCTCGGCTTCGTCGCGCTGGTGCATTGCAAGGGCACCGACTACGCCGCCTTCTTCGGCGGCCAGACCACGAACAAGCCGAAGGTCTACAATCTCGCGACGGCGAATGCCAACGCCGCGCTCTCGGCGCGGCTGCCCTACATGCTCAACGCCTCGCGCTTCGCGCATTACATCAAAGTCATCATGCGCGACAAGATCGGCTCCTTCATGACCAAGGAAAACGTGCAGACCTATCTCAACACCTGGATCATCGACTACGTCCTCGGCAAGGACGACGCCGGCCAGGATCTGAAGGCGAAATATCCGCTGCGCGAAGCGCGTGTCGATGTCTTCGACGTCCCCGGCAAACCGGGCGTCTATCGCGCCACCGTGTTCCTCCGGCCCCATTTCCAGCTCGAGGAACTGACGGCGTCGATCCGCCTGGTGGCGGAGCTGCCGCCACCGGCGGCGGCGTAAGCGCGGCATAAGCAAAGCGAACGGGGAGAGCCTCCATGGCTGGCAATATGTTCCTGAAGCTCGAGACGCCTGACATCACGGGCGAGTCCTCGGACAGCGACCACACCGGCGAAATCCAGGTTCTGTCCTGGAGCCATTCCTTCAACCAGCCGACCTCGCCGACGCGCAGTTCGGCGGGCGGCGGCACGGTCGAGCAGGCCAATCATTCCGATTTCACCATCACCAAATACCTCGACTCCGCAACCGACGACCTGCTGAAGCAGTGTTGGAGCGGCAAGCTGATCGGCAAGGGCACCTTCACCGCCTTTCGCGCCGACGGCGACAACAAGCCGGTCAAGTATCTCGAGGTCGTGATGTCGAACATCATCGTGTCGAACATCAGCTTCGGCGGCGGCACCGGCGACGTCCCGACCGAGACGGTGGCGCTCAATTACGGCGTCATCGAGTACAAATACATCCCGCAGAAGAAGGATGACGGCACCGCCGACGGCGCCCAGCCGGTAAAGCACGACCTGATCAAGCAGGAAGTGTCGTAGCGACGGCTTTGCCGCTGCGGCGCAAGGCTGCTCGCCCGTCGGGGGGAGCGAGGAGCCCCGCCGCGAAACGGCGGGAGGTGAGGGGTGGTTTCCAGCGATGCTAGCCCGCGGGCCGCGGCTCCGGCGTTTGGCCGGGACAGGCTGACGCCGCCAACGAGCGCTTGCGCGCGTGCGGCGACGTGAGCGAGCCGCGCTTCGTTTCCGGGGCGCCGGCGCCACTGTTCGAGCGTCTCACCGACGTCGATCCCGATGTCGATGCCGAGGCGCAGCCGCTGCGCATGCTGCCGCCGGCGGTATTGCGCCAATCGGTCGCCCGCGAGCTCGATCGGCTGCTCAATACCCGCGCGCCGGTGGCCGCCGACATCCTGGCCGCCCGCGCGCGCAGCACGATCGACTATGGCATACCCGATCTGTCGCTGTTCGGCCCGCGCGACTTCGACAGCGAAACCAGGCTGATACAGGCGCTGCGCCAGGCGATCGAGACCTACGAGCCGCGGCTCGCCAATCCGCGCGTCCGCGTCGAACGCGACGCCCGGCAGAACGGCGCCCTCATCGTCCATGTCGACGGCGATCTGCGTCTGGGCTCGATGATCGAGCCGATTTCCTTTGCCGTTTCGGTGCACGGCACCGGCGAGAGCCATGGCGAGTGACGGGCTCGACGACATCCTCGCCTATTACCAGCGAGAGCTCGCCTATCTCCGCGACCGCGGCCTCGATTTCGCGCGCCGCTATCCGAAAATCGCCAACCGGCTCGAATATGGCGGGGCGGAATCGCAGGACCCCCATATCGAGCGGCTGCTCGAATCCTTCGCCTTCCTGACGGCGCGTCTCCAGCGCACCCTCGACAGCGAGTTCCCCGAGATCCCGACGGCCTTGCTGTCGGTCCTCTACCCGCATCTGGTGGCGCCGGTGCCCTCGATGGCGATCGCGCAATTCGCGGTGGACGCGGCCCAGGCGCGCGCGGCGCAGGGCTTCCTCATTCCGCGCCAGACCGCGGTCTTTGCCGAGACCGCCGGGCCGCAGCGCGACCGGCTCACCTGCCGCTTCCGCACCGGCTATCCGGTGACGCTCTGGCCGATCGAGATCGCCCATGCCGATCTGGCACCGGCCGCCGACTACGACTTTCTCGACGCCATGCCCGAGGTCGCCGCGGTGCTGCGTCTCAAGCTGCAGTGCCAGGGACAGTGGAATTTCGCCGACGTCGTGCCGCCGAGCCTGCGTTTTTTCATCGGCGCCGAGCCGGGCGTCGCCGGCACGATCTACGAGCTGCTGTTCAATGAACTCGTCGGCGTCGCCGTCATGCCCGAGGGCAGAAAGGCGCCGAGCGCCCGCCTGCCGGCGGAATCCGTCGAGGCCGTCGGCTTTGCCGTCGAGGACGGGCTGCTGCCCTATCCGAGCAACGCCCATCTGGGCTACCGGCTGATCCAGGAATATTTCGTCTTCCCGCAAAAATTCCACTTCTTCGAGTTGACGCGGCTGCCGCCGCTCGGTCCGCACAAATCGCTCGATCTCCTGTTCCTGCTGCGCAAGAGCCCGCAGCGGCGCCTCGGCATCAACCGGCGCAGCTTCGCACTCGGCGCCACGCCGATCATCAATCTCTTCCCGAAGACGACCGAGCCCATCCGCATCGATCAGACCAAGACCGAATACCTGCTGGTGCCGGACAACCGCTGGGAGCGCAGCACCGAGATCCATTCGATCCTCAAGGTCTCCGCCACCTCGGACCTGGCCGACGACAGCCGCACCTTCCTGCCCTACTTCTCCTACGATCACCATGCGTCGATGAACCGGCAGGGCGCCTTCTGGACGGCGCGCCGCGAGGCGACGGGCCGTGCCGACATGCCGGGGACCGACGTGCTGCTTTCCTTCCTCGACCTCGATTTCACGCCGACGCGGCCGCCCTCGCAGACCGCCTTCGCCCATACCCTCGCTACCAACCGCGGCCTGGCCGAGCATATCGGGCCGGGGACCCGGCTCGAGATCGAGATCGACGCGCCGGTCTCGGGCATCGCCTGCCTGACCAAGCCGACCCGCCAGCTCACGCCGCCGCTTGCCGGCGATACGCTCTGGCGGCTGATTTCGCACCTCTCGCTGAACCAGCTGTCGCTCGGCGATGGCGAGCAGGGGCTGAACGCGCTGCGCGAAATCCTGCGGCTCTATGCGAGCCTCGATGGCGGCACGGTGGAGAAGCAGATCCAGGGCCTGCGCTCGCTGGCAAGCCGTCCGGTGGTGCGCCGCATCGGCAACGATGGCTGGCGCGGCTTCTGCCGCGGCATGGAGGTGACGCTCGGCGTCGACGAGACGCTCTATGTCGGCGCCAGCGCCTTTCTTCTCGGCGCGGTGTTGAGCCGCTTCCTCGGTCTCTACGCCGCTGCCAACAGCTTTACGCAGCTCGTGCTCACGAGCGCACAACGCGACGGAATCTGGAAGACATGGCCGCCTTTGGCTGGCGAACGGATCGTCCTGTAGCCGAGCAGCTCTTTGCCGAGGGCTACCGCTTCGATTTCTTTCAGGCGGTGCATCTGCTCGAACGGCTGATGCCGCGCGCGGCTCGGGTCGGCGAGACGAGCGGCGTTCGGCCCGAGCCGGTGCGCTTCCGCTCCAGCCTGATGGCCGCCTTTCCGGCGAGCGAGATCGACCAGATCACGCTCGGCGCACGGCCGGGCGCGCCGCCGGAGATGGTGGTGAATTTCATGGGGCTGGCCGGCGGCTTCGGGCCGCTGCCGCCGCCGCTGAGCGAGCATGTGCTGGCGCGGACGCGGCGCGGCGACACGGCGGCCCGCGACTTCCTCGATATCTTCAATCACCGCCTGCTCTCGCTGCTCTACCGCGCCCGCGCCAAGCACCGCCCCGGCCTGACGCGCGGCACGCCGGCCGACAGCAATTTCGCGCTCTATCTGTTCGCACTCATCGGCGTGGCGCTGCCGGAGCTGCGCGGACGGATGGCGTTCCCGGACCGGGCGTTGCTGCATTACGCCGGGCTGCTGGCGCAGCGGCCGCGCAGCCTGCACGGCCTCGAACGGTTGCTCGCCGACTATTTCGGCGTGCCGGTCAAGGGGACGGCGCTTCAAGGTCGCTGGCTCGCCATCGACGAGAGCGAGCGGACACGGCTCGGCGTGGCCGGCCGCAACAACCGGCTCGGCCAGGGCGCCGTGTTGGGACGCCGCGCCTGGGACCAGCAGGCCGGCGTCCGTCTCGCCCTCGGCCCGCTGCCCTATGCGCGGTTCCGCGACCTCCTGCCCGACGGGAATGCGCATCGCCGGCTGATTGCGCTGGTCGGATTCTATGCCGAAAGCCCGCTCGAGCCGGAGTTCCACCTCCTGCTGCGCCCGGAGGAGGTCCCGGGCACCCGCCTCGGCCGCGCAAACGGCGCCAA
>DAHUYF010000053.1 GCA_027315365.1 Rhodospirillales bacterium | reverse complement strand
TCGGCCCCATAGCTGTCGGCCAGCGCCTTGAACCGCCCAAGCGTCAACATTTCCAGGTCTCCTTCCCGCCGTGTTTCGGCTGCAGGCGCTCCCGCAGAGCGGCCCGGGCACGGGCCAGGAGCCGCTCCACCGCCTTCGCCGACAAGCCCAGCACGCGCGCCGCCTCGGCCCCGGACATGCCCTCGTTATAGACCAGCGCCATCGCCGCCCGCTGCCGCACCGGCAGATCCCTGAGGGCGAGCGCCAGGGCGGCGTGACGCTCGTTGACTTCCATAATCTCGTCCGCACCGGCGGCGGGATCGACGGGATCGTAGTTTTCGGGCATCGGCTGCGGCCGCACGCGACGGCGCTGGTCGATGCAGAGATTCACCACGATCCGATAGAGCCAGGTGGTAAAGCGGGCGCGCCCCGGGTCGAAATGTCTCGCCTGCGACCATGCGCGCACCATCGCTTCCTGCACCGCGTCCTCCGCCACCAGTGGATCGGGAACGAGGCGCGCCGCGACGCGCAAGGCGAAGGCTCCGTGACGGGTGACGATCTCGTCGAAGGCGCGCCTGTCGCCGCCCGCCGACCACGAGATCAGCTCCGCATCGAGCGCCTCGGCATAGGCTCGCGGGCTATTCATGGTCCGGATGCCATGGCCGGGCGCGCATGCGGCGAGCATAAACCACCCGGCGGCCGGCCGCAGTCCTGCCGCATATCCCGTTGGCATGTGCGTCGTCCTCGCCCTGCGCCTCAACGGTAATAATACGATTCATTCGGGTGGCTTCCCCCGATATCGACGAGAGATCATCGCCGGGGAGGATCCAAGATGCACCGCGGACACCACCCCTACTCGGCCGCGACCGCCATCGGCGCCGAAATCGCCAGGCTGTCTCGCGGCCGCCCGAAAAAGCTGCCTCAGCCGCTCCCGCCAGGACCGCGCACGACGCACGTCGCGCGCCATGGTGCGCCATTCGTGAGCGATGATCTTGAACGGATCGAGGCTGCCGATGGGATGCACGAGGCCGTAGACGATCTCGGTTTGCGGCTGTTCCTGCGCGACGGAGCCGAAGAGCCGGTCCCAGATGATCAGCATGTCGCCATAATTCCGGTCGAGATGGTCGCGGTTCGAGGCGTGATGCAGGCGATGATGCGACGGCGTGTTGAGCACCCATTCGAGCGGCCCGAGACGGCCCACGAGATCGGTATGCAGCCAGAACTGATAGAAGAGATTGATCGCCAGCATGCCGCCGACCGCCAGCTGATTGAGCCCGATCAGGTAAAGCGGCAGGTAGAACAGCCAATTCCCCGACAGGAATCCGGTGACGCCGAGGCGGAGGGCGCCCGCGAGATGAATCCGTTCGGAGGTGTGATGCACCACACGCGACGCCCACATCCAGCGGATCTCGTGGCCGGCGCGATGCATCCAGTAATAGGCAAATTCGACGCCCGGGAAGAGCACCGCCAAGCCCCATGCGCTATCGAGAGGAACCGTCGCAAGACGATGCGACCAGATGAAGAGCGCGAGCGGCGCCATGGTCACCGGCCGCAGCAGCTTCAGCGGCAGGCGCAGCGCGTAGAGGCCGAGGCTGGCAACCATCTCCCGCCAGGGATAGGACCTCGTGCCGACGAGCAGATACCAGGCGATTTCGAGCGCGATGGCCCCAAGAGCGAAAGGCAGCAACCGCAGGCCAAAGGGGCGGTGAGCGTGCATCGATCATCTCCGCGCCGCGCATCGGCGGATGCCGTTGCATCCCCTGATACGAAACCTGGTCGGGCTCCCCCCCCCCGCCGCTCCGCCGGAGACGGCGCGGCGGGAGAGGCTAGTGGGGAAGCTGCTTGATCAGGTCTTCGGCGGCGGACTTCTCGATATCCTCCATCTTTATCGTCCGGCTGACGATGAGCGATCGCTTCGTGTCGGATTGCTCGGTCGAGCGTTCCCAGACGATACTGCCGTCGCTGCCGTCCCATATCTGGGCGGACAGGCGCAGATCGGCGGTCTGCTTGTGCCCCAAGCTCAGCCCCATGAAAGACAACATCCCGCCGGTGCCCTCCTGGTTGAACGATGCGAGCTTCAACTGGATGAGGTAACGGGCACCGACCGCCTGTGCGATCTGGTGCAATGTCTGGCCATCGAGCAGGCCGGTGTTCTTGTAGCCGACATACATCTGATCGTAAGCGCCGGCGAGGCCGGCAGTGTTGATGGCGGAGAGCGTCGCCGGCAAAGGTATCGCCGCGAGATCGGGACGCTGCTTGCCGAGCGTCTCGGTAAAGACCCGGGCCAACGCCTGGCGATCCTCCTGCTGGGCAGGCGCCGTCGTCGGCGTCAGCATCGCCAGCTTGGCGCCTTGAAACGTAACGAGCTGATCGATTCCGGGCGTCTTCGCGGCGTTCGCCTGTTCGTCCGAATGGCGGAAATGGCTGCAGCCGCTCAACAGTGCCGCGGCGCAGACGAGGGTGGCGAATAATCCGGAGCCGATCCGGCGGAATCGATACGACTTGGCGAGCACCATAGGGAGCCTCCTCGGAAAAGATGCGCGTGATCGTTCTGCCGCGGGCTAGGGCGCGTAGATGACGGGCGGAGCCGCATAGAAGACCGTCGGCGCCGCGTAGACGACGGGCGGCGGCGCCGGATAGGCGGGCGGCGCGGCGGCGGCCACGCCGATGGCGGTGCCGACGGCCAGCCCGGCTGCGGCACCAGCGGCAATCGCGGCGCCGTTGCAGCAGGGCGGCGGGGCTGGTGGCGGGGCAGGCCCCCAGCCCCATGCCGAGCCCGGCGCGGGAGCTGCCCAGGACTGCGTGGAGGAATTGGTGTAGGTCTTGCCGTTCGGCTCGATCACGGTCCTTGTATCGGCATAGGTGCCGTTGCCGCTATTGGTCTGGGCGAACTGCCGCGTCGCCGTGCCCGCCGGTCCGGTAACAATGGTCGTGCGGCCGAAATTGCCATTGCCGTTGTTGTAGGGCGCGACCGTACGGCTCCAAGTGCCGCCGCCACGGCCGGTTACCGACCAGCGTCGCGCCTCGGCCTCATAGGCGAAGAGGGCGATGAGAGCGGCTGCCGCCAGACCTGCCGCGGCAAGGCGACCGGCACGTCCTGCGACCATGGGCTGGCCTCCGTCACGCTGGCCGGCGGCGGAAGCGCCGCGGCGATGCTCAGCGTGTGATACGAGGCCTCGCGCAAAATCCCCCGCCTTCGCCTCGCGTCTTTCGGCGAGGCGAAGGCGGCGCTTGCGCCGCCTTGCGACGCGACAGCGTTACGCCGCCGGCCGGAGGATCACCTTGGTCCAACCCTCCTCGCGCGCGTCGAAATGCCGGTAGGCGTCGGGCGCGTCGTGCAGCGGCAGATGATGCGAAACGATGAAGGAAGGCTTGGCCTTGCCGGCATGGATGAGACTGCCCAGCTGGCGGTTATACGCTTTCACGTTGCACTGGCCGGAGGCCATCTGCAGCCCCTTCTGGAAATAGCGGCCGAAATCGAAGGCGATCTGGCCGTGCTTGCCCAGCTTGTCGGGCCCCTTGGGATCCTGCGGCACGAAGACGCCGACGACGCCGATCCCGCCGGTCGCCCGCACCGACCGCACCAGGTTGTTCATGGTCATGTTGGGATGCTCGTGGCCGTGCGGATCGTGCGCCTGCCAGCCGACGCATTCGCAGCCGCGATCGGCGCCTTCGCCGCCGGTGAGCTCCAGCACCTGCTCGACCGGCGAGCCCTTGGTGTCGTCGACCGGGATGGCGCCGATCTTTTCGGCCAGCGCGAGCCGGTCGGGATGGCGATCGACGACGATCACCTTGGCCGCGCCCCGGATCGTCGCCGAATAGGCTGCCAGCAGCCCCACCGGGCCGGCGCCATAGACGACGACGGACTCGCCCGGCCGCACGCCGGCGAGCTCGGTGGCGTGCCAGCCGGTCGGGAAGATATCGGCCAGCATCACGTAATCCGCCTCCTTCTCCTGCGCGTCCGGCGGCAGGACGAGGCAGTTGAAATCGGCATAGGGCACCCGGAGATACTCGGCCTGGCCGCCCTGATAGGGCCCCATCTCGGCATAGCCATAGGCGCCGCCGGCGGATCCCGGATTGACGGTGAGGCAGAAGCCGGTGAGGCCGCGCTCGCAATTCCTGCAGAAGCCGCAGGCGATGTTGAACGGCAGGCACACCCAGTCGCCGACCTTGACGCAGTCGACGGCGTCCCCGACCTCGACCACTTGGCCGAGATTTTCGTGACCGAGCACCTTGCCTTTCTCGACGTTGGTGCGGCCTTCATACATGTGCAGGTCGGAGCCGCAGATATTGGTGCTGGTGATCCGCACCAGCGCGTCGGTCGGACGTTCCAGCCGGGGATCCGGCACGTCCTTGATCCTGACGTCGCGCGGGCCGTTATAGATGAGGGCCTTCATGAGGAGGTCTCCGTGGTGCGGCAGGAGCGATGGCGGTTCCTTCGTCAACATGGCGGGCAAAGGGCGCGTTCCCGGCGCCGCGCCCTCGCCGGCCCGCGGTCTGGCTTTCGGCCGCCTGACGCGCTATGGCCCGCCCGGCGCCGACCGCCCGAGCGGCGCCGGCGGCTCGGGCAAGGCGTTGGCGAGCGCGGCGACCGCCAGCACGCCGTTCCCGTCCCGCACAGGAGCCGTCGCATGCGCCTTCCCGCTCTCGTCTCGCTGTTCTGCCTGGCGCTCATCGGCGCAACCCAGGCGCAATCGGCTGGCGGGCTCGAGATCCGCCACGCCTGGGCGCGCGCCACCCCCGGCGCGGCGCATAACGGCGCGGTCTATCTCACCATCCTCAATCATGGCGGCGGCGACGACACGCTGACGGGCGCCTCGACCCCGGCGGCGGCGAAAGCCGAACTCCACACCACGCTCGACGACAACGGCGTGATGAAGATGCGGCCGCTGGCCGCGCTGCCGGTCAAGGCCGGCGGCAGCGCCGCGTTCACGCCCGGCGGCATGCACATTATGCTCGTCGGCCTGACCCACCCGCTGACGGCGGGGAAAAGCTTCCCGCTGACGCTCACCTTCGCCAAGGCGGGGGCGGTGCAGACGACTGTCATGGTCGAGCAGCCCGGCGCCGCCGGACCAGGTGACATGCCCGGGATGAAGATGTAGGAAGTGGCGATGAACGCGACCACCATCGACGCGGCCGACCGCGCCGCACGGAACTGGGGCGGCGGCGACCCCGGCCCGATCCGTCCGGGCAGCGAACAGCACAAGCGGCTGTTCAGCCGCATGCTGCTCGACACCTTCAACCCCTACAAGCCGGCGGTCATCGACTGGCCGGCGCTCGACGCCGAGGCGCGCGAGCGGCTGGTCAGCCTGCCGATCTGGGACATCGCCGTCCAGACCGAAGGCAAGGCGAGCCGGCGCGTGCAAAGCTACGCCGAGACCGTGACCGATCCGCTGCTGAAGCAGGCGATCGAGCTCAACGGCTTCGAGGAGGCGCGCCACAAGACGGTGCTGGCCAACATGGTCGAAGCCTACGGCATCAAGCTGGCGCCGGAGCCCGACTATGTCGCGCCGCGCGACCCGGAATGGGCCTTCATGGTGACCGGCTACAGCGAGTGCATCGACAGCTTCTTCGCCTTCGGCCTGTTCGAGCTGGCGAAACGCTCGGGCTATTTCCCGCCGGAGCTGGTCGCCACCTTCGAGCCGGTGATGCAGGAGGAAGGCCGCCACATCACCTTCTTCGTCAACTGGGCGGCCTGGCACCGGCGCAACCTGCCGTGGTGGAAGAAGCCGCTGTTCCAGGCGAAAATCTTCGCCGTCTGGGCGTTCCTGATCTGGGAGCGCATCGGCATCGCGCGCGATCTCGGCGGCACGCCGCAGGACAACAACTTCACCGTCACCGGCAGCAAGGCGGTGGGGGTCGAGGTGACGCCGGCCGAGCTGTTCGACATCTGCCTGGCGGAGAACGACCGCCGGCTCGCCGGCTACGATCGGCGCCTGCTGCGGCCGCGGCTGGTTCCGGCCCTGGTGCGCCTGGCGCGCCGCTTCATGGGCAAGGCGAAGACCGCGTCGGTCGGCTCGGAGGCGCACAAGGAACTGTTCTGCAAACATTTCCACGACACCTACCAGCACTATGTGCCGGACGAGCTGCCCTGGCCGCAACTCGACGACGCGGCGCTGCAGCGGCTGCGCTCGGTGCCGTTCTGGCAGGAGGTGCTGCACACGGAGCTGCGCGCCGGCGCGATCGTCAAGGCGTTCTCCGCCACCGTCGACGATCCCGTGCTGAAGCGCGCGATCGACCTGCAGGGCTTCGAGGAAACCCGGCATGCCGAGCTGATCCGCGTCATGATCCGCCGCTACGGCATCGAGGTGACCGAGCACGCGCTCGATCCGCTGCCCGCCGACATCGAGACCGCCTTCAAGGATTTCGGCTTCGGCGAGTGCATGGATTCCTTCCTCGGATTCGGCGTCTTCAAGATCGCCCGCGAATCCGGATTCCTGCCCGAGGAGATGTTCGCGATCTTCGACACGCTGATGTACGAGGAAACGCGCCACATCGTCTTCTTTGTCAACTGGATGGCGTGGCGCCAGGTGCAGCAGGGCAAGGGGGCGCGCTGGCGCCGGTCGCTCGCCTCGCTGCGCTTCTACGCCCGCGCGATCAGGCGGCTCGTCGGCACCGCCCGGCGCGGCGCCCAGGCGAATGACGGCAAGGATTTCTCGGCGACCCAGGCCAGCGTCTTCCTCGACGGCTTCACCTTCCGCCGCTTCCTCGAGGATTGCTACGCCGAGAACGCCCGCCGCATGAGCGTGGTCGACGAGGGGCTGCTGCGCCCCGCCTTCCTGCCGCGGCTTGCCGACATCGCGCTGGCGAGCCTGCGGCTCTGGTCCGGCAGGAAGCGTCCGGCCGCGCCGGCGCCGTGACCCGCCGCCGCGACGATATGACGTCGGCGGCACGCCGCGCGCGACGATGAAGACCGTCACCCTCCTGCTCGCGCTCGCCGGCCTGCTGCTGGGGACGGCGCTGGTCGGCTATTTCGGCTTCGGCGAGGTCGCCCATGCGCTGCTCGCCGTGGGCTGGACCGGGCTCCTCGCGATCATCGCCTATCACCTCGCGGGCAGCGCGCTGCTCGGGCTCAGCTGGCATGTGCTGTCGCCGCGGCCGGCGCCGCTGCGCGCCTTCATCTGGGGCCGGCTGATCCGCGATTCCGGCAGCGAGCTGTTGCCGCTGTCGCAGCTCGGGGGGTTTGTGATGGGCGCCCGGGCGGCGACGCTGGCGGGCGTCGGCGGCACCGCCGCTACCGCCTCGACCATCGTCGACGTGACGCTCGAGGTCCTGGGACAGCTGGGATACACCGCGCTCGGCCTGCTGCTGCTGGCGCGGCTCAAGCCGGACGATCCGCTGATCGGCTGGGTGGCGCTGGGCATCGTCGCCGGGGTGGCGACGGTTGTGCTGTTCATCGTCTTCCAGCGCCGCGCGATCGGCCGGATGGAAGAGCTGGTGCGGCGCGTCGCGCAGCGCTGGAGCCGGACGGCCGCGCTCGAGCCGCAGCCGCTCTTCCGCGAGATCCATGCGATATACCGCCGGCCGCGCGCGCTTTATCTCGGCGCGCTGCTGCATTGGACCGCGTGGGTCGCGAGCAGCGTCGAGGCCTGGCTCGCGCTCCGGCTGATGGGCGCGCCCATCGGCATCGACGCGGTCATCGTGATCGAGAGCCTGCTCTACGCCGTGCGCAGCGTCGCCTTCGCCGTGCCGAATGCCGTCGGCGTCCAGGAAGGCGCCTATATCATGCTCGGCGCGGTCTTCGGCCTGACGCCGGAAGTGGCGCTCGCGCTGTCGCTGCTCAAGCGCGCGCGCGACCTCGTCATCGGCGCGCCGGCGCTGATCGTCTGGCAGATCCAGGAAAGCCGGCGGATGCTGCGCGGCCGCGCCCGGCCGGCGACCGTCCCGGTTACCGCTCCCGACCCGGTTGACGCCGCGCGACGCTGAGCGTCAGGCGCTCATCGCCCTGAGTTCTTCCGAGGTGGCGCGCAGCCGGCGCATGGTCTCGCCGAGCAGGTTGGCGAGCAGCTTGATGCCGATCTCCGGGTGCCGGCGCAGCAGGTCGTCATAGCCTTCTCGGTCGAGCACATAGCATTCGACATCCTCGTCGGCGATGATCGTGGCCGAGCGGGTCGAGCCTTCGACGAAGGCGATGTCGCCGGCAACGGTACCGACGCCGAGGCTGGCGACGCGCTTCATGCGGCCGGTGCCGGCGACATGCAGGCGCACGCTGACGCTGCCGCGGGTGAGGATCCACATCTCGTGCGCCGCCTCGCCCTCCTGGCACAGTACCGCGCCGGCGGGAAAGCCGATGGGCCGGAGCAGCGCGGCGACGCTCGCCAGTTCCTCGGCGGTGAGGCCGCGCGTCAGATCGTGGCGCTCGAGGGGCACGCTTTCCGGACTGGCGCGCACCTCGCGCGACAGCGCCTCCTCCTCCATCCATTCGAGCGCAGCGTCGGCATCGGCGAAGATCGCGTCCGCCGGCACCGGCACGCCGTTCTCGTTGCTCTTGAGCAGATCGGCCAGCTCCGGCCGGAGGCTGGCGAGCAGCAGCCGCTTGCCGCCGCGACGGCTGCGCGCCGCCTCGTGCTGCAGGATGGCCGCGGCCGAGACGTCGATGTCCGTGACCGCGCGCAGGTCCAGCAGCAGCATGTCGGCTTCGCGGAAGAGATCGTTGATGTCGTGCGACAGCTCGTCGGCATTGGCGAAGAACATCACCCCCTGCAGCTCCAGCACGGCGCGGCGCCGGCCGGATTGATGCAGCAGGGCGACGTCGCCCGCCGGCCGCTGGCGCTTGGAGAGGACCTCGTCGCCGCGATAGCGGCGGCGCTCGATCGAGCGGCTCATATCGGCGATGAACAGGAGGCAGGCGAGGCCGATGCCAACCAGCACGCCGCCGACCACGGCGCCGCTGGCGGTGATCGCGGTGACCACGGCGGTTACCGCCAGCGGCCGCCAGCTGCCATGCGAGACCAGGCGCGCGGGCGCGAACAGCAGGTCACGCGCCAGGCGCAGGCTCCAGGGATCGAACAGCAGCACCGCGATGGCCAGCAGCACCGCCCAGATGGCGATGGCGGGGACCAGCGACCAGACCGGCGCCAGCACCGCCTGCACCACCAGCAGCAGGCCGGCGGCGGTGAGCACCGAGAGGCGCGAACGGCCGCCGGCCTCGTAATTGGCGGTGAGCTGCGCCGAGGAGGCGGCGGCGGCGATGCCGCCGACCAGCGCGGCGGCGAAGTTGCCGACGCCCTGGCCGAAGACGTCGCGCGCCGCCTCGGTGCGCACATGCGAGAGGTTCTGCGCCACGCGATAGGCGAGCAGCGATTCCAGCGCCGCGACCAGCGCCAGCACCAGCGAGCTCAGCAGCAGCGCCGGCGCGATGCCGAGAAACGCCGCGCGCCCCTGCTCGCTCAGCAGCGACAGCAGGGGAAGGCTCGAGGCACTCGTCGGAGCGCCGATCGCGGTGGGGCCGAGCGGCACCGCCGGCGATGACGCGCGCAGGACATGGAAGACGATGACGCCCAGCAGCAGCCCCACCAGCATCGCCGGCACGCGCTTCGACCAGGAGCCGAGATAGACGATGAACACCGCCAGCCCCGCCGCCAGCGCGAACTTCACCAGGCCGGCGACCTCCGGCCGCAGCGATCCCGCCGCGGCCGGCGCGAGCAGCTCGCCCATCTGCTGCGCAATGACCAGCACCGCCACGCCGTTGATGAAGCCCGCCAGCACCGGATGCGGCGTCGATTTGATGATGCGCTCGATGCCGGTGAGGCTGAACAGCATCTGCCAGACGCCGGCGAGCATGCCGCACAGCGACATGGCGTCGATGATCATGGCGCTGTTTCCGGCGAAGCCCCGGTCCTGCAGCAGCCACGCGGCGAGGCTCGCCTGGATGATCGAGATGCTCGCGCGCGGCGAGGAGATGACGAAGGACGGCGTGGCGAAGATCGCGGCGAAGATCGCCGAGAAGGCGCCGCCGGTGAGGCCGGCGCTGGCGCCCTGGGCGAGGCTGTGCAGGCCGAGCGGCGCATAAGCCAGCACCCCCGACGCGATGCAGACCGGCAACGCCACCAGCCCCGCGGTGAGGCCGGCCCCGATCTCCCGCCGCAGGAAACCGAGCCGCGCGGGTGCTATCCGGCCGACCATGTCGCTGCTTGCCGCCTCCTTCCGACCGGCGGCATCGCTGCCGCCGGGATCGGCGATGATGGCACCTGCGGCAGGCCACAGGCAACCCGGCCCACCCCTCCCGCGGCGCGAGGGCCACGGATGTGCGATCGTCGATACGCTACCCCGGCCCGTCCGGTCGCCGGTGGTAGACCGTGATCGCCAGCAGCTTGTCGATCTCGCTGCCATCCCCGGCCAGCGGCAGCAGCAGGCGCTCGATCAACACGTAATCCTTGTTGATATGGAAGGTCGGCGGGCCGCGGTGATAGCGGATCTCCGCGCGCTCGGCCGCGGCGACATAGTCCGGATAGGTGAGCGACGTCAGGAACCGCGGATGCGCCTCGTCGAGATAGCGGCCGGTCATATCGGCGCCCATGGCGCTGACCTGCTCGGTGCCGACCAGCCGGTAGCGGAAGCGCAGGGGATCGCGCTCGACATCGAGCATCCACAGCCAGGGCAGCAGCTCGGGTATGGCGGCGGGATCGACATGCTGGCGGCCGGGCAGTCCGCCGGATGCCGGGTGGACGGCCCGCCAATGATCGTACAGTCGCCGGATCCGCCGGTCGCAATCGTCCGGAAGCGCCGTGTTCGACACGCAGCCTCCCGTCCTGGCACGCTCAAGCCACAGGTGCGAACAATATATTTATCACACTTTTCGAGAGCCGAGCCACAGCTTCCTCGGGGGCCTTCTCGGCGCCCCCCTCTGGCGGCCGGCGCGCCGGCGCGGCACACTCGGCGCGGCAGCGAGAGAGGACAGGCATGACCGGGACGGGATGGGTGACGGTGGCGCAGCGGGCGGCGCTGGACGACGGCGAGATCCTCGGGGTCGAGGCCCAGGGCAAGCCGCTTGCCCTCTACAACGTCGAGGGCGAAATCTACGCCACCGACAATCTCTGCACGCACGCCTTTGCCTATCTCAGCGACGGCTGGCTCGACGGCGACGTCATCGAGTGCCCGCTGCATGCCGGGCGGTTCGAGGTCAAGACCGGCAAGGGCCTGGGCCCGCCGATCCCCTGCGACATCAAGACCTACCCGGTGCGCGTCGTCGGCGACGACGTCCAGGTGCAGATCGCCGGCTGAGGCCGCGATTCGCTCGTCGCGGTGCCGATCACCTCTCCGACCTTCAGGGCGGAGAGGGAGGGGCCCGTCGCGAAGCGATGGGAGGGCGAGGTGGGATTTGTGACGTGACTTCCCCACCTCACCCCGACCCTCTCCGCCCCCCGGGGGGCGGAGAGGGAGCACTTTCGCGACCTGAAACGGTAATATGACTCATGCAAATGCGCCTTGCTCGGGCCGCCGCCCAGGGCGAGACGGCTGGTCGCGGCGGCGCCCAGGCGATAAGCTCGCGGGCGTGAGACAGGCAATGCGCGGCTCCGTCGTCGCAACGAACGACGCGCCGCCGGGGGGAGGATCGCCGATGAGCAGCGCCGCGCGGCCGCGATCCTACGAATTCGTCCTGCTGGGCCTGCTCGTCCTGCTCTGGGGCGGGGTCGGGCTGAACCGCATCGGCCTGGGCTTCATCTTCCCGCAGCTCAAGGCCGCGTTCGGCATGGCCAACTGGCAGGCGAGCCTGCTGATCTCCGGCACCTCGGTCACCTGGGCGGTCTCGAGCTGGGCCGGCGGCTGGCTCTCCGATCGCTACGGCCGGCGGCGCGTGCTGCTGCCGGCGCTGGCCTTCATCTGCATCGCCACCGCGGCGATGGGCGCCACCTGGAGCTTTCTCTCGATGTTCCTGGTGCGCGACCTTCTCGGCATCGGCGACGGCGTCGGCTGGTCTGTGGGCGAGGCGACGGTCAGCGAGGAGGTGGCGGCGCGGCGGCGCGGCGTCAGCCAGGCGCTGTTCACTGCCGGCTACACGCTGATCGGCGCCGGCGCCGGCGCGCTCATCATCACCTCGCTCAGCGCCCATCTCGGCTGGCGCTGGGTCTTCCCGGTGATTGCCGCGGCGATGGTGCCGGCGGTGATCGCCCTCGCCCTCATCATGCGCGAGCCGCCGGTCCACCGCGCGCACCGCCCGGCCGATTGGCGCGCCGCCGCGCGGCTGCTGCGCAACCCCTCGCTGTTGCGCCTCACCATCATGGGCTGCGCCATCCTGAGCTGGCTGCAGGTCTTCGCCGGCTTCGACCATTCCTTCCTGGTCGAGACGCGCCATTTCAGCCCGCTCGCCGCGGGCGAGATCGCCTCGGCCTGGGGCTTCGCCGGCGCCGTCGGCTCGGTGCTGCTGCCGCTGGCCTCCGACTATTGGGGGCGGCGGCCGGTGGTGCTGGCGGCCGCGCTGGCCTGCGCCGCCAGCCTTGCGGCTTATGTCTTCGGCGGCTTCGACCAGCCGATGATGCAGCTCCTGCTCGGCTTCAGCGGCTTCTGCGGCTTCGGCCTGCTGCCGCTCGTGCTCGCCACCTGCGTCAGCGAGAGCGTCGGCGCCGAGGAGCGCGGCGCGGCCCTCGGCATCACCAATTTCTTCGGCGTGCTCGTCGGCACCACGCTGATGCCCTTCATCGCCGGCTTGCTCGCCGACGCCATCGGCATGAAAGCGGCGCTCGGCATCCCGATCCTGGCGCAGCTCGTGGTCGCGGGCATCATCCTCGCGATCGGCGAGACCGCGCCGCGCGTGGTGGCGCGGCGAGGCGAAGCTGCGCGGCAGGCGGTTTAAGCGCTGTATTCACGCGCTGTGCGTCGGCTTGCAACTCGGAAATCCGGCGCGGGTCATTCGTTCGATTGCCGACTGAGGAAACGTCCGTCATGGGTCGAGACCAGCTTTCCCCAACGGTTGTGGCGAACCGCCATTCCTGGCACACAGCTGCCCCCCGGCGGAGCGGCCAGCTGAGCGCCCACCCTCACCCCGACTGCAGCGTCTTCCGCATCTTGATGTCGCGCTCGGCAGTCCAGATGCCGGGACGCTCGATGCCGCTCATCTCGTCGAAGCAGCGCGAGACGTCGAACCTCATGCCCAAAAGAGTTGCGGCATCGGCCCTCTAAGCGGAATTGTAACCGGACCTCTCAAGTCACGGTGAGGAAACAAACAGATACAATTTTCGCACAGCCCCCTCTGGAGAAGCTGCTAAACACACGACACGTTGGCTCGCCGAAGCGGCACGGTTTGGCGCGCTTGCCTGCCGCATGAGCGCGACGCGGTACGAGTCGGATCGCAGGTCACTGCTTATTGGATCGCGCCATTGCAAGGCGCTGGCCTGCAATATTCAAGATGGGCGGCTTTGGTTCAGGGCTAATCCATGAAGCACGTTATCACAGCAGGCCAGGTTCATGCTGAGGCAGTAAAGCTCGCTGCTTCGCTGGCCCTGGACAGGGCCACTCGGCTATGGGGCGTACCACCAAGCGGCGTTCCTGTGGCGCTCACTCTGGCCGCCTTGTCCGGCGCTATCCTCGTGCCAAAGCCGGAGGACGCCGACTTTATAGTTGACGGCATCTGGGATACTGGCCGCACCGCCGAGCGCTATGAGCAATATCCCGGCCGGTTCGCCGCGCTCTTTGACAAACGGGACGCCGCGTGGGCCGGCAAGTGGCTGGTGCTGCCATGGGAAGTGGGTGAAAGCAACCACGACAAGTCGGCCGAGGACACAGTTGTCCGGCTGCTCAAACATATTGGCGAAGACCCCAACCGTGAAGGGTTGCAGCAAACACCCAGGCGCTTCATCAAGGCGTGGGAGGAATGGGCCAGCGGCTACGCCGTCGACCCAGCCGCAGTGCTCAAAACTTTCGAGGACGGCGCCACCGATGAGATGGTTGTCGTCCACAACATCCCGGTGGTGAGCAAGTGCGAGCACCACCTTGCCGATATTATTGGCGCGGCGCATGTCGGCTACATCCCGAACGGCAAGATCGTCGGGTTGTCCAAGCTTCCGCGGCTAGTGGAGGTCTTCACGCGCCGGCTTCAGGTGCAAGAGCGTCTCACCAGCCAAATCGCCGACGCGCTGATCGAACACCTCCAGCCTAGGGGTGTCGGCGTGCTCATCCGCGCTGCGCACCACTGCATGTCCACACGAGGTGTTCGCATTCATGGGTCGCTCACCACGACCAGCGCCATGCGCGGCGCATTGCTGGATCAGCCGGCCGCCAGGGCGGAGTTCCTGGCACTGTGCCGGGATGCGGAGGCGGGTAAGTGAAGAAGCCTGCTGCTGCATCGGCGGCTGGAAAGTGCCGATGAGCTCGTGCGATTCGCCTTTCGGCTCTGGCTGGCGCAGCCGCCGGATCACCAGCCATATCCGGCCAACCTAAAGCCTGTCTGGTCCATCCGCTCAAAGCTCAGAGTCGATGATCGGATCCGAGATCCTCGCTATGTTCAATCTCGTTATCGACAGCAAACTCCGCCGCTGTGACGTCGTCAGCTTCCGGCCGGTGTGGAGTCGGATCATCACCCTCGGCTGCAAGAAATTTATCCAAAAGCTATCGCGCGACGAGGTGCAATGCTTTCGGGTGGCCGGGTTACTCGAGGATCCTCCGACGGGAAGCGTGATCGTATAGTGGGACCGTGTGGTGGCGATCGCGCGGCTGCAGACCGACCAAATCAAGATGGCGCGAGCGCGGGAGGCCGAACAGTTGAGTTTGGAATTCGAAACAGCGCGCATGGCGCGGCTCGGCATCCGCGCAACTCCCGTCGGGATGTCGATCGAGGACAACACAGCTGGGTATGATATCCAGTCCTTTGACTTAGACGTGAGCGCTAGGCCCGCATGGGGCAAACGAACGCACCCCCCGACCTCAATCCGATCGAGCAGGTGTTCGCCAAGCTCAAGATACT
>DAHUYF010000032.1 GCA_027315365.1 Rhodospirillales bacterium | reverse complement strand
ATGCACCAAGGACCTTTCGGCGGACGGGTTGCGCCATCTCGCCGAGCGCCACGCCGAACAAGCTCAGGATAGTTTCGCCCCTGGGGGACGCCGCTCCGACATTACTAGAAATCCCCCTGCAACAAAGCAATAGTCCGAGCCGGGGGCGCCGCCCCCGGTCTTCTCAGCGGCAATCGACGGTGTATTTGGCGCCCTCGCTGCGGGCGGCGTCGGGAAACAGTACGTCGGGGATGGTGTAGCGCGCCCGCTTCTCTCGGGCGTAGGGCGCAAACCAGGGAATATCGACGGCGGCCGGACAATCCGCTGCGATCTCGAACGAGAAATCCGGGGCGCCGCCATGTTGCTCGCGCAGCGCCTGGACATGGTCGACGACGGCGCCGATCGGACCGGAATATTGCCTGTGCATGGCCGCGTGAACGGCGAAAATCCGGATGCCTCCGATCACGGCGATGGCGGTCAGGCTCACGAGCAGGAGGCGCCGTCGCCGGAGCTCGCGAGGGGCATGCGCGGCTTCCGCGGGCACGAGCACGATGTGAAAGAACGCCGGCAGCCAAAGCAGGGCGAAGATGTAGGCATAATAGCTGTTGATGCTCAGCGTCGGGATGATGCCCCGCTGCAGACTGCGGCCGATGACGATGATCGCCGTGTAGCTTGCCGCAAGCAGAAGAAAACCTGCGGCCGGCAAGATGTCGGCCGCGAGTTCCCTGATCCGCCGGCGCAGGGCGAAAAGGCCGGTCGCCCATGCCGCAGTCAGGCAGAACGCGAAGTTGAGCACGGACAGCCCGGAGAGAAGAGGAAAGGGCCGCGCGGCTTGGATACGCGCCCCGGGCACCAGATGGGTTGCCGCCGGCCAGAGACTGGCGGCGAGCCAGTACCCCGCCGAAATCACCACGCCGACGACGAAGCGCGCGGCATCGAGCGGCGGGGCGGGCTCGGCAGCCCCCGACATGTGGCGATAATCGAGCCAGCTCCAGAGTGCGTAACCACAAGGCGCCGCGATCAGCATCAAGGCGCTCGCGAGCACGACGCCCCGCCCGGCCGCCGCCTCCGGCGTGCGACGGCGGCCATACAGGAAAAAAAGCATCGCCGCAAAGACCAGAGCGGCGACGTTGCCGAGTTCATAGGTGAAGCAGGCGAGACCGATGCTGGCCACCAAGGCGACGCCATGACCTGCGGCGGGCGTCGTCACCAGGCGCTGATAGGCAAGCGCGCCTTGCACCAGCAGCAGACAGAACACCAGATAGCCGACAATGTGGTGCCACGCGACCATTTCGGTTCCGGCAAACAGCAGTGCAAAATACAGCGCCAGGACGAACGGCGTGGCCGAGGGTTGCGCGGACGGCAGCCGTCCCAGCCGGCGGCGAAAATAGGCAAACAGGCTCAAGACGACGCCGATATGCAGGCCGATGCCGGTCGCTTGCCATAGAACGAAATGGTAGCCGAAAGCCCAGCGTTCGATCCCAAGCAGCACGTAAAGTACCGGGCGGAACAGCAGAAAATCGCCGACCGACCGATTGAGGTCGTAAGCGCCGACGGTGAGCGCCCATAGGTCCTTGCCGATCGTCTGGTTGAGATAAATCAGCTGATCGGCCCGCGCCACGTCGAAGAAGGCGTGGTAATAGGCGGCGACCGTCGCGAGGGCGAGAACGACCATCTGCGCCGGGGCGCTCCAAACGAACCGCGGGTAACGCGCGACGTCGTCGACGCGAAGCGATCGGTCTAGATGCATGTCCTTACCTTGAAGCGAGATAGCCCCGCGCCTCGCGCGCCCTCCGACCGGCGATGCCCGCCGCCCCCCTGTCCGCGCCGCCGCCTCACACGTCCAGATTCGCCACGTTCAGCGCGTTCGCCTGGATGAAGTCGCGTCTCGGCTCGACCACGTCGCCCATCAGCGTCGAGAAGGTCTCCTCGGCGAGGTCGGCATGCGGCACCTTGACTTGCAGCAGCGTGCGTACGTCGGGATTGAGCGTCGTCTCCCAGAGCTGTTCGGGGTTCATCTCGCCCAGGCCCTTGTAGCGCGCGATGTCGCCTTTCTTCGGACCCAGTTCCAGCACCGCCTCGACCAGGCCCGACGGGCCGGAGATGCTCGTCTCCTTATCCCGGGCGACGATCCTGCCGGGCTTCGAATAGGTCTCCTGCAGCGCGCCGGTGCGCTCGTCGAGCCGCCGCGCCTCGGCGCTGCGCAGCAGCGCGATGTCGAGGAGGCGGCGCTCGGTCACGCCGTGGCGCGTGCGCGTCAGCACGAAGCCCTCCTTGGCCGCCACCTCGCCGACCCAGCCGCGCTCGCCCTCGCCTGACAGCCGGTCGAGGCGCTGGGCGAGATAGCGGATCGCCTGCTCCGCTGCGGCATTGTCGTCGAGCAGCGCCGGATTGAGCAATCCCGCGATCGCCGCCTGCTCGACCACGTCGCGCGAGCCTACCTTTCGCTGCAGCGGCTGCAGCAGGGCGCGCGCCAACCGCGCCTCCTCGACCAGCTCGCGCAAATCATTGGCGGCGCGCTGCACGCCGTCATGTTGGTGGAACACGGCGTCGCGCAATCCGGTTGCGATGCAATATTCCTCGAGCGCCGCGTCGTTCTTGAGGTAGACCGCCTTGCCCGAGCCGCGCTTCACCTGATAGAGCGGCGGCTGGGCGATGTAGAGATAGCCCTTGTCGATCAGCTGCGGCATCTGCCGAAAGAAGAAGGTGAGCAGCAGCGTGCGGATGTGGCTGCCGTCGACATCGGCGTCGGTCATGATGATGATGCGGTGATAGCGCGCCTTCTCGGCGTCGAACTCTTCGGCGCCGATGCCGGTGCCGAGCGCGGCGATGAGCGTGCCGATCTCGGCCGAACCCAGCATCTTGTCGAAGCGGGCGCGCTCGACGTTGAGGATCTTGCCCTTGAGTGGCAAGATCGCCTGGAAGCGGCGGTTGCGCCCCTGCTTGGCCGAGCCGCCTGCGCTGTCGCCCTCGACGATGAAGAGTTCCGATTTGGCGGGGTCGCGCTCCTCGCAATCGGCGAGCTTGCCCGGCAGATTGGCGATGTCGAGCGCGCCCTTGCGCCGCGTCAGGTCGCGCGCCTTGCGCGCCGCCTCGCGCGCCGCGGCGGCCTCGACCACCTTGGCGACGATGCGCTTGGCGTCGGCCGGATGCTCCTCGAACCATTGCTGCAGCTTTTCGCCGACCACGCCCTCGACCACCGGGCGGACCTCCGAGGAGACCAGCTTATCCTTGGTCTGGGAGGAGAATTTGGGGTCGGGCACCTTGATCGACAGGATCGAGGTCAGGCCCTCGCGCATGTCCTCGCCGGTGAGCGGCACTTTCTCCTTCTTGGCGATGCCGCTCTCATTGGCATAGGCGTTGACGGTGCGCGTCAGCGCCGCGCGGAAGCCCGCCAGATGCGTGCCACCGTCGCGCTGTGGGATGTTGTTGGTGAAGCACAGCATCGTCTCGTGATAGCTGTCGGTCCACTCCATCGCCACTTCGACCGTCGCGCCGTCGCGCTCGGCCGAGATGGCGATCGGCGCGCCGTGCAGCACCTGCTTGGATTTGTCGAGATATTTCACGAAGGCTTCGAGGCCGCCCTCGTAATGCATCCGTACCTGCTTGGGCTCGACGCCGCGCGCGTCGGTCAGGATCAGCGTCACGCCGGAATTGAGGAAGGCGAGCTCGCGCAGCCGGTGTTCCAGCACCTGGAAATCGAACTCGGTCTTGGTGAAGGTATGCGTGCTCGGCCAGAAGGTGATCTCGGTGCCGGTCTTGTGCCCGGCCTTGCCGTCGCCGGGCAGCAGCGGCGCCTCGCCGACCACCGCCAGCGGCGCCTCGGGATCGCCGTCGAGGAAGCGCATGAAATGCTCTTTGCCGCCCCGCCAGATGTGCAGATCGAGCCGCGAGGAGAGCGCGTTCACCACTGATATGCCGACGCCGTGCAGGCCGCCCGACACCTTGTAGGAGTTCTGGTCGAATTTCCCGCCGGCATGGAGCTGGGTCATGATGACTTCGGCCGCCGAGACCCCTTCCTCGGCGTGGATGTCGACCGGGATGCCGCGGCCGTTGTCGCCGACCGTGCATGAGCCGTCGGCGTTCAGCATCACCACGACGGTGTCGCAATGCCCGGCCAGCGCCTCGTCGATCGAATTGTCGACGACCTCGTAGACCATGTGATGCAGACCCGAGCCGTCATCGGTGTCGCCGATATACATGCCCGGGCGCTTGCGCACCGCGTCGAGGCCGCGCAGCACCTTGATCGACTGCGCGTTGTACTCGTCCTCGTGCTCCGGCATTGCCGGCGGAAGATCCGTATTGCTCATTTTGCTCCTTGTCGCTCAGCGCGGCGCGATCGTGCCGTCAGCCACGCCGAAAAATTGTCCATGGCGCTCGAGTCCGGCGAAGAGCGCGGGCTCGGTGCCGGTAAGCCAGGCCTGGACGCCCAGCCTGACGAGCTCGGCGAACAGGGCGGCGCGGCGCCCGGCATCCAGATGCGCGGTCACCTCGTCCAGCAGCATCACCGGCGCCGCCCCGCGCTGCTCTGCCTGGAGCCGCGCCTGCGCCAGCAGCACGGCGACGAGCAGCGCCTTCTGCTCGCCGGTCGAGCACTCCGCCGCCGCCATGCCGGTGCCTGCATGGCGCACGGCGAGATCGCCGCGATGCGGGCCGACCAGGGTCGTGCCGCTCTCGCCGTCGAGCCGCCGCGCCGCCGCCAGCCGCCGCTTCAGCTCCCCCTCGGCGGCGAGCGCCGGTAGCTGCTCCAGCGAGCGCTCGACCTCCCCGGTCAGCGCCAGCACGGCGCCCGGGAACGGCCCGTGCGGTTCCCGGCAGACCGCGTCCAGCCGCGCCGTCACCTCGCGCCGCGCCGCCGCCACGGCGACGCCGTGCTCGGCCATGCGCTGTTCGAGCGCATCGAGCCAGGCCGGATCGGCCGGCCCGTCGCGCAGCAGCCGCGCGCGCTCGCGCATCGCCTGCTCATACCCTCCGACCCGTGCCGCATGGGCCGGGTCGAAGCCGTAGACCAGCCGGTCGAGGAAGCGCCGCCGCGGCGCGCTGCCCTCGAGGAACAGCCGATCCATCTGCGGCGTGAGCCAGACCAGGCTCACATGCTCGGCGAGCGCCGCCTGACTCCTGGCCACGGCACCGTCGACGCGCAGCAGCCGCCGCTCGCCGCTGTCGCTCTCCGCGTCGCGCCCGGTGCCGATCTGCACCGGCCCTTTGGGCGTCGCTACCGTGGCGGCCACCGCCCAGGCACCGGGCGCGGCCGGGCCGGGGCGGGCGGGCGGTACGCGGCGGTCGATCTCCGCCAGCTTGGCGCGCCGCAACCCACGCCCGGGCGCCAGGAAGGAGATCGCCTCCAGCAGATTGGTCTTGCCCGCGCCGTTGGCGCCGGTGAGCACCACCGACCGCTCGTCCACCGCCAAGCGGGCGGAAGCATAGCCGCGGAAATCGGTGAGCGCCAAGCGGGTGACGGCGAGCCGGACCGGGACCGCGGGCGCCGGCGAAGTCATCGGCTCTATATGGGGATCGGCACCCCTTTCGGCCAGCATCTGCAACGCGATGGAAGCCTCGTCCCGCACCCTTCGGGCGACCCTCAGACGCGCATCGGCATGAGCACGTAGAGCGCGCTGCCGTCGGCGGTGTCGCGCACCACGGTGGGCGAGGCGGCATCCGCCATGGCGAAGCGCGCGCCCTCGCCCTCGATCTGCTCGGCGATGTCGAGGAGGTAGCGCGAGTTGAAGCCGATCTCCAGCGGCGAGGCGGAATAGCGCACCTCGAGCTCTTCGGTGGCGGTGCCGTTCTCCGGGCTGGTGGCCGAAAGCATCAGGCTGCCGCGCTCGATGGTGAGCTTCACCGCCCGGCTCTTCTCGGTGGAGATGGTGGAGACGCGATCGACCGCCTCGGCGAACTCCTTGCACGGGACCTCGAGGATCTTGTCGTTGCCCGACGGGATCACCCGGTCGTAATCGGGGAAGGTGCCGTCGATCAGCTTGGAGGTGAGCACGGCATCGCCGAAGACGAACCGGATCTTGGTATCCGACAGCGAGACGGCGATCTCCTGATCGGTCTCATCGATGAGCTTGCGCAGCTCGTTCACCGTCTTGCGCGGCACGATCACTCCCGGCATGCCGAGCGCACCCTCGGGCAGCATCATTTCGACCCGGGCGAGGCGGGGACCGTCGGTTGCCACCGCGCGCAGCACCGGCTGCTCGTTGCTGGTCGTCGCGTGCAGGAAAATGCCATTGAGATAATACCGCGTTTCTTCGATCGAGATCGCAAAGCGCGTACGGTCGATGAGCGTCCGCAGCTCGTTCGCCTGGAGCGCGAAGCCGTGCGGCAGGTCGCCGCCGGCCATCAGCGGATAATCCTCCGGCGGCAGGCAGGCGAGGGTGAAGGTCGAGCGGCCGGCGCGAAGGGTCATGCTGCCCTTGTCGCCTGCGGCATCGAGTTCGACCTGCGCCCCCTCGCGCAGCTTGCGGACGATGTCGTAGAGGGTGTGCGCCGGCACCGTCGTCGCGCCCTTGCGCGCGGTCTGGCCTGCGACCGAGGCCACCAT
>DAHUYF010000095.1 GCA_027315365.1 Rhodospirillales bacterium | reverse complement strand
AATACATGGGCACCATCGTGAAGCTCGGCCCGTCGGTCGATGAATTCGCGGTCGGTGAGCGGGTCGCGGTCGAGATCCACGCCGGCTGCGGCCGCTGCCCGCGCTGCCGGGAGGGGATGTACACCTCCTGCCTGAACTACGGCTTCCCATCGAAGGGCCACCGCGCCAACGGGTTCACCACGGACGGCGGCTTCGCCCAGTATGCGATCAACAACGTCAACACGATGGTGCACGTGCCGGACGAGATGTCCGACGAGGAGGCGACCCTGATCGTCACCGCCGGCACCGCGATGTACGGGCTCGACGTGCTCGGCGGGCTGATCGCGAGCGAGGGCGTGGTGGTGACCGGTCCCGGCCCGATCGGGCTGATGGGGGTCGCGGTTGCCAAGGCGCTCGGCGCCGATCCGGTCATTCTCACGGGCACGCGCGACTCGCGCCGGGAGATGGGGCGCAAGCTCGGCGCCGATGCGGTGGTAAACATCCGCAACGAAGACCCGGTGGCCGCGGTGCGGCGCCTCACCGGCGGCAAGGGCGTGCAGTACGTGCTCGAATGCTCGGGGGCGACCGAGGCGCTGAACGAGGCGGCGCGCATGGTCACGCGCGGCGGCCGGATCTGCCTGGCGGCCTTCCCGCACGAGCCGGTGTCGGTCGACCTCGCCTATATCGTGCGCAACAACATCTACGTGTTCGGCATCCGCGGCGAGGGCAAAAGCGCCACCCACCGGGCGGCGGCGCTGATGAAGCAGAAGCGCTTCGATGCGAAGATGATCCACACGCATACCTTCCCGCTGGGCGAAGTGCCGACGGCGATCAAATACGCCCGCGAGCGGATCGAGGACGCCATCAAGGTGGTGGTGAAGATGTCCTAGGCAAACGCGCTCTGCGCGTTTGTCCGTGGCGGCGACAGCGGTTGCGCCAGCAACCGCGAGAGCCGCTCGGCGCCGGTGGGCTCCCGGGAGGGGGCCGGTCTGGGTTGTGGAATAAGCACGGAAATAGAATTACAGGTTGCATTTACCTGGAGCCCCACTGTATTCTGCTACGACTACGAAAAAAACCGGGCTGGAGCCCCACTACTCAAACAGGGGGGACATATGCCAAGACTCTTGGTTATTGCCGCGTCCGCAGCCCTTCTTCTGTCTGCATGCGCCTCGCCCGATGCGACTCCCGGGACCCCTCTTAAAGGCGCGGAGATCAAGCGGCTTCTTGATAACGCGGAGATTGAGGGCACCGGCTGGGATGGATCGCCCTACGTGGCACACCACAAGGCCGATGGACGCGTGACCGCCTCCTGGGGCAATCCCGGCAACAGCGCCGCGGGGACTTGGCGCATCGACGGCGATGCTGTCTGTGTCGCCTGGGACAAGCAGTATCAAGACAAGTGGGCGAGCGGCTGTTGGACAGTCGAGAAGACACAGAAAGTGACGGAACGGTTCATCGAGACGAAAGGGCCAAAGCCCGGCCAAGTCACCGTCAACGACGCTGTCATCCACACGGAATGAATAAATTGCATACGTGATCGGGCCGACAGGCGACCCGAGACGGAGGGTTGTGCCATGTTCAGAACGAAATGCCTTGAGGAGAAAGCAATGTATCCAATGAGACGAAGGTCTTTGCTTCAGGGGATTTTCGCGGTCACCGCGGTTGCTTCTTGGGCGGCCTCCCCATCGTTCGCAGATCAGCCCGAGGTCGGAATAGACGAAGGCATGCAGTTTCCAGATATCGTCTATCACGACGCTGCCGGGGCGCGCAAAACCATCGCTGACGCGCGTGGTACCGTCGGATTGGTCTATTTCTGGGCTTCATGGTGTCCCATCTGCAGAGGCGATATGGGCGACGTCCAAGCGTTCTATGATCGGTACAAAGATCAGAACGTTACGGCGATCATTCTCAATTTCATGGACCCATACGACCCGGCGCGCGCCTGGGCAAAGGAGAAAGGCTACACGATGCCGTTTGCGGACTCGGGCATTTCCGGCCGCGACCCTCAAGCGACCACGACGAAGGGAAGCTATACGCTACCGCGTCGGACACCGTTGTTCTTTGTTCTCGACCGCGAGGGCAAGGTCGCCGCTCAAAGCGTCGGGTGGACGCTTGGCGGCAATGCGGTTTCGAGGACTATCGACGCGCTCCTTAAAGCCTCTGCGTGAACGCTCGGTTGCCGGACGGTGGAATTCTTCCCTGTGCGTCCGGATAACAGGGATGACGCCATGGAATCTCCCAGGGCCCGCGGGAATCGAAGCGAGGTGAGCCTGAGCGTGAAGCTCGGCAATGACGGCCTCGATCTGCTGGATCACGAGGGGGAAGTGTACTTCCACTTCATCTTGAGCGATGGGAAGCTGGAGGGCCTTCATCTCCGGTCGAAGTCAAAAGCCTGTTCGACAGGACTACTCTCACCGCCGCACAGTAAATCCTACGGCTATCGGGCTCCCCTCCACATGCGCTAAGAGCCCTTCGCCTTTCGGCGTCAGTACGGGTTGGCGATCGGCAGCTCTTCGGCGGGGTAGAGGGTGATCACCTTGGCGCCTTTCGGCGTCACCACGACCTCCTCCTCGATGCGCGCCGCCGAATAGCCGTCGCTCGCCGGGCAATAGGTCTCGAGCGCGAAGACCATGCCCTCCTTGATCTCGACGGGATCGTCGAAGGAGTTGAGGCGGCTGATGATCGGCCGCTCGTGCAGGCCCAGGCCGAGGCCGTGGCCGAACAGCAGGCCGAACGCCTCCATCTCGCTGGAGAAGCCGATCTCCTCCGCCTTGGGCCAGCAGGCGGCGATCTTGTCGGTGCTGACGCCGGGCTTGACCATCGCGATCGAGGCGTCGATCCAGTCGCGGGCGCGCTTGTAGGCGTCCTTCTGAGAATCCGTGGCGCGGCCGACGTTGAAGGTGCGGTAGTAGCAGGTGCGATAGCCCATATAGGACTGGATGATGTCGAAGAAGGCCTGATCGCCGGGGCGGATCAGCCGGTCGGTGAAATTGTGCGGATGCGGGCTGCAGCGCTCCCCCGAGATGGCGTTGATCGCCTCGACGTCGTCCGAGCCCAGCTCGTAGAGCCGCTGGTTGGCGAGCCCGACGATCTCGTTCTCGCGGATGCCGGGCTTCAGGTGCTCGGCGATATGCTGATAGGTGCCGTCGACCAGCGCCGCCGACATGTTGAGCAGCGAGATCTCGTCGGCGCTCTTGATCTCGCGCGCATCCAGCATGACCTGCTGTCCGTCGCGCGCGTCGATGCCGGCAGCCTGCAGCTCGAACAGCATCGCCGGCTCGACCACGTCGACGCCGACCGGCATGTCGCCGACGCCGTTCTCGTCGAGGATCGATTTGATCTCGAGCGCCGCCTTGCGCATCAGGCCGATCTTGGGCGCCACCGCGCCGCGCAGTCCCAGCATGCCGGCATGGCAATTGTGCTGGTGCAGCCAGGGCGCGAAGAGCCGGTGATGCTTCGCCGCCGAGCCGAAATCCCAGATATGCGGCTCGCCGCTGCCCGGCAGCAGCGCGTAGCGGGTGAACTTGTCGCGCGCCCAGTTGCCGATCACCGTGCTGGTTATGTAGCGGATGTTGTACTGGTCGAAGACCAGCAGCGCGCCCAGCCCCGACGCCGCCAGCGCCTGGCGTGTGCGGCCGAGGCGATAGCGGTGCAGCCGGCGGAAATCGATGCGCTCCTCGAAATCGACCGCGCTGGGACCGAGCGCCATGATCGGCCGTTCCCAATTGTGCCGGGGGTCGACGTCCTCGGGGCTGATGATCTTGGGTTCGATCGGGCGCTTGGGCATGCGTGCTCTCCGTAGGATCGTGTTTGCCGGCCGCCCGTGCGGGGAGGGAGGGGGCGAGCCGGCGGGCTTGCCCTAGCGCGGCAGGTCCGAGCTCCCCATCAGGAACTCGTCGACCGCGCGGGCGCATTGGCGGCCTTCGCGGATCGCCCAGACGACCAGCGACTGGCCGCGCCTGGTATCGCCGGCGGCGAAGACCTTGGGCACCGAGGT
>DAHUYF010000093.1 GCA_027315365.1 Rhodospirillales bacterium | reverse complement strand
GTCGAGCGGGTTCCAGCGCGTCAGCAGGCTGTAGATCTCGAAGCCCCAGGGCAGGCCCAGCACGTCCTTGAGCGTGCGCGTCTCGGCCTGCGGGATGTCGACCGGCTCCTGCTTCTGGTAGATGCAGGCCTTCATGCAGTCGTTGCAGATGCGGTGGCCGGTGGCCGCCAGCATCGGGTTGTCGGTGATGACGACGGCGAGCGCGCCGATGCTGTTGCCGCGCGCCTTGACCTCGTTCATCTCCGAGATCTTCTCCTCGAGCGGGCAGCCGGCCAGCGTCACGCCGTAGACGCTCTTCTGGAAGGCATTGGTCTTCTTGTCGCGCAAGCCCTTCGAGCAGCTGTCCTTGCCCTGGTGGTGGCACCAGATGCAGTAATTCGCCTGGTCGAGCGCGCCCTTGAGGTCGGTGCCGGCATCGGTGAGGCTGAAGCCTTCGCGCCGGCGCCAATGCTGCGACGGCAGATGCAGCATGGCGACGCCGTTCTCCACCACCGTCTCGACCGGCACGAGATGCGCCATGTCGAGCCGGTGCGGCACCTTGAAGAGCACGCCGGCACGGTGCTTCTCCCGCCCCGCCGGCGACAGCACCGCCCAGGCGGCATAGCGCTGGGCGAGATCGAGCGCCGCCTCGTGCCCGGCCTCCGCCTCCATCCAGCGCGCGACGTGGCGGGCGTAGCTCTCCTCGTCGAGCGCCTCGCCGAGGAACGCCTCCAGCGCGCGCGCCAGCGCCGCGCCGTCGAGCGCCGCCGCCGCCTCGGGCGTGACGCCCTTGACCGCGCGGCGCTGCACGAAGAGGCGCTTTACCGAATAGAGCGGCGCCAGCGCGTCGTGGCGCGCCTGGAGCGCGCGCAGCTCGGCGCCGATGCCGAACAGCGCGCCGATGAAATCCTCCAGATGCGGCGCGAGATCCAGCAGCAGCTCGGATTCGGCGGCGCGGTCGAGACCGGCGGGCGCGCGCCGGGCGGCCATGAGGCGGTTGTGCAGCTCGACATCGGCCTCGCCGAGATGGCCGATGAAGGCGGCATCGAGCCGGACGAGCCCGTCGCGGCAGTAAAGATCCTCGAAGGCGAGATCGTGCCTGAGGACTAGCTCGGTCATGTCGCGCAACTCTCCCACCCGGCCCCATCGCATCCCGGGGCAAGGTCCGCATTGATCCAGATCACGTGCCGATGAGCTTCCGCCGATCGGGTCGCCCCCGACCTCCCGCACTGCACCAGGCGCGGAACGGCGACCTGTATGAGCGCTGGCGGCCGCTCCCGTCAACCCTTGGCAAGTTAGGGATATGGCATCTGCTACCGGCCGGCGCGTCGCCGCCAAGCCGTTGAAGCAAAGCAGTAAATGCCGGCAGGCGCGGCAGCGCGCGACGCCGCCCCGCGCGCCGGCCGATCAGCTCCGATAGACGCTATAGGAACTCGGGCCCGCGAGCAGCGTCAGCTGATGCGGCCGCGCGGTGTCGGCGATGGTGAGGCGCACCGGGATCACGTCGGCAAACACCGCCTCGGCGAGCGGCACGCGCTGCGCCTTGAAATAGCGGCCGACATGGAACAGCAGCTCGTAGGTCCCCGGCGACAGCGCATCGCCCTGGATCAGCACCGCCTCGGCCATACCCGGGGCGGCGCTTTCGACGGTGCGAAGATGGTGGCGCTGACCCTTGCCGTGCTCCAGGCGAAAGAGATCGATCAGCATCCCTGTCGCCGGCGCGCCGCGCAGCGCGTCGATCACCGCCGCCGTGAGCCCGCCCGCCATCCATCCCTCTCCTCGGTCAGCCAACAAGATCGGCGCGGCGGCCGTTCCGCGGCAGCTCGTCGCGGCGGCGTCAGATCAGGCCGCCATCGACCGGCAGCGTGTGGCCGGTGACCATGGCGCCGCCGGCCGCGAGGAACAGGATCGCCTCGGCGATGTCGGCCGGGGTGCACATGCGCCGCATCAACGCAGAATCGGTGTAGCCGCGCTTGCGTTCCGCCGGCCAGGCCTGGGTCCAGGGCGAGTCGACGAGCCCCGGCGCCACCGCGTTCACCCGCACCTCAGGCGCCAGGGCCACCGCCAGCGAACGCGTCAGGTTGACGAGGCCGGCCTTGCTGGCGCCGTAGGCGATGCTGCTGCCGGGCCGACCGAGCCCGGCCACCGAAGCAG
Source organism: Rhodospirillales bacterium (assembly GCA_027315365.1). Lineage (GTDB taxonomy): Bacteria > Pseudomonadota > Alphaproteobacteria > ATCC43930 > CGMCC-115725 > DAHUYF01. The sequence continues at coordinate 4,027 of DAHUYF010000093.1, read as the reverse complement.
TGTTGACGATGGCGCCGCGCGCCCGCTTAAGCGCCGGCGTAGCGGCGTGGCTGCAGCGGAACGGGCCGAGCAGATTGGTCGACAGGATGGTCTGCCAGAACGCCTCGGTCATCGCGTCGAGATCGCGGAAGTCGATCGGCGCCTGCGTTCCGGGCGTGCCGGCATTGTTGACCAGGATGTCGAGCCCGCCGAGCTGCTCGACGGCGCGCGTCACCATCGCCTCCGCCTCGCCCGGGCGCGACACGTCGCCCGGCGCGCCGATGATCTGATAGCCATGCGCCTGGAAGCGCTCGATCTCGGTGCGCGCGCGGCCGTCATCCGCCAGATGGTTCATCGCCACCTTGGCGCCGGCGAGCAGCAGCAGTTCGATCGTGGCGAGCCCGATGCCCGAGGCGCCGCCGGTGACCAGCGCCGCCTTGCCTCGCAAATCCGCGGTGATCATGTTTCCTCCCGTCTGCGGTGTTCCGTCGCGCGGCTTTCGTCGCGATTATCGCGCCAGGACGGCGGGAAAGGAAACCTCTCTCCCGCCGACGGCGCGGCACCGGACCTGCCGCGGCTCAATATCCGAGCGCACAGCCATCCTTGCGCGGCTCGGAGCCGCCGATCAGCACGCCGCGCTGATGGTCGATCCGGATCGCCTGGGCGCCGCCCAGGGGACGGACGAGGCGGTCGATGACATGGCCGCGCCGCGCCAGCTCTGCCTCGACCGCCGCACCGACGGTGGCCTCGAGCTGCAGCGCGCCGTCGAAGGCGAAGCTGCGCGGCGCCTCGATCGCCTGCTGCGGGTCGAGCCCTTCGTCGAGCAGGCGCGCGATCAGCGCGGCGTGGCCGGCCGCCTGGTAGTTGCCGCCCATGACGCCGAACGGCATCACCGCACGCCCGTCCTTGGCCAGCATGCCGGGAATGATCGTGTGCAGCGGCCGCTTGCCCGGCGCGATGGCATTGGGATGGCCGGTGATGGTGCGGAACATCGCGCCGCGGCTGTGCAGCATGACGCCGCTCCCCGGCGCGAACACGCCCGAGCCGAACTCGTGGAACAGCGAGTTGATGAAGGAGATCGCGTTGCGGTCGCGATCGACGACGCAGAGATAGATGGTGTGCTTGTGCTCGGGCTCGTCCCAGTCGACGCCCGCGGAGGCGCGGCCGCGATCGATGCGGCGGCGGACGTTCTCGGCATAGTCCTCGGCGAGGAAGCGCTCGATCGGCACCGGCACCTGACGGGGGTCGCCGAGGAAGGCATCGCGCGCGCGATAGGCGGCCTTGGTCGCTTCCGCCAACAGATGAATGCGATCGGCCTCGTCACAGGATGCCGAGAGATCGAAGCCATCGAGCGTGCGCAGGATCATCAGCGCCACCAGCCCCTGGCCGTTGGGCGGGCATTCCAGCACGTCGTGATCGCGGTAGCGCGCCCGGATCGGCGTCACCCATTCGGAGCGGTGCCGGGCGAAATCCTCAAGCGTGTGCAGCCCGCCGAGCTCGTTGCAGCGCTTGACGATGTCGGCCGCGACCGGCCCCTCGTAGAAGCCGCGCCGTCCCTCCTTGGCGATGCGCCTGAAGGTCTCGGCGAGCGCCGGCATCCGCAGCCGCTCGCCCATCGCCGGCATCCGGCCCTCCGGCATGAAGACGTGCGCGGCGCCGGGGTCGCGGCGGACCTTGTCGGCGAGAAAGGTGAAGTCGAAGGCCGGGCGCGGCGTCACCACCACGCCCTCCTCGGCCAGCCGGATCGCCGGCCCCAGCAATTCGGTCAGGTCCTTGCTGCCATGCCGTTCCAGCAGCGTGCACCAGGCGTCGACCGCGCCGGGCACGGTGACGGCATGCACGCTCTCGACCGGGATCCCGGTAAATCCGCGCTCGCGGTACCATTCGACCGTCGCCTTCATCGGTGCCGCGCCGGAACCGTTGAGCGCCAGCGGCGCGCCCGCCGCCTTGGGCGCGTAGAGCGCGAAGCAGTCGCCGCCGATACCGGTCATATGCGGCTCGGCCACGCACAGCACCGCCGATGCGGCGATCGCGGCATCGACAGCGTTGCCGCCGGCGCGCAGCACGTCGATCGCCGCGAGCGTCGCCAGCGGATGGGAGGTCGCCGCCATCGCCTCGCCCGCAACCGCCGCCGAGCGGCGCGGCTGGTGGAAATCACGCATGATTTTCCCTGAAAGATACATTTCCGTCGTCATGGCCAGGCTTGTCCCGGCCGTCCACGTCGCGCAGCGAGTTCGTGGCAAGACGGGGATGCCCGGGTCTCGGCCTTCGGCCGGCCCTGGCATGACGATCGAGAGGGGTGGGCGATGATCGGGCGAGCATCATGATCGGCTTGGCGTCCTATCCATGGCATCGCCGTCGCACCAGGGCAAGCGCCCGGCGGCAGGGCTGCCATGCCAGCGCGACGCTTGCCCGCCGGCGCCGCCCGCCCTAGGCTTTCGGCCCGCTGCGGCGAAAAGCCGGCAGGCCCGCGAGAGCTGAGGGGAGAGGCGAATGGAAAACGCTTATGTCTATGACGGTCTTCGCACCCCGATCGGCCGCCACGCCGGCGGCCTCGCGCCGGTCCGGCCGGACGATCTGCTGGGCGGCGTGATCAAAGAGCTGGTCGGCCGCAACCCGTTCAAGCCGGGGGAATACGAGGACGCGGTGGTCGGCTGCACCAACCAGGCGGGCGAGGATGCGCGCAATGTCGCGCGCCATGCGGCGCTGCTCGCCGGCCTGCCGACCGACATCGGCGGCCTCACCGTGAATCGCCTCTGCGGCAGCGGGCTCGCCGCGGTGGCCGATGCGGCGCGCGCCGCGAGCTGCGGCCAGGGCGAGCTCTTCATCGCCGGCGGCGTCGAGAGCATGAGCCGCGCGCCCTTCGTCATGGCCAAGGCCGAAAGCGCCTATAGCCGCGAGATGAAGCTGTTCGACAGCACCATCGGCGCGCGCTTCCCCAACCCGCGCATCGGCAAGGCCTATGGCCAGGACACCATGCCGGAGACCGCCGACAACGTCGCCCGCGACCACGGCATCAGCCGCGAGGCCAGCGACCGCTTCGCGCTCGCCTCGCAGGAGAAATACGCCCGCGCCAAGGCGGCGGGGTTCTACGAGCAGGAGTTGCTGCCGGTGAGCGTGCCCGGGGCCAAGAAAGGCACCGAGACGGTGATCGCGCAGGACGAGCATCCGCGCCCCAACACCACGATGGAGCGCCTCTCCGAGCTGAGGCCGCTCTTCGCCAGCGGCGTCGTCACCGCCGGCAACGCCTCGGGCATCAATGACGGCGCCGCGGCGCTGATCATCGGCAGCAAGCGCGCCGGCGAGAAGGCGGGCAAGGCGCCGATCGCGCGCATGCTTTCCGCCGCCGTGGCCGGGGTCGAGCCGCGGGTGATGGGTCTGGGGCCGGTGCCGGCCTCGAAGAAGGCGCTGGAGCGCGCCGGGCTCAGCCTCAAGGACATCGACGTGATCGAGCTCAACGAGGCCTTCGCCAGCCAGGTGCTGGGCTGCCTCAAGCTGCTCGACGTCGAGTTCGGCGATGCCCGCGTCAATCCCAATGGCGGCGCCATCGCCATCGGCCATCCGCTCGGCGCCTCGGGCGCGCGCCTCGCCCTCACCGCCATCCGGCAGCTGCACCGCACCGGCGGGCGCTATGCGCTGGTCACCATGTGCATCGGCGTCGGCCAGGGCATCGCCGCGGTGTTCGAGCGGGTCGGCACGGCATGAGTCCGGCCGAGGGCGGTTTCGCCGCGCTGCGCTTCCCGCACGCGGCGCCCCCCGCCCCCGGCACCGCGATCGAGGTGGCTCCGGGCGTGCGCTGGCTGCGCATGCCGCTGCCGTTTCAACTCAACCACATCAATCTCTGGCTGGTCGATGACGGCGCCGGTTATGCCATCGTCGACACCGGCATCAACACCGACGAGACCAAGGCGCTGTGGCGGCGCGTGCTGGCCGACGGCGTCGACGGCCGGCCGGTGACGCGGCTCATCTGCACCCATTACCATCCCGACCATATGGGCCTCGCCGGCTGGCTCACCGAGCGTCTCGGCATCGAGCTCTGGACCACCGC
>DAHUYF010000197.1 GCA_027315365.1 Rhodospirillales bacterium | reverse complement strand
GCGCGGGCACGAGCGTCCTATGCGGCGTGCTGTGCGAGGACCCGGTCACCCGGAAGAATGAGGCGGACAGTGGTGCCTGCGCCGATGCGGCTGTCGATCTCCAACCGACCGCCGTGCAGCTTCAGCAGCTCTTCGGCGAGCGGCAGTCCGAGCCCCGTGCCGTCGAAGCGGCGGGTGAGTGAGCTGTCGATTTGCCTGAATGGTTCCAGTGCGACATGGATATCTTCGGCGCTCATGCCAATCCCCGTATCTTTGACGATCATATGTAGCTCGCCGTTCGGGCTCACGCACGCACTCAGGGTCACCACGCCGCCCCACCCGGTAAACTTCACCGCATTGGCGACAATATTGATGAGCGCCTGCTTTAGCTTTAATTCGTCGACGCAGATCATCGGCAGCGCCGTCGGCAGTTCGCTCACGAGTTCGACATGCTGATCGCCGGCAGCGCCTTCGACCAGGCGCATGCACTGAGCGATAAGCTTTTCGAGTGCGACCGGCTCCTCGTGCAAGGTCATCTTCCCCGCCTCAATCTTCGACATGTCCAGAAGGTCGTTGATGATTTTGAGGAGGTGACTGCCGGATTGAAGGATGTCCCGCGCATAGCCAACATACCGGTCATCGCCGATAGGGCCGAAAATCTGCTGTTTGAGTAGATCCGAGAAGCCGATGATCGCGTTGAGCGGGGTACGGAGTTCGTGGCTCGTGTTCGCCAGGAATTGCGACCTGGCTCGCAGGGCCGCCTCCGCCTCTTCCTTAGCCCTGTCGAGGCTGATCCGGATGACCTCCAGCTCGCTGACACGGTTGGCTAGCTCTCGCTCGGCCGTCTTCTGTTCGGTGACGTCGGAGTAGATCGTGACGGTCCAGCCGTCTGGCGTTTTGCGGTCGCTCACCTGGATGCAGCGCCCCTGCCCTGACCAGTCCTCCAGCCTTCCGATCGGATCAGCGCGGTAGGCAAGCCTTCGCTCCAGCACTTCGTCTCGCTCCAGCGATGGCGCGTGCTTGTCGCCGTTCTGGATCGCCTCTTCGATCATTTCGCGAAATGTCATCTCCGGCCGCAAGGCATCGGCGCTCACGGGGTAGATCTCGCGGAAGCGAGAATTGACGAGGACGATGCGGTCCCGATCGTCGCATAGCACAAAGCCCTCGGTAATGCTCTCGATCGCGTCAACGAGCCGCTGACGCGCATCGGCGATGAGCAGCTCGCGACCGTTCAGCGCGTCGGCCATCGCGTCGAACGCCTGCGCGAGTTCACCCAGCTCGCCAGGGCCATAGGGTGGCCCTGCCCGGGCATCGCGCGCGCCCATCCGCAGGCGACGGGCTGCGAGCGCCAGGGCGTCTACCCATCGCGCGACGAGTACCGCGTAGCCGATCCAAGTGCCGAACAGGATGAACATGGCCGTGGCAGCGATGACCACCGCGGTGGAACGGATCAAGCGACGGGAAATGATGTGCGCGATCTCAGCCGGCTCCGATATGGCCAGGATCATCTCCGAACCCACCGGTCCGATCGGCGCATGGGCGAAAAGCACCTTGTGGGAGCCGAGCGCCACGATGTCGGCTGCGGCGCCAGCCGCTCGATCGATCAAGGGCGCGAATTCCGCTTCGAGCGGATCTGCCGCCAAATCACCCTTGGGTGCGGGATATTCTGCGAGCACCACTTGGTTCCCGCCGATGATCATTGCCCTCGTCTGCGGCGGCAGATGAGCGTCATTCAATTCGTCGCGCAGCGAAGGCACACGCAAACCGGCCGCGAGCACATCTTGCGCGCCGCCGGTGCCGGGAATTGGCAGCATCAGCGTGACGGTTGGCGGATCCGGAGCTTGGCCCTCATGATACCGTGTGATCAGGAACCGCTTCGTGCTTACCGCTTCGGTAATCGCTGGCCCAAGCATGACGGCGGCTTTGCCGGCGAGGGAGCCGGCGCTGCAACGAATGCGTCCCGCCCGATCGACGCGCGTTATCATCGTGAAGATCGGCTGTGCTGCCAGCACCTCTTGCAATCGCGTGTCACAGGATTTTGCGCTTTCGCCAACAACCGCTGGATCGGAACCGACAACGGTAAGGAGGGCACGCGCGTCGGTTATGACCTGCCCATAGTGATGGGCCATCATTTCCGCGCGCGAGAGGGCGCCGTCGGCCGCCCGTTCGTGGTCGGCCCGATAGACGTCATAAACCTGAACTCCGACGAGGCCGAGCGCCGGGACAAAGGAGCACAGGATAATCGCCAGGATGCGGTAGAACAGCGACTGGGACAAGCTCGATACTCCGCTTTCCACTATAAGGCGCGGAAATCGCTAAAGGACAATTAAAACAGTGGAGATAGAGCCCAGCTGAAGATCTTGAAGTTCTCCCGCTGATGCTTGTCCCTGTGAGCAGGAACATACTATGGTCTGCACCTAATTCTCAGGATGTGATTCTCTCCACCGCGATTTGACGCGGAGGGGGTCATGGATATTGGTTATTTTGGCCGAGCGATGAGCCGTGGTTGCTGATCGAGCGGCATTTGCCGACCGGGCGCACTGGCCCTGCGCGCAAGGATAATCGGCGGGTTATCAGCGGCATTGAATTCATCCCTTCGACGCCACCCGCTACCATGATCGCAACGTCATCGAACGCATGTTCTGCGGCTTATAAAATTCCGCCGTATCACCACCCGCTACGACAAGCTGGCTCGCAATGTGACACGCTCGCCGTCGTCGGAAAGCGGCAGCCAGGCCACTTCGTAGCGCATCATCAGACCATCGACCACGCGCTCGCGGAGCGGTTATCGGTTCAGCTCGGTCTCATTGCCCGTTCAAGGTCGTATGGTATAGTGATCTCGTGCCTGCGAGCGAAAGCCCCGTTCAGCTAAGGGTTCCCTAAGCTGAAGGCAGGCACGACAAAGGTACCGCCTGCGGGCGGTATTTTTGTTGGTCAGTCGTCTTCGATGCCCTCGGTGTACATCCGCTGGCTTCCCTGCTTGATTTACGAATACGGCATGACGCTCCAGAACGTGATGTTGCCGGTGCCGACGCGCCGGAGGACGGCTCGCACCTTGATCTGTCTTTGGCCGACGATGGCGACCAACCCCCAGTATTCCACGTCTTTCATTGGGATGAACCCGTGGCGGGCCTTCCCGACCGGCGTCAGCAGCTTGGGATACTCCTGAACCGTTCCCAATTGCCGGATGATATGAAGCGCAAGCGGCAGAAGACGGAATTTGAGCAGCTGCTCTCGCTTGTTGCGCTCACGACGCGTTGAAAATTGCAGGTGATGGAAGCCGTCCGAGTTGAGAACGACCTGCGTCTTGAAATGCGGGCACCACATCTCCCGCTGCGCGACGTAGAGCGCATGCGCCTTCTCCTTTGCCGCAGTGATAATTTCCGTCGGCGAAGGCCCTACCAGAAGTCATAATTGAGGCCGACGCGGAGGATGTCGGCGTGGAAGCTGACACGCTGCGACACTGCCGATCCGCTGCTGAACGTGTCGGTGAAGACCGGCCCGCTGCCGAGATCGACGTGA
>DAHUYF010000189.1 GCA_027315365.1 Rhodospirillales bacterium | reverse complement strand
CTTTATGGGGTGCAAGCGGCGATGGGGACCATTTCGACGCTTCCCGTTATTTTCTTTGGATATGTCATCCAGCGACATCTGGTGCGCGGGCTGACATTCGGGGCGATCAAGCGGTAGCGCTATGGTGGGAAAGCTGGAACTCAAACGCGTCAGCAAGCGCTTCGCCGGGCGCGATGCGGTGCACAATTTGTCCCTAGCGCTTGGAAAAGGGGAGTTCTTTTCTCTTCTCGGTCCGTCAGGCTGCGGGAAATCAACGACGCTGGCCATGATAGCTGGGTTCGTGAAGCCCGATGGAGGGGATATCCTCGTCGATGGTCACCGTATCAACGACGTGTCGCCGCAGCGACGCCGGATCGGTCTCGTGTTTCAGGACTATGCAGTTTTCACGAGCCTGACGGTGCGCGCCAATCTCGCCTTCGGTCTCGAGGTGAAAGGAATGAAGCGGAGCGAGCGCCGACGCGCGGTGGAGTCGCTAGCGCGCCAGCTTGATCTCGCCGAGATACTCGATCGTCGGGGCGGCAGCCTAAACATGAGCGAGATGCAGCGCGTCGCCATGGCCCGCACTCTGGCAACTGAGCCGGAGCTTCTGCTGTTGGACGAGCCGATGTCGAATCTCGATGCGGAGATCCGGGCGCGGCTTCGCGGCGAACTGCGACAGATCCAGAAATCCCTGGCGCAGACAGTTTTCTATGTGACCCACGACCAAGCCGAAGCGCTGAGCATGTCGGACCGGATCGCCGTGATGCGCGACGGCGAGATGCTGCAGGTGGCGACACCCGACGACATCTACCATCGGCCGATCAATCGCTTCGTCGCTGAATTCATTGGCGATCCTCCAATCAACTTGATCCCCTGCGATGTACAAATCGACGCCATGAAGATGGCGATCATGCTGCGGGGCGGCGTGACGCTCCCGGCAGCGATTGCCGCCATCGACCCCGGTCGGCACTGGCTGGGCGTCCGTCCACACAACATCCAACTCGTTCCCGAGGGGGGGGCGGGCACCGTGCCGTCGGTCTTGCGGTTTGTCGAGAATTTCGGCGCCAAACACGTGCTGCACGTGGAATATGGTGATGACCTGATCCGAATCGAGGCCGCGCCGGGCGCTAGGGCAATCGGCACGACGCTGTACTTGCGGTTCGATTCTGCACGGGTGTTGCTGATTGATCGCATCAATGAGCGGGTCGTGCCGTTCCAGCGACTAGAGGTCGCAGCATGAACGCCTTGGTGGTCGAGCAGTTGAGGAAGACGTTCGGAAAGATCCGGGCTCTCGACGATGTCAGTTTCACCGTCGGTCCCGGCGAGTTTTTTTGCGTCGTCGGGAGAACGAACGCCGGAAAATCGACTTTGCTCAAGACGATCGCAGGCATCCACCGCGCTGACGGGGGTCGGCTGATCATCGGCGGGCGGGACGTTATTAGCCTGTCGCCCCACGAGAGGCGGGTGAGCCTATTATTTCAGAACATCGCCTTGTTTCCAACCCGGACGGGCTTCGATAACATGGCGTTTCCTCTGCGGACGGCCAACGTGTCGTCCGATGTGGTCAGCCGTAGAGTACGCTTGATCGCGCAGATGCTCAAGGTCGAGCACGTCCTTGATCGTCTGCCGCAGACGTTCTCCGGCGGCGAGCAGCAAAGGGTCGCCATCGGTCGGGCGATTATTCACCCCACCGACTTACTGATGTTGGACGAACCACTGACCAATCTCGATGCTAGCATCCGCATCCGGCTTCGCATCGAGTTCAAGAAGCTCCATCGGGATTTGGGACAGACGATCATCTATGTGACCCACGACCAAGTCGAGGCCATGAGTCTTTCTGATCGGATCGCGGTTTTGGACAAGGGCCGTGTGCAGCAAATCGGGTCGCCAGGTGAAGTGTACCAACGCCCGGTAAACCGGTTCGTGGCTGAATTCATCGGTTCGCCACCAATGAACATCCTGAACGCTGAGCTGAGCGAAGTCGATGCGAAGCTCTGGCTCCTCGGTGCGGGTTTCAAAGTGGCGCTCAGCGAGAGCGAAGGCAATCGCTGGCGAGCCATGAGCTTGCCGCGCCAGCTCTCCTTCGGCGTCCGCCCGGAACGTATGATTGTCGCAGCGGGCCCGTCGGACGAAGCCCCGATTGGCGCCGAGATACGCTGGGTAGAGCATCTCGGAAATCGGTCGATCCTGGCATTGCGGGTCGGGGATGCGGTGGTCAAGGCGGTGGTGATGCCTGATCATCCGCTTGGCGCCGACGGAAGGGTATGGGTCGGGCTCCGTCCAGAACCCGAGCATCTTCTGGATCGAGAAAGCGGAGTCTTCTTTCAACGTCCGACATGAGCTGTGGCCGATATCAGTAGAGGAGAAGGAGGCATGGACAAGAAAGGGTCTGCGACTCGCGGTAAATCGGATCTGCCGGGAAAGTTCAGATATTCAGCCTTTTCGGCAGACCTGGATCTCGCGCGTCCCCGTTCGGTCGCGGAGATTGTAGCGATGACCCCATCCGATATGGCGAATGCCTCCCGACTGGCAACCGCGGCCTACAGCGAATTGCTTCAAGTGGCGGCTAGTCTCGAAGACGCATCATATCGGCGGCTCATGACGGAGTGCATCGTCAGCCCGAAGGTGACATTCCTCGAAATGTATCCGACCGAGGAAGACCGGAGGCGGTTGTTTGCCGAGATGGTGAAACTCAAATTCTTCAATCAGGCGGATTCGCCTGACCATGTCTGGCCGACTGGGCACATGGATCCCCAGACCTATTTGACTGCGCCGTCGAGCCACAACGACTTCTACAATGCGCACCCCGGCGGCTTAGCTATGACGGTCGCCTACAACATTCGTATGGCCGATGCTTACACGCAGAATTATCGGCAGATGTTCGGCCTGCCTATCAACCGTGATCTGCCCGCGGCGGCGTTGTGCGTTCATGAGTATCCCAAGGTCTGGCTCTACCAGTGGCAGCAGGATGGATCTTGGCTTGAGGAGCCACGGACCGTTTATGACGACACATGGCACGCCCACTGCATCTACGTCACGGCCGAGCTCATGCATCGCCGATACGACGCACGCATCGTCATGGCGATGGCTGCCGCCCATCAATTATCGGCGCTGGATGCGTCGATGGACGGCCGCAGGGTCGTATGTTGCTGGCACGGGCTTGATCGCGTCGCCCACTTCATCAAGGCGGCCGCGGTGATGGCACAGGTCGATCCAGTCGATTACGGCCTGCTTGAGCGCAAGGGGCAGGATATGGTGTTGGCGCCGCAACCAGCTGAGCAGTGGGTGACGCACCTCGCTGATATGAACTGGCCCTATACGATGGGTGGGGCCCATCTTTTCACCCGTCCGCTGCTGCAGGAGGTGGCACGAACCGATTATGGCCTGACTGATCGCGACTTGGCCGGGCGGCCGTTCAATCAGCTGAAGAACTATGTCTGGTCGCAGCTCGGCCAGATCCCACTTTACGAGATCCTTGTCCGTGAGGGCTTCGACGCAGCGCGTAAGACAGTGAACCGACTCGTGCAGAAGTAATGGCTTTTATGGGCAGCCGGCGGAACCGTTCGTTACCGGACGGGTCTGTGCTGGCGACTTCACGGACCTGTCAGTCGGAGAGAAGCGATGCGCCGCACATATTTGGTCGATGCTCAGGCCGCCCTTGCCGCCAACCGACACCCCTACTACGGCCACGGCAAACTCGAAGTCCTCCCCAAGCTCAATGTGGCGACCCTCGACGATATCGCGACGCTCTATACCCCCGGCGTGGCATATTCCGTCCAGGAGATCATCGATCGCCCCGAGGCGCTTCACGAGCTGTCCACCAAAGACAACATGATTGCCGTGGTGACCGATGGTACGGCGGTGCTCGGCCTAGGGCGCGCCGGTCCCCGGGCTGCGGTACCGGTCATGGAAGGCAAGGCGGCGATGTTCAAACTCCTTGCCGGAATCGATGCTGTCCCGCTTTGCCTCGCAGTTGAGAAGAGCCTCGACCTCGTCGACATATTGGCTGCACTAGAGCCGAGTTTCGGCGGATACAATATCGAGGATGTCGGCGCGCCCGGCTGCTTCGAGGTAATGCGTGCGCTAGAGACGCGATTGCCGATCCCTGCGATCCATGATGACCAGTACGGTACGGCGACGGTGATAGTCGCGACGCTCATCAACGCTTGGAAGGTCACAGGAAGGGAGCCGCGCGATCAACGTGTCGTCATCAACGGCGCTGGGGCCGCTGGGGCGGCGACCTTCGATCTGCTGCGCGGAATGGGTATCGGCGACATCATCGTCAATGACCGGAATGGGATTCTGTGCGCCGGGCAGGTTCAGGCACCGGCACACCACGTGTCTATCGCCGCGGCGTCCAACGCCGAGCGGCGCAAGGGAGGGATCGCCGAGGCGGTACGTGGCGCCGATGTGTTCATCGGTGTCTCGGTGGCGGGGCAGCTCAGCGGCGACATGGTCCGCACCATGCGCTCTCGTCCAATCGTTCTGGCGCTCGCCAATCCTGTCCCCGAAATCATGCCGGAAGAGGCCTTGGCGGCGGGGGCTGCAATCATCGCTACGGGCCGTTTCGACTATCCGAACCAATGCAATAATGTGCTGGCGTTTCCGGCGCTGATGCGGGCCGCGCTGGACACCGGGGCCAAGCGGCTCGATCGTGACGTCTACCTCACTTGTGCTCGCGCTATCGCCGCGGAAATCCCTGATGCCGCGCTGGGCCCATCCTCCATCCTACCCTCTCCTTTGTCGCCGTCGCTCTATCCGAACGCGGCGGAGGCCACCGCTCGGGCGATCGTCAATCGTGGCTTGGCCCGTCGTGATCCCGGGCCGGCCAGCGTGGCTGACAATACTCGGCGGTTGCGGCGGCTGGTGGCCGAGCGTCAAAGCGTCATCGCCCGCCTCGGAAACGGAGCAGGAAGCTGATGGCCACCGGCAACTCCGCAGATTTCCGGCTCGACGGTCGGAAGGCGCTTGTAACCGGGGCGGGGCGCGGGTTGGGCGCGGCGATCGCGCGGGCCCTTGCCTCAGCGGGCGCGGACGTCCTGTTGCTCAGCCGCTCGCTCCCGGAACTCCAACAGGTCGCTATGGAAATCCGGACCTCTGGCGGGACCGCCCGAGCGGTGGTCTGTGACATCACCGACGCGGGGCAGCTAAAGGAAGCGATCGCGAGTTGCGCGCGGCTGGATATCCTGGTCAACAATGCCGGTATGAATATTCCCGAAGCGTTCGTCGACGTCACCGAAGAGCATCTCGACCGAATCGTGACGCTCAATGTCCGGGCCGCGTTCCTTGTGGCGCAGGCCGCAGTGCGAAAGATGCTGGAAGCGCCGGACCGCAGGCGATTTGGCGCCAGTATTGTCAACGTGTCCTCTCAAATGGGACATGTCGGATCTCCGAATCGAACCGTCTATTGCATGACAAAGCATGCGCTGGAAGGGCTGACCAAGGCCATGGCAGTTGAACTCGCATGCAAGAATATTCGGGTGAATTCGATCGGGCCCACGTTCATCGAGACGCCGATGACCGCTCCCTTCTTCGCCGACGACAACTTCCGCAACTGGGCCCTCAGTCGCATCCCGCTCGGCCGGCTGGGGCAGCTCGACGAGGTAACCGGAGCGGTGGTGTTTCTTTCCTCGCCTGCCGCGTCGCTCATCACTGGGGCCAGCCTGCCGATCGATGGCGGTTGGACCGCTCAGTGAGACTAGAGCGGTTTCCGTTTGGTCTGAATCGGGATTCCCAAAAGCGACGAAAGGGCAGATTCTTGGGAGGTGTTTCGTTTTCGGGGGAGCCATGACAAGGCCTTATTCATCGGATTTGCGCGCACGCGTTATCGAGGCGGTTAACGAGGGAGCGACGCGGTATGAGGCGGCGGAAAGCTTTGGTGTCAGCGTCAGCTCTGCGGTGCGGTGGCATCAAGCGTGGCGGGACGAGGGGAGATATGATGCCAAGCCCTACGGCGGAAGCCGCTCGCCGCTGGAAGACCATGCCGAGGAGATTATCGCTCTTATCGAGGAGCAGCGTGATCGGACACTCGACGAGATTGTCGCCGCGATGCACAAGCAGAAGCTCCCCGGCAGCCGTACGGCGCTGTTTCGGTTTCTGGAGCGTCACGGCATCACGCTCAAAAAAAGTCTTGCACGCGGCCGAGCAGGAGCGGGCGGACGTGGCCCGCGCCCGTCGGCGCTGGATACGCGAGCAAGGGCTGCTTGATTCGACCCATCTTGTCTTCATCGACGAAACCGCGGTGAGCACCAGCATGACACGCCCTTGCGGCCGCGCTCCGAGGGGCGAGCGGGTGCTTGGCCGCGTTCCCTTCGGAGCCTGGAAGACATTGACGTTCATCGCCGCGTTGCGCTGCGATGGGATGACCGCGCCCATGATGATCAACGGCGCAATGAACGGAGCGATTTTCCTGGCCTATATCGAGCAGTGCTTGGCGCCAACGCTCAAGCGCGGTGACATCGTCGTCATGGACAACGTTGCCACTCATAGGGTCGCCGGCGTGCGCGAAGCAATCGATGCCGCCGGCGCAAGCCTGCGCTACCTGCCGCCCTACTCGCCCGACCTCAACCCGATCGAGAAGTCCTACAGCGTATTCAAGGCATTCCTGCGCAAATGCGCGGAACGCACCGAGGAGGCTTTGCGTCGTCGCGCAGGCCAATTCGTACGACGGCTGCAACCAGAAGCCTGTGCTAAGTTCTTCGCTCATGCTGGATATTTTCCAACATGACCGGAATCCGCTCTAGTCGTCCGCTTCAATCAATTTGAATTAGTTTTCGTTTTGTGATTCGGTGTCGTCGTGACGACGGGCGATGGGGGCGATCATGGCGTCGAAGGATATTTCGGTAAAGGAGTACATTGTGAGGCTGAGCGGCGCGGAGCGCGAACAGCTTGAGACGCTGCTTCGGAAGGGAAAGAGCCCGGCGCGACGGCTGCTGAAGGCGCGGATATTGCTGAAGGCTGATGTCTCGGAAGGCTGCGCAGGCTGGAGCGACAGCCGGATCATTCGGGCGCTGGATACCAGCCCGTCGATGGTTTACCGGGTGCGCCAGCAACTGGTGGAAGAGGGCCTTGAGGCTGTTTTGAGCCGCAAGCAACGCGCGACGCCGGCGGTTGCTCGGATTTTTGATGGCGAGAAGGAAGCCAATTTGATCGCGTTGGCTTGTTCCAAGCCGCCCAAGGGACGAGCGCGCTGGACCTTTGGGCGTTAACCCAGTAGTCGCAGCAACACCTTTGTCGCACCTTCGATGTCCGCACGAATGCACGCGCCGGCGGCGGCGGCATCCTTGTTCTTGAACGCGAGCAGCAGCCGCTCATGCTCATGATTGGCCAGAGCGTAATTGCCGGAACCGTGGAGCATGTGAAAATACGGGCTGACTTGGAGCCAAAGCTCTTCGATGATGGAAATCAGCGTCGGCGAGCCCGAGGCGCGATAGACGACGAAATGGAATTCGTGGTTGGCCCGAACATAGTGATGAGGATTCCCGTCGCCGACCGCTTGGGACATCACCGCCACAAGTTTTTCGAGCTGCTGGATGTCCGCCGGGGCCAGCCGATCGGCCGCCCAGAGGGTGGCGAGGGTCTCTATCTCGAGGCGCACGCGGCACAGGTCGCGCAGGCGGCTCGCCTGTAGCTCCGGAATGCCGACCGATCGGCCGGAGACGACGGTGAGTGCTTTTTCCGCGGTGAGGCGCTGCAATGCTTCCCGGACCGGCATCGCGCTGACGCCGAAGGCATCGGCGAGGCCCTGGATCGTCACGAGCTCGCCCGGGGCGATGCCGCCATCGAGAATCAGGTCCTTTATCTGGCGATAGATTTCGTCGGGCAGTGTCCCCCGCGGCACCGGTCTTATCGGCAATCTCGCTATCTTTCGCTGCATCTGCACCATCGGTACGCGATCCCGGGACGGCCACTCAACCAAGAATGGCTCGAACGATTGGAGGCTTCAAGCGCCTTGTTGATATCCGATATCTGATTTATGATCAAAAGAAAACGCCCATCGTGGCCATGCCGCGCCGCCACGATGGGTCACGGGCCGATCTCGGGCTCCTGACCTCTGGCAAGCGCGCGCATGGGAGGGAAAAGCAATGAGACCTTGGTCAAGCCTGGTAAAGGCGACAGTGGCCGCGGCGATGGTCTTCGGCCTGTGCGGTCAGTCCGGCCCTGCTGCCGCGGCCGAGAAGAAGTACGACGTCTATCTCAGCATGAGCTACATCGGCAATGACTGGCAGGCCGAGGCCGCCAACATGGTCAAGGCCATGGCAGCGCAGAAGGATTTCGCCAACAAGGTCAATTTGCAGGTGCAGGTCGCCGGCCCCAACGCCCAGCGGCAGATCCAGCAGATCAACGCCATGGTCGAAGCCGGCGCCAAAGCGATCGTCGTCTATCCGATATCGCCGACCGCGCTCAACGGCGTCGTGAAGAATGCCTGCGCCAGGGGCGTCACCATCATCGCCTACGATTCCGAGATCACCGAACCGTGCGCGTACAACGTATCGATCGATCAGGAAGAGGCCGGGCGCGTCACCGCGGAATGGCTGGTCAAAAAGCTCAACGGCAAAGGCAACATCGTGGTCATAACGGGGGTGCCGGGCACCTCGGTTGACACGTTGCGCACCAAGGCGGCGAAGGAGGTCTTCGCCAAGCATCCCAACATCAAGATTGTCGCCGAGGCGGTGGGCATGTGGAGCCAGGCCGTCGCCCGCACGGAGCTCTCCAAGATTCTCGCCACCCACAACTGGGACCAGATCGACGGGCTGTGGATGCAGGTCGGCTGCTATACCGCCAACTCCATGCAGATCGAGGCCGGCCGAAAGGAAGCAGATTTGAAACCCTGCGCCGGCGAAGGTGCCAATGGCGGCCGCATCCAAATGCTGCCGATCAGCACCCAGGTGGAGGGCGCCAACGGAACCTATCGCCCCATGGGTGCGCCGCGCATTTCCTACGCCTCGCCGCCTTACTCGGGAGCGCTCGCCCTCAAGCTCGCGGTCGAGAAGCTCCAGGGCAAGCAGATTCCCAAGCTGACCAAGCTGCCACTGCCGATCGTGACCAACGAGACCATCAAGCTCTGCAAAGAGGGAAGCTGGGCGGAAATGAAGGCCGGCTGCAACGCCTTCCTGCCGTCGCTGGTGCCGAACCCGGGGTGGTTTGCCTCGATCTTCTCGGCGCAGACCCCGGAAGTCGGCTTCCAGGCCGCCCTCGTCGGCCAGCCGGAATCCTAGACGCGCGACAAACTTCGAGGACCGCGTTTCTGCCAGCGGCGGGCCGGCGCAGCCCCTCAGACTCGCCGGCCCGCCGCGGATTTCCCGACAGGGATGCTCCGATGGAATCCGCCTCCGCCGACGCCGCTACCGCTATCAGCCTGAGCAATGTTCGCAAGACCTTTGCCGCGACCGTCGCCGTAAATGACGTGAGCTTCGACGTCGCTCCGGGGAGGGTGCACGCGCTGCTCGGCGAGAACGGCGCGGGCAAGTCGACGATCGTCAAATTGTTGAGCGGGCTCATCCTGCCGGACGCCGGCATCTTCCGGATCTTCGGCGAGGAGATCCGTCTGACCTCGCCGCGCGTTGCCCATCGGCACGGCATCCAGACCGCGTTCCAGGAAATGACGCTGATCAAAGACCTGCCGGTCCTCGACAACATGCTGCTGCCCTATGGGCCGACCCGCATGCTGGGCATCATTCGGCGCCGCGATGCCGAGGACATGGTGCGCCAGCATTTCTCCGAGATCGCCCTGGACGGCATCGATCTTCGCACCGAGATGCGGGACCTCGACCTCGCGGTGCAGCAGAAGATCGAGATCGCGCGCGCCGTATTCCGCAAGCCGCGCATCCTGTTGCTCGACGAGCCGACCTCGACGCTGTCGGGGCCCGACGTCGAATGGCTGGGCCAGATCATCGCGCGGGTCAAGAGCCGCGGCATGACAACGATCTTCATTTCGCACCGCCTGCGCGAGGTGCGGGCGTTTTGCGATTCGATGACCATCCTGCGCAACGGTCAGCACATCGCGACGGCCGGCGTCGACGACGTCAGGGATGAGGACGTCGTCCGCATGATCGTAGGGCGGTCTCTCGCCCACGCCTTTCCGCCGCGACCCAACGATGCCAGTCGCTTTGGGCCGGAAGTCCTGAGCGCCGCGAAGCTGGGCGCCGGCGAACGCCTCAAGGATGTCTCGATCTCGCTGCGCCGGGGCGAAATCCTCGGCATCGCCGGTCTGCAGGGCATGGGCCAGCTCGAGCTCTTCCTCGCCTGCTTCGGAATGATCGAGATCACCCGCGGCCACATCGCCGTCGATGGTCGTCCCGTCGTCATCACCTCGCCGATCGACGCGGTGCGCGCCGACATCGGCATCAGCTTGGTGCCCGAGGACCGCAAGACCGAAGCGCTGTTCCTGAAGCTCAACGGCCGGCACAATGTTTCGCTGCCGATCATTCAGCGCTTTGCGCGCTTCGGATTGATCGACCTGGCCGCCGAGGAAGCGGCGGTCCGTCGCGTGTTGCACGCCGTCGGCGTCGAGGAGCGCGCGTTGTGGACCCGCGTCGGCGCATTCAGCGGCGGCAATCAGCAGAAGATCGCCATCGCGAAATGGCTGCTGGCCGAGAGCCGCATTCTTCTCCTCTATGATCCCACGCGCGGCATCGATGTCGGCACCAAGAACGAACTCTACGAGCTCATGCGCGCCTTTGTTGCTGCCGGGGGTGCGATACTGTTCTATTCAACGGAGATACCCGAACTCGTGAACCTCTCCGACCGCGTGGCCGTGCTCTACGGCGGTCGCGTCGGCGTCGAACTCGAGGGCAACCAGATCAGCGAGGCCGCCATCATGACGGTGGCACTCGGCGGCACTTTGCAGGATGAACGCGCGGCATGAGCGCCACCTCCCTCGGTCGAGGGGCATCCCCGTCGTTCGCGTTGCCGCTGGCGCGACACCGCGGACTGCTGGTCGCTCTGGCGGTCTTCGTGGTGCTGCTTACGGTCACTGATCTCGTCAGCGGCGGCCGCGTCAGCTATTTCCAGGTCAGCTTTCTGTCGAGCGGCGGCGCGACCCTGGCAATTGCAGCGATCGGCGAGACCCTGGTCGTCATCTCCGGTGGATTCGACCTGTCGGTCGGCGCCGTCATCTCGTTGGTCAACGTCGTCCTCGCCACCTCGATGCGGGATAATCCGGAATCGATGATGGCGTGGTCGATGGCCGGCGTCGGGATCGGGATCGTCGCCGGGCTGTTCAACGCCTTCTTCATCGCGGTCATGCGGCTTCAGTCGATCGTCGTGACCCTAGCGACGATGTTCATCGTGCAGGGCATCACGCTCCTGGCAATGGACAAGCCGGGCGGCGCGATTCCGCCGACGCTCAGCACTTTGATCGTCGGCGATGCGGTACCCGGGTTCGTGCCCATGCCGATCGTAATTCTGGCAGCCTTCATCGTGCTCTGGCTCTATATCAAGAGCACGAGGTTCGGTACCGCGATCTACGCCGTCGGCAGCGATGCCGAAGCGTCGCGTTCCACGGGCATTCACGTCTCCTGGATCCAGTTCGGAGTCTATGTGCTGGCCGGCGCCTGCTACGGGCTAGCCGGCGTCTTCGTCAGCGCGCAGACCGGCGCCGGTGACCCGCTCATCGGCAATCCCATGCTGCTCCAGGTGTTCACCGCAATCGTCGTCGGCGGAACCCAGCTCGGCGGCGGCCGCGGCGGTCCGGCCGGCTCGATCGTGGGCGCCTATGTCCTGATGATGGTCGTCAACATTCTGCTCGTCCTCAACGTCTCGGCCTACTACTCGACGCTTGCCGAAGGCGTGATCCTCTTCCTTGCCGTGCTCAGCGGCTCGCTTGGCCGCGAGGCGCCGCTTGCGCGCCATGTCCGAGAGATCATCGCCCGCCTGCGCGCCTGGAACCGGGGCATGCTGCCGCGTCAGCTCGGCGGCGCGAACCGACGGCTCGCCTTCGTCGGCAAGAGTGCGGAGGCGGCGGCTCCCGTGCACCCGCCGTTTTGGGCGCGCCATCGGGAGAGCCTGCGCTATGCGCTGCCGGCTTATATCTGCTTCCTCGTCGTCATCCTGGCGACGCAATATGTCTATGACAGCGCGCTCTTCAGCTGGCAGTACTATGAGTCGCTGATCGTGCTGTCGTCCTTCCTGGCCATCCTTGCGCTTGGCCAGGGGGCGGTGATCCTGACCGGCGGGCTCGACCTCTCGTTGCCCTGGTCGATCGCCCTTTGCGGCGTCCTGCTCGCGGGCATGGTCAAGGGGTCCGATGCCGCCCTCGCCTATGCGCTGCCGCTCGTTTTGCTAGCAGGCTGCGTGATCGGCCTCGTCAACGGCCTGGGCGTGGTCTTTCTCGGCTTGTCGCCGATCGTCGCGACGCTGGCGACCAACGGAATTCTTCAGGCGCTGGCCCTGCTCTACAGCAACGGCACGCCCGACGGCTTCGCCTCGCCCAGTCTGCGCTGGTTCATGACGGGCCATATTCTAGGGACGACGCCGGTCGTTCCGTTCGTCGCCGCCTTTGTCGTCGTCGCAGCATTTACCCTGTCGCGAACCCCGTTCGGCCGGCGGATCTACGGCATCGGCAATGGCGAGCGGGTGGCCGCGCTTTCGGGGATCACGGTGGGCCGAACCCTGGTCCTCGTCTATGTCCTGAGCGGCTTCTGCGCCGCACTCGTCGGCAGCCTGCTGACGGGGTTTTCCGGCCAGGCAAGCCTCGGCATGGGCGACGAATATCTCCTGCCGTCGATCGCCGTGGTCGTCGTCGGCGGCACGCTGATCACCGGCGGGCGCGGCGACTATCTTGGCATGCTTGGCGGCGTGCTCTTGCTGACGGCGTTGCAAACCTTGCTGGCGGGCACGACGCTGCCTTACGCGACGCGGGCCATCATCTTCGGCCTGGTGATCCTCGGCGCCGTCGTCGCGCTGCGCGAGAAGAATTGAGAAGGGGAGGGCGTTATGGCTGCAGCCAGGAAGGCGGAGCGGAACGGCAGTTCGATCGCCGGCCTGCGCGTCATCGTGACGGCCGGCGCCTCGGGCATCGGACGAGCCATAGCGGACACCCTGCTGGCGAGCGGCGCGCGGGTGGCGATCTGCGATGTCTCCGAGGATTTTCTCGGTGACTTCCGCAAGGCTCACCCCGAGGCGACGGCGCTGAAGGTGGACGTCGCCGCCGAAGGCGATGTCGACGGTCTGTTCGAGGCGGTTGCGCGCCAACTCGGCGGCCTCGACGCGTTGGTCAACAATGCAGGGATCGCCGGCCCCACGGGCGGCGTCGATCAGATCGATCCCGCCCAGTGGCGGCGCTGCATCGATGTCGGTCTGACCGGGCAGTTTCTCTGCGCGCGGCGCGCGGTGCCGCTGATCCGCCGAAGCGGCGGCGGATCCATCGTCAACATGTCCTCGGCCGCCGGTCGCCTCGGCTATGCCTACCGGACGCCCTACGCCGCGGCGAAATGGGGGGTGATCGGGCTGACGCAGAGCCTGGCGCGCGAACTCGGTCCCGACAATATCCGCGTCAATGCCATCCTTCCCGGCATCGTCGAGGGTCCGCGGATCGATGCCGTGGTCGCCGCTCGCGCCGAGCAGCTCGGCCGCAGCCATGAGGATATGGAGCGCCAATATCTTGAGAAGGTATCGCTGCGCCGAATGGTCTCGGCGCAGGATGTGGCGGCGATGGTGCATTTTCTCGTGTCGCCGGCCGGCGTCAACATCTCCGGCCAATCGATCGGCGTGTGCGGCAACGTCGAGACGCTGTGACGAGGTGAGCGATGGCGAAGGTCGGGGTTATCGGCGCGGGTCTGATCGGGCGAGCCTGGGCCATCAGCTTTGCGCGCGCCGGCCATGACGTGGCGCTGACCGATGCCGACCCGGGCGCCATCGAAAATGCGCTCGGCTTCATCGACCGCGCGCTCGAAGAGCTGGCGCGGCACGATCTTCTGAACGGCGCGGCACCGCGGCAGGTGCGGGCGCGGATTGCCGGCGCCGGAAGCGTTGCCGTCGCTCTCGACGGCGCGTCGCACGTTCAAGAGAACACGCCGGAGCAGCTCGAGCTGAAACGCGGTATCTTTGCCGAGCTCGACCGGCTCGCCGCGTCCGATTGCGTGATCGCAAGTTCGACCTCCGCGCTGCTGCCGTCGAGCTTTACCGCGGCGCTGGCCGGCCGCTCCCGTTGCCTCGTCGCGCATCCGGTCAATCCGCCCTATCTGGTTCCCGCCGTCGAGATCGTGCCGGCTCCCTGGACCGACGGTACCGTCGTCGAGCGGACGATGCGGTTCATGACCGAGGCGGGACATGCGCCCTTTGTCATCAAGCGGGAAATCGACGGCTTCGTCGTGAACCGTCTGCAGGGTGCGCTGCTCCAGGAGGCGTTTCGCCTGGTTGCCGACGGATACGCCTCGGCCGAGCATGTCGATATTGCCATTCGCGAGGGCCTGGCGCTGCGCTGGAGCTTCATGGGACCGTTCGAGACCATCGATCTGAACGCGCCCGGCGGCGTCCGCGACTATGTTGCGCGCTATGCGGGGCTCTATGAGGAGCTGTTCAAGACCCAGCAGCGGCAGGCGGATTGGCGCGGCCCGGTGCTCGATGCGATCGAGCGCGAGCGCCGCCGGCATGTCGCCCAAAGCGCGCTCGGCGACCGTCAAGCGTGGCGCGACCGGCGGCTGATGGCGCTCATCGCTCACAAGCGGCGGGCCGGCAAGAAAATCGGCGACTGACGCGATTCCAGACTCGGGAGGCGGGTATCATGGCGAACAAGCGGAAAGTGATCATTACCTGCGCCGTGACCGGCGCCATTCATACGCCGACCATGTCGCCGCATCTGCCGATCACGCCCGACGAGATCGTGAGCGGTGCCGTGGCCGCGGCCGAAGCAGGGGCATCGATCCTGCATCTCCATGCGCGCAATCCCGAGACCGGACAGCCCGATCAGACGCCGGCAGCCTTCGGCCGCTTTCTCCCGCGCATCAAGCAGGCCACCAAGGCGGTGATCAACATCACCACCGGGGGAAGCCCCTATATGAAGGTCGAAGAACGGGTGCTGCCCGCCGCGACGTTCAAGCCCGAGGTCGCCTCGCTCAATATGGGGTCGATCAATTTCGGCTTGTTCCCGCTGCTCGAGAAGTACAAGGAATTCAAGTTCGAGTGGGAGCGCCAGCACCTCGAGAACACGCGCGACCTGGTGTTCCGCAACAGCTTCCGCGACATCGAGTACATCCTGCGCACCTGCTCGAACAACGGCACGCGTTTCGAATTCGAATGCTACGACATCGCCCATCTCTACAATCTCCGCCACTTCCTCGACCGCCGGCTGGTGAAGCCGCCGCTTTTCATCCAGTCGGTGTTCGGCATTCTGGGCGGGATCGGGACCCATCCCGAAGATCTCATGCACATGAAGCGCACCGCGGACCGGCTCTTCGGCGGCGACTACCAATGGTCGATCCTGGGCGCCGGACGCAACCAGATCACGCTCGCATCGATCGGCGCGGCGATGGGGTCGAATGTCCGCGTGGGCCTCGAAGATTCGCTTTGGGCGGGTCCGGGCAAGCTCGCCCGGTCCAATGCCGAGCAGGTCGCCATGATCCGGCAGATCATCGAGGGCATGTCGCTCGAAGTCGCGACGCCCGAGGAGGCCCGCGAGATCCTGTCGCTCAAGGGCGGTGATCAGGTCGCGTTCTGACGGAGGCCGAAGATGTTGCGGATTGACCTGATCGTCGACGCGCGGGCCGCCCTGGGCGAAGGCCCGCTCTGGGATGTCGAGGAGCAGCGGCTCTACTGGATCGACAGTCTCGGGCCGGCCGTCCATGTCTGCGACGCGCGGGGCGGCAGCCGGCGCACCTTGCTTTTGCCCGAGCCCGTGGGTTCGTTGGCGCTGCGGCAGGGCGGCGGTGCCGTCGTCTCGCTGAAATCCGGCTTCCATTTTCTCGATCTCGACGGCGGGGAGGTGACACGGATTGTCGATCCAGATCCCGGCAAGCCGCGCATCCGCATGAATGACGGCAAGGTCGATCGCCAAGGCCGCTTCGTCGCAGGCTACATGGATACCGAAGAGCGCGATCCCCTCTGCCGTCTCTTCAGTCTCGCGCCGGATCTCAAAGTGCAACGGCTCGATGAAGATATCGTCTGCTCGAACGGCCCGTGCTGGAGTCCCGATGGCCGCACCTTCTATTTTGCCGACACGTCGCGCAAGGTGATCTACGCTTATGATTACGACGGCGAGACGGGCCGGGCATCGAAACGGCGGCTCTTCGCCTCGTTCGACAAATTGCGCGGCTATCCCGATGGCGCGACGGTGGATGCCGAGGGGTTCCTTTGGTCGGTCGAGGTCTATTCGGGGCGTCTCGTCCGTTTCGCGCCGGACGGATCGATAGACCGCTTGGTGGGGCTTCCCGTCGCCTCGACGACGAGCATCAGCTTCGGCGGGCCGGATCTGGACATCGCCTTCGTCACCTCGATGGCCCGGCCGATCGGGGGCGTGGCTCCGAAGGAACGGGAGGCGGGCGGATTGTTTGCGGTTCATGGTCTCGGCGTTCGCGGTCTCCCCGAGCCGCGTTTCGGCGGCTGAGGGCGGGCACTGGAAGAGGGAGGATGCCGATGCGGATCGAGGTATTGGTCGACGTCAAGACGATCCTGGGCGAAGGACCGCTATGGGACGTCGAGGAGGAGCGGCTCTACTGGATCGACAGCTTCGGCATGAACGTCTTCCGCTGCACGCATGACGGACGCGAAATTCGCGCTTGGGACGTGCCACAGAAGATCGGATCGATGGCGCTGCGACGCAACGGCGGTGCCGTGCTGTCGTTGGCGCGCGGCTTCCATTTCCTCGATTTCAGGACAGGTGATGTGGAGCTGATCGTCGATCCCGAACTGGACAAGCCCAACAACCGGATCAACGACGGCAAGGTCGACCGGCGCGGCCGCTTCGTCGCCGGCTCGATGGACACCATGGAAGAGGGACCGAACGGGGCGCTCTACCGCTTAGATCCCGATTTGTCGGTTCACAAGATTGACGACAAGATCATCGTTTCCAACGGTCCGTGCTGGAGCCCCGACGGCACCATCTTCTATTTCCAGGACACCTGGTCGGGTGAGATCTGGGCGTATGACTACGACCTAGATACGGGTAATGTCTCGAACAAGCGTACATTCGCCAGAGTGGACACGTCGCGCGGCGGCGCCGCCGACGGCTCGACCGTCGATGCCGAGGGTTGCCTCTGGAACGCTCAGGTGTACGACGGACAAATCGTTCGCTACCGGCCGAACGGCGAGGTCGATCGCGTTATCGACATGCCCGTGAAGAAGGTGACGAGCGTGATGTTCGGCGGACCGCGGCTGGATACGCTCTATGTAACCTCCATGGCACGGCCGCCTCTGCCGCGCTTTCCGGGAGATGGCGTGCTTCGCGGAAGCTTGTTCGCGATCACCGGGCTTGGAGTGAGGGGCGTTGCGGAAGATCGCTTTGCTGGCTAGGAGCCCGATTCAGTCAGATTGCAGGGTATAGGTGCCTGAGTTTGATCCGGGCATTTGGGGTTGTGAAGTGCCAGTTGGCTGTGGCGTGATTGGCATTGCGGTCGTGCTGCCAGGCGGCGATTTCTTCGCTGAGCGTTTGTTTGTCCGGGATGCGCCGGTCGAGGCACTGGGACGATAGAACGCCGAGTTCGGATTCCGCCAGATCGAGCCAGCTTCCGTGCTTTGGCGTGTAGTGCCACTCGAAGCGCTCGACCAACCGCCTGGCTTCGGCGGCTGGAAAGGCTTCGTAGAGCGAGGCCTTGCAGTGGATGTTGAGGTTGTCCTGGACCAGAACGATCGTTCTGGCGGCGGCGAAGTGGACATCGGCCAAATCTTTCAGGACATGAGCGTAGTCCACGGCGGTATGGCGGACTTGGGCTTCGCCGAAGCTGCGACCGTCGCCTTCGAACTCCGGTTCGCCGATCTGCTCGGGGTCGCCCCAGGAGAGCCCGCCGTGCGGAACTCGTGGAGATGCGCATTCCACCAGCCAAAGGCCGCCTGGATCACATGATGGAGCTGCCCCAGGTGAAAGGTGCGCGGCACGACGAGGCGCCGCCAGATGGCGGGCTCGATCGCCACGAGCGCCACGCGGATCTGAAGTGCGGTCGGCTCCTTAAACCCCATGCCGCCCAGTATGCCGGGGATGGCGACAATTAGCAGCCGGGGCGACGACAATCAGCCGGAGGGACCGCGCTTTCCGGCCGCGGCGCGCCAGCGATAGCCCTCGGTATTGAGCCCGAGGATGGTGGCGTGGTGCGGCCATGTGAAGAGGGCCGGAGTTGGACTTCCGGCCCTCTACCCTTAGAACCTTCGAAGGAAGCCTCGTCAGCGTGGGTAGCCAGATCGCGCAGGGCGACCCGTTCGGCGATCCATTCCAGGGTTTCCGCATAGCGCCACGCCACCCGACAAGCGCCGAGCTGGATCCGCTTCGGGAACAGCCGGCCTTCTCGAGGCGTGCGATATGTTGGAAGCTGTAAGGGATGCCAAGCGACTTCAGATCCTTCTTGGAGACAAGCTGCCGTTCCAATTGCATCCAGAAACTCCCTTGAAAGGGAGCACCCGGATGCCCCAGTTGCGGCGGAATGCCGTCCCAGTGGGCAAGAGAAGCCTATTTCCCCTTGCGATGAGCTGCAAGCAAAGGTTGCGATACGCTCGACTAAAGCCTCCTGTCGTTGCGGTGGGCGAGGGCGGGCTCGGCGTCCAACAAGCCGAAGGCTTTGGGCGCGGACGGATCGTGGTCGCCCGATGCATCTACATGCGAGCCCGAGCGTGCCGCGAGGCGAGATCGCCGGCTATAGCGACGCCGCGGACTCGCGCACAGCTATGATGTTGGAAGGTGGCGGCTCGACAATACTCTGAAGCCGCGTCACCCAGCGCGACAGAGCATCCCGCTTCTCATCGCGGTACTTGTGCAGATCGTACGTCTCGTGCAGCTCAGGACGGCGGTGGGCGAGAATGAGTTCGCCGATGAGATCGGGTACGCGCAGCTCCGAGAGCCTGGTGCGCACGGTTCGCCGGCAATCGTGGTAGGTCCACCGAGGGAGCTCCGGGACATCGCTGTTGCTGGCCTCTTTGCGCAGCTTGTCGACGATGGCGTCAAGCTGCGCTTTGGCTTTCGAGAAGCCGCTGATTGGCTTTCGGCCCTCGGTCGTCGAAAAAACATACGTGCCGCGTGCATACCGAGGTATGGAGCTCAGAATGGAAACAGCCAGGGGCGGAAGGGGGACCTCATGCGGGGCGTCACCCTTCATCCGTTCGGGCGGAAGCGTCCATAACGCCTTTTCCGTCTGCTCGAGATCGCCAAGCTCGCTCCAACGCATGTCGGAAACTTCGCGCAGACGCTGGCCGGTGATCAGCAAGACCCGGACGAACGGCCCGAACGGGTAGGGGAGCTTTCCCGTCGAGCTCCAAATCAGCCGGAGTTCGTGGTCGCTGAGCACGCGTTGCCGCGGCTTGAGCTTACCGACGATGTCTTTTGGTCGGATCCTATCGCAGGGCGATACCTCGAGGCCGTATTTGTCCCGCGCGATCGTCCAGTTGAACAGCTTCCGAACATATGCCAGCACCTTGCGCGCCTGATGCGGCGTTCCGCGATCCACAATCTGTTCCATCAACTCGATGACGTCTCGCCGGCTGATCTCGACGATCGGCCGATCGCGCCAGGATTCCCTCTGCTTAGAGTCGGCAATCCATTCTCCGTGCTGAAGCGTTTGGCCCAGCAGCTCGTGTCGGATCGAGGCTTCGACCGCTCGGGCCGTGCGAAGCTTTGTCACATGCCGACGCATGAATTCATCGACCACCGCCGCGACCGTGTCCTGGCGTCGTCGTGCTTCCTCCTGCATCCGTTGACGCTCGCGCAACTTCGGATGACGGCCGGACACCAGATCTTCAAGGGCCA
>DAHUYF010000182.1 GCA_027315365.1 Rhodospirillales bacterium | reverse complement strand
GTGCGCAGCTTGGCGACCTACGGCGCCTTCGTCAACCTCGGCGGCATTGATGCCCTTTTGCACGTCGCCGACATGAGCTGGACCCACGTCGGCGACCCCAGCAAGGTCGTGGCCATCGGCGATCAGGTGCGGGTCAAGGTGCTCAAAATTGATCCCGCCAAACGCCGCATTTCGGTGGGCATCAAACAGCTCACCCCCGACCCCTGGGAGCGTGTGGCGGAAAAATTCGAGGTCGGCCAGCGCGTGCGCGGCGCCGTGCTGCGCACCACCGATTTCGGCGCCTTCGTCGAGCTGGAGCCCGGCGTCGAAGGGCTGGTGCACGTCTCGGAGATGAGCTGGACCAAGAAGAACGTGCATCCCGGCAAGATCGTCTCGACCAGCCAGGAGGTCGAGGTGATGGTGCTCGATGTCGATCCGCAGAAGCGGCGCATCTCGCTCGGCCTCAAGCAGTGCCTGGCCAATCCCTGGGAGAGTTTCGTCGAGAAGTACCCGGTCGGCACCGAGCTCGAAGGCGAGGTCAAGAACATCACCGAGTTCGGCCTGTTCGTGGGACTGCCCGGCGAGATCGACGGCATGGTGCATCTCTCGGACCTCGACTGGAACCGGGCCGGCGAAGACGCGATCAAGGACTACAACAAGGGCGACATGGTCAAGGTGCGCGTTCTCGACGTCGACATCGAGAAGGAGCGCATCAGCCTCGGCATCAAGCAGCTCGCCAGCGACCCCTTCGAGTCCAACCTCTCCAGCATGAAGAAGGGCGACGTCGTCACCACCACGGTGATCGCCGTGACCGATGGCGGCATCGAGGTGACGGTGGGCGACGGCCTGCCCGGCTTCATCCGCAAGGCCGAGCTGTCGCGCGACCGCGCCGAGCAGCGGCCCGACCGCTTCGCCGTCGGCGAGAAGGTCGATGCCAAGATCACCGCGCTCGACCGCGCCACGCGCAAGCTGTCGCTGTCGATCAAGGCGCGCGAGGTCGAAGAAGAGAAGAAGGCGATGGCCGAATACGGCTCGTCGGATTCGGGCGCGAGCCTCGGCGATATTCTCGGCGCGGCGCTGTCGCGGCGCGGCGAGAAGGACGAGAAGGACGAGAAGTAAGGAGCTGCCGGCTATCCAGCCGTCAGCGGAGTTGTCGGTTCTCAGTCGTCAGTAGCCGGTGGCCGCACCGGGAACTGACGACTGACGGCTGAGAACTTGGCTAACGGCTGACAGCTTCATTTCTTGACGCTGCCTCAAGGGTTTGGCACGCTTCGGGTCCGATCCGCGAAGCCGAGGACAAGAGCGTGGCCATGACCAAGTCCGAGCTCATTCAGCGCCTGGCCGAACGCAACCCGCATCTCTATCAGCGCGATGTCGAGCGCATCGTCACCGCCATCTTCGACGAGATCGCGGCGGCGCTGTCGCGCGGCGACCGGGTCGAGCTCAGGGGGTTCGGCGCCTTTTCGGTGAAGCGGCGCGATGCCCGGCAGGGCCGCAATCCGCGCACCGGCGACAGCGTCCATGTCGATCAGAAGCACATTCCCTTCTTCAAGACGGGCAAGCAGCTGCGCGAGCGGCTCAACGAGGGGATGTGAAGCTCGTCCACTGGCTGGTGACGCTGCCGATCGCGATCCTGGCCGTCCTGTTCGCGATCTCCAATCTCGATCCGGTGCCGGTCGGGCTTTGGCCCTTCGCGGCGATCGACCTGCCGCTCTATCTCGTGGCGCTGGGCGCGCTGGCGCTGGGGTTCGTCGGCGGCGAGCTGGTCGCCTGGATCAACGGCCGGCACTGGCGGCGCGAAGCGCGCAAGCGGCAGCGGCGGATCGAGGCGCTGGAGCGCGAGCTGGAGGCGAAATCCGGCGCCCCGGCGCTGCCGACGGCGGCGGCCCCGCGCGATTGACTCCCCGGGCTGGCGCAGCTACCTCCGGCGGCATGCGCGTCCTCGGATATTCGGAAGTGGTGGCCGCCCTCGACCCGCCCTCGCTGGTCGAGGCGCTGCGGCAGATGTTCCGCGCCGGGGCCGAGACGCCGGCGCGCCACCACCACGCCATCCCGGTGCCCGGCCGTCCCGACGCCTCGCTGCTGCTGATGCCCGCCTGGCAGGCAGGCCGCCAGATCGGGGTCAAGCTGGTGACGGTGTTCCCCGACAACGCGGCGCGGCAGGAGCCCTCGCTCGGCGGCGCCTATGTGCTGCTCGACGGGCAGACCGGCCGGACGCTGGCGCTGATGGACGGGCCGGCGCTGACGCTGCGGCGCACCGCGGCCGCCTCGGCGCTGGCCGCGAGCTATCTGGCGCGGCCCGATTGCGAGCGGCTGCTGATGGTCGGCACCGGCGCGCTGGCCGCGCATCTGATCGAGGCGCATGCCAGCGTGCGGCCGATCGTCAACGTGCTGGTCTGGGGCCGCAACCCGGAAAAGGCGGCGAAACTGGCGCGGCGGCTCGACCGGCGCAATCTCAAGGTCGCCGCCACCACCGACCTCGCCAATGCCGTGCGCGGCGCCCATATCGTCTCCTGCGCCACCCTCAGCGAGGAGCCGCTGATCGCCGGCCACTGGCTGCCGCTCGGCGTCCATCTCGATCTCGTCGGCGGTTTCCGGCCGGAGATGCGCGAGGCCGATGACGATTGCGTCCGGCGCGCCCGCATCTTCGTCGACACCCGCGCCGGCGCGCTCGGCGAGGCAGGCGACATCGTCCAGCCGCTGAACAGCGGCGTGCTGCACGAGGACGACATCGCCGGCGACCTCTTCGACCTCGCGCGCGGCAGCCGTGCCGGACGGCGCTATCACGACCAGATCACGCTGTTCAAATCGGTCGGCAGCGCGCTCGAAGACCTCGCCGCCGCCCGGCTTGCGCTCGAGAACGTGCGGCATTCGAGCGCGCATTCGACGCTCTGACCCCGAGACAGCCATGCAAAAGAACCCGATCTTCTGCGCCATCGACACGCCCGACCTCGCCCAGGCCAAGAGCCTCGCCCAGGCGGTGCGCAACACCGTCAACATCAAGCTCGGCCTGGAATTCTTCACCGCCCATGGGCCCGCCGGGGTGCGCGAGGTCGCCGGCAAGGCGCCGCTCTTCCTCGACCT
Organism: Rhodospirillales bacterium; assembly: GCA_027315365.1. Lineage (GTDB taxonomy): Bacteria > Pseudomonadota > Alphaproteobacteria > ATCC43930 > CGMCC-115725 > DAHUYF01. The sequence continues at coordinate 14,255 of DAHUYF010000182.1, read as the reverse complement.
CAAGCTGCACGACATCCCCAATACGGTGGCGGGCGCGGTGCGCGCCGCGGCGGCGCTCCGGCCGCTGCTGCTGACCCTGCATTGCAGCGGCGGCAAGGCGATGCTGCGCGCCGCGGCGGAGGCGGCGGCGCAGGCGGTGCCGGACCGGCAGCGCCTCAAGCTGCTGGGGGTGAGCGTGCTGACCAGCCTCGACGAGGAGGACCTGGCGGCGGTGGGCCAGCAGGGCCCGGTTGCCGAGCAGGTGCGGCGCCTCGCACTGCTGGCGCGCGACTGCGGCCTCGACGGCGTGGTCTGCTCGCCGCTCGAGGTGGCGATGCTGCGCGAGGCCTGCGGCCCGGGATTCCTGCTGGTGGTCCCCGGCATCCGCCTGCTCGGCCGCGCGGCCGGCGACCAGAAGCGCGTCATGGGGCCGCGCGAGACGCTCGCCGCCGGCGCCGACTACCTGGTCATCGGCCGGCCGATCACCGGCGCCCCCGATCCCGCCGCCGCGGCGCGCGCCATGCTGGCCGCCGCCCGGTGAGCGTCGCCGCCAAGATCTGCGGCCTCTCCACCGCGGAGGGAGTGGCGGCGGCGGCGCGCAACGGCGCGCGCTATGTCGGGTTCGTCTTCTATCCGCCGAGCCGGCGCAACGTGACGCCGGCGCTGGCCGGCGCCTTGGCCGCGGTCGTGCCGGCGGGCATCGCCAAGGTGGGGCTCTTCGTCGATGCCGAGGATGCGCTGCTGGAAGCGGCGCTGGCGGGCGCGCCGCTCGACCTCCTGCAGTTCCACGGGCGGGAGAGCCCGGAGCGCGTGCTCCAGGCCAAGCGGCGCTTCGGCAAGCCGGTGATGAAGGCGATCCCGGTGGCGTCGGCCGCCGATCTGGAGCTGGCGGCGCTCTATTACGGCGTCGCCGACCTGCTGCTGTTCGATGCCAAGCCGCCCAAGGACGCGACCGTGCCCGGCGGCAACGGGCTGGTGTTCGACTGGGAGCTGCTGGGCGGGCGACGCTGGCCGCTGCCGTGGATGCTGTCGGGCGGGCTGACGCCGGACAATCTCGGCGAGGCCGTGCGCATCACCCATGCCGCCGCCGTCGACGTTTCCTCCGGAGTCGAGCGCGCGCCCGGCGTCAAGGACCCCGAGCGGATCGGCGCCTTCCTGGCGCGGGCGCGGGAACTGTAGCCGCCGACGAGCGCGAGTGCGCTCGCGGCTCAGTAATCGGCGCGGTCGTCGACGCCGTGGCCGCGCTTGGGCACCAGCACGGTGCGCTCATAGGTCATGAACACGGTGCCGTCCGCCTTGCGCCCGGTGGTGCGCACGGTGACGACGCCCTGCGTCGGCCGCTTCTCGCTGTCGCGCTTGGCGATGACCTCGGATTCGGCATAGATGGTGTCGCCGGCGAAGACCGGCGCCACCAGGCGGATGTCGTTCCAGCCGAGATTGCCGATCGCCTTCTGGCTGACATCGCTGACGCTCATGCCGGCGACGATCGAGAGCGTCAGGCAGCTGTTCACCACCGGCCGGCCGAATTCCGACTTCGCGGCGTAGGCGGCGTCGAAATGCAGCGGATGCTGGTTCATCGTCAGCAGCGTGAACCAGGTGTTGTCGGCCTCGCTGATGGTGCGTCCCGGCCGGTGCTCGTAGACGTCGCCGATGACGAAATCCTCGTAGTAGCGGCCGTAGCTCTCGCGCCAGCGCGACGGCCCGACCTGCTTTGCGATTGCCACCATGTCGCGTTCCCGTGCTGATGAAGATCGGCGCGTCGCCGCGCCCGTGACTTGTTCCGGCCGGGACGCTAGCTTCCGTCCCATGGGCCGTCAAATCACGCGCTTCGCCCTCGCCCGCCGGGGCGGCGGCGGCTGATGCTGCCGCTTCAGGGGCTGCGCCTCATCGCGGTCGAGCAATACGGCGCCGGTCCCTACGGCACGATGCAGCTCGCCGATCTCGGTGCCGAGGTGATCAAGATCGAGAACCCGCGCGAGGGCGGCGACATGGCGCGCCGCGTCGGCCCGTTCCTGCTCGGCGACAATGACAGCCATTTCTTCCAGAGCTTCAACCGCAACAAGCGCAGCCTGACGCTCGACCTGAAGCAGCCTGCAGCGCGCGAGGTGCTGGCGGCGCTGGCGCGCCGTGCCGACGGGCTCGTCGACAATCTCCGCGGCGACCTGCCGGAGCGGCTGGGCCTCACCTATGACGCGCTCAAAGCCGCCAATCCGCGCCTCGTCTGCGCCCATCTCTCGGCCTATGGCCGCAGCGGCTCGCGGGCGTCCTGGCCGGGCTACGATTACCTGATGCAGGCGGAGGCCGGCTATTTCGCGCTCACCGGCGATCCCGAGGGGCCGCCGTCGCGCATGGGGCTGTCGCTCGTCGACTACATGACCGGGCTCTTCGCCGGGCTCGCCTTGCTCTCCGGCATCATCGCCGCGCGCGCCCAGGGCGTCGGCCGCGACATCGATGTCAGCCTCTACGACGTCGCGCTGCAGAATCTGAGCTATCTCGGCACCTGGTATCTCAACGAGGGCCATGAGCAGCGGCGCGAGCCGCGCTCGGGCCATCCGTCGCTGGCGCCGTGCCAGCTCTACCGCACCAAGGACGGCCATATCTACCTGATGTGCAACAAGGAGAAGTTCTGGCCGGCGCTGTGCCGCGCGATCGAGCGGCCGGAGCTGGCGGACCAGCCTGAGTTCCGCCGCTTCGCCGACCGGCGCGCCAACCGCGCGCGGCTGACCGAGGTGCTGGACGCGGCGCTGCTGCGCCGCACCACGGCGGAATGGCTGGAGCGCTTCGCCGGCAGCGTGCCGGCAGCGCCGGTGAACGGGCTCGCCGCCGCGCTCGACAGCGATTTCACGCGCGAGCGCGGCATGATCCAAGCGGTACCGCATCCCGCGCGGCCGGATTTCCGCATGCTCGCCACGCCTGTCGTCGGCGCCGGCGAGATGCCGATGCGCCCGGCCCCCGGTTTGGGGCAGGACACCGACGCGATCCTCGGCGACTGCGGCTTCAGCCCCGAGCGCATCGCCGCGCTGCGCCGCGACGGCGTCGTCTGACCCGCGCCCGGCGCCGCACCCGGCGGGCGCGATGACGCGCTTTTTATCGATGCCGCCGCGAAATCGCGTTCATCCGTCGGGATTTCTCCGGCCGGCCTGCCCATGTGCAGGGAAGCGGGAGCGAGGGGAATCGACCGGGGGCAGGCTCGTCCTTCCTTTGGCAGGAGTCTTACATGCCCAATTCCTATCCCGCTCCCTCGGTCCTGCGGTCGACCCTGCTCGCCGCGACGCTTGCGGCGCCGTTGCTGGCCTGCGCGCCGGCGCCGGACGCGAATATGTCCGGGTCCTCGGTGCCGCCGGCAAGCAGCGCCTCGACCGCGTCCGGCGACATTGCCGGCGCCGGGGGTCCGCTCGACGACACCTATCGCCAGATCTACACGCCCGGCGATCCCCGCTGGTCGAACGAGTATTAGCCGACGGGTAAGTCTCACCCTTTCGGATCGGCAGCGTCATCCAAGCTCGCCCGCCGCGCCGGCGTCACGCGCACGAGGTGCCGGCGCACCGGGAAGAGCTGCAGCCCGAAGCGGGCGGAGATCCAGCCCCAGATGCCGTCGCGCGCATAGAGCATGAAGAACACCGCGACGCAGCCGAGGATGATGAGATACCAGCTGCCGTAATCGGCCAGCAGCTGGCGCAGCGCGAAGTAGATGAAGAGGCCCAGGAACGGCCCCTCGATCGTGCCGATGCCGCCGATCACCACCATGAAGATGACGACCACCGTCCAGTCCTGCAGGCCGAAGCCGCTGTCGGGCGAGATGCGCAGCTTCTGCAGGAAGATGAGGCCGCCCACCGCGCCGGTGCAGAAGGCGACGACGACATAGGTGAGGAGCTTGGTGCGGAAGGTGTCGACGCCGACGCTGCGCGAGGCGGGTTCGCTGTCGCGGATGGCGGTGAGCGCCAGGCCGATGCGCGAGCGCAGCAGCCCGTAGACCAGCGCCAGCACCGCGAGCCCGGCCGCCAGCGAGCACCAGTAGAAGATCATCTCGCGCGTCGTCCGGCCGGCGGCGATCGCGCGCACCACCGCGGCGGTGAGGCTCTGCCCGGAGCCGCCGCCCAGCGACGGCAGCTGCGCGATGACCAGCTGGCAGATTTCCGCCACCACCCAGGTGCCGACGGCGAATTGCGCGCCGCGCAGGCGGAAGACGATCAGCGCGATCGGCAGCGACAGCGCCGCCGCCGCGGCGCCGGCCAGCGGGATTGCCAGCAGCGGATGGACGCCCAACGATCCGCACAGCACGAAGAGCGCATAGCCGCCGAGCCCGACATAGGCCTGCTGCCCGACCGAGACCAGGCCGGCATAGCCCGCCAGCAGGTTCCAGAGCTGCGCCAGGGCGAGGTAGTAGGCCATCTCGCCGGCAAGCCTGGTCACGCCGCTGTCGACCCAGAGCGGCAGGCTCGCCAGCGCCGCTGCGGCAATGAGCGCCGCGAGGCCGAAGACGCGGCCGGCGGCGCCGCGATCGATGCGGAAGGCGGCGCGCATGCTCAATCCCGGGTCCGCTGGAACAGGCCGTTGGGCCGCAGCACCAGGATCACCAGAAACGTGATGTCGCCGGCGAGGATCTGCCATTCCGGCCTGAGCGCCGAGCCGATCGACTGCGCGACGCCGAGGATGACCGCGCCGGCGAGCGTACCCCAGAGGCTGCCGAGGCCGCCGATGATCACCGCCTCGAAAGCGAAGATCAGCCGACTGGGGCCGATCGCGGGATCGAAATTGCTGCGGATCGCCAGGAAGACGCCGGCGACGCCGGTCACCGCCAGCGCAATCGCCATGGCGAGCGCGTAGAGATGCCGGTTGTCGGCGCCCATCAGCTCGGCCGTCACCGCATCGTCCGAGGTGGCGCGGAAGGCGCGACCCAAATCGGTGCGATAGAACAGCAGCTGCAGCGCGGCGATGACGGCGACCGCGACGGCGAAGATCAGCAGCGGGAAGAGGCCGACGGCGATGCCGCCGGGCAGCACCAGGCTGTCGGTCTCGAGCGCGCCGACATGGAGGCGCCGCGTATCGGCGCCGAAGAGCTGCAGCAGCAGGTTCTCGATGATCACCGACAGGCCGAAGGTGACCAGCAGCGGCGGCAGGATGCTTTCGCCGAGCGTGCGGTTGAGCACGCCGCGCTGCAGCAGGTAGCCCAGCGCGAACATCGCCGGCACGACGATGGCGAGGCTCGCCAGCGGATGGATGCCCAGCGCCTGGACCACCACGAGAGCGATGAAGGCGGCGAGAATGATGAGGTCGCCATGGCCGATATTGACCAGCCGCATGATGCCGAAGGTCAGCGACAACCCCACCGCGAAAAGCGCATAGAGACCGCCGAGCAGCGTGCCCTGGACGATGACGGAAAGCCACTCCATGGCTCAGACGCCGAAATAGGCGGCGGTGACGGCGGCGCGGTCGAAGCCCTTGGCGGCGCCGCCGAGCGACACGCGGCCTTCCTGGAAGCAGTAGAAGCGGTCGGACGCCGCCAGCGCCTGGTTGATGTCCTGCTCGACGATCACCAGCGTGGCGCCTTCGGCGACGATCTCGGCGAGACGCGCGTAGATGTCCTTGATTACCGCCGGCGCCAGGCCGAGGCTCAGTTCGTCGCACAGCAGGAGGCGCGGATTGGACATCAGTGCGCGGCCGATCGCCGCCATCTGCTGCTGCCCGCCCGAAAGCGACGTCGCCGGCGCCTGCCGCTTTTCCGCCAGCACCGGGAAAAGCTCGTAGACGCGGCCGAGGCTCCAGGCGCCGGCGCGGCCGGCATAGGCGCCCATGCGCAAATTCTCCTCGACGCTGAGGCTGGGGAAGAGCCGGCGCCCTTCCGGCACCAGGCTGATGCCGGCGCGGACGATCTCATGCGCCCGCAGGCCGCCGATCTGCCGGCCTTCGAACAGCACCTCGCCGCCGGCGCCGGCGATGAGTCCGACCACCGCTTTGAGGAAGGTCGACTTGCCGGCGCCGTTGGCGCCGATGATCGCCACCGTCTCGCCGGCGCCGACCGCGACGTCGACGCCGAACAGCGCCTGGAAATCGCCGTAGAAGGCGTTCAAGCCCCGGGTCTCGAGCACGCTCATTGGGTGGGGATGCCCATATAGACCTCGCGCACCCGGGGCTCCGCCATCACCGCCTGCGGCTCGCCCTCGGCGAGCTTGCGGCCGAAATTGATCACCACCAGCCGGTCGACCACCGAGAGCAGCGCGTGGACGATGTGCTCGATCCAGACGATGGCGGTGCCGGCGGCGCGGATGGCGCGGATGGTCTCGACCAGCGCCCGCGTTTCGTGCTCGGTGAGGCCGCCGCCGATCTCGTCGAGCAGCAGCAGCCGCGGCTCGGTGGCGAGCGCGCGGGCGAGTTCGAGCCGCTTGCGCTCGAGCAGCGTCAGCGTCCCGGCCGGGATGTTGGCCTTGGCGGCAAGCCCGGTGAGATCGAGCACCTCGCCGCAGCGCGCGGCGCTCTCGCGCTCGCCGCGGCGCGCGCCGTAGATGGCGGCGACGAGCAGGTTCTCGAACACCGTCATCTTGGCGAAGGGGTGCGGGATCTGATAGGAGCGGCCGATGCCGCGGCGGCAGCGCAGATGCGGCGCCAGCGCGGTGACGTCGCCGCCGGCGAAGCGGATGGCGCCGGCATCGGCCCGCACGTCGCCGGTGATCAGGTTGAACATGGTGCTCTTGCCGGCGCCGTTGGGACCGATGACGCCGAGCGCCTCGCCGTCGCCGACGGCAAGGCTGAGCCGGTCGGCCACGGTCAAGGCGCCGTAGCGCTTGCTCACCTCGACCAGCTCCAGCAGCGGCCCGGTCATGACACGGTCGGGAGAACGGCGGCGGGAGCGCGCTCCCGCCGCCGGCGCGGCATGGCGATCAAGACGCGATCGGCTCGAACTTGCTGTCCAGCGGGATGAACGCCGCCGTCTGGTCGTTGACGATGTTGAGCTCGTATTTGAACTTGCTGCCGCGTTTCCACTGGCCGCCGACCAGCGGCGTGGTGGCGACGCCGGGCACCGGGCCCTTCTTGAGATTGATCGGCCCGACGATCGAGCTGTAGTCGGTCTCGCGGATCGCCGCCTGGATCGAGGCGGGATCGTCGATCTTCCTGGTGCGGCGCAGCGCATCCATCGCGACCTCGACGATGGCGTGCTTGAAGCCGATCGGCTGCGTCCATTGCCGTCCGGTCGATTTGGTGTAGGCGTCGCAGAATTGCTGCGCCGTCTGGCCGGTCAGCCCCGATTTGAAGGGATGATGGGGCGACCACCAGACCTCGGTCGAGAGCCCGACGCCGCGATCGCCCAGTGCCTCGACCGCGGAGGGGAAGAGCAGCGCCTTGGCGGGCGTCGCGATCTTGGGATGGAAGCCCTGCTGCGCCGCCTGCGTCCAGAAGGTGGCGAAGGCCGGCGGCACGAAGACGCCGGTGACGATGTCGACCTTGGCCTGCTTGAAAGCGTTGATCTGCGCCGAGAAGTCGTCGCTCATGATGGGATAGAAGCCGAGATCGACGAGATCGAAGCCGCGCGCCTTGACCGCCGGCGGGAAGCCGTGCTGGGCATCGCTGAGCGCCGCGCCGTCGGGATCGTTCGACCACAGCGCGCCAACCCTCTTGTTGGTGTCGAGCGACAGCCACAGATTGGTGAAGACCGCGGTGATCGCCTCCACTCCCCAGAAGAAATGGCTGGTCCACTCGAAGCCCTTCTTCGGATCGCCCTTGCGGCCGAAGAACCACGCCTGCCACGGCGTGTCGGTGCAGATGCAGGGGACGCCGTTCAGCTCGCACTGATCGGCCACCGGCACGGTGGTGTCCGAGGTGCTGGATCCCAGCACGATGTCGACCTTGTCGGAATTGATCAGCTCGGCCGTCACCTCGGCGGCGCGGTTCGGGTTCGACTGGCTGTCCTTGCGGATGATGGTCACCGGGTGCTGCACGCCGTCGATCGTCACACCGGCTGCGAGCACGTCCTTGAGGCCCGCCAGCACGAACGCGTCGGCCTCGCCGAAGGCGGCGATCGGCCCGGTCTCGGGGCTGACGAAACCGAGCTTGATCGGCCGGCCGGCGGCGCGCACCGGCCGGCTCAGGATCGCGGGCGCGGCAACCGCGCCGAGGCCGCCGGCGGCAAGCGCGCGCAGCACCGAGCGGCGGTTGGCGGATCCCGCGAGCATGCCGGCGTCCCTCGATGATTTCGTCATGCGTGTTCCTTCCCTGCGATTGTCGTTGCGATCGGTGTCGCCGCCGCTCAGATCAGCGGCGTGTTCGGCGTCCGCCCCAGCAGGATGCGGCCATACATCTCCTGATTGGTCTGCAGGTTGAGCAGGCCGTGCATGTTGACGGCATGCACGTCGCGCCAGGCGCGCTGCGTCGGATTGCCCTCGGCGATGCCGGAGCCGCCCGTTGCCAGATGGAGCGTCTCGATCGCCTCGAGGCATTGCCGCACCGCATGGGCGCAATCCATGCGCACGCGCGCGCGCTTGACGAATTCCATCTCGGCGCCGCGCTCGGCCGCGTCCTGGATCTCGTCGGCGCAGCGATAGAGCAGGAGGCGCGCCACGTCGATCTTGGTCGCGGCCTCGGCGACCTGGAGATGCGTCGCCGGCATGTCGATCTGCACCTCGCGCTGGGTATAGGCGACTTCGCGGCCGGGCAGCCGGGCAACGAAGGTGTCGAGAGCGAATTGCGCCGCGCCGAGCGCCGCCGGGGTGATCGCCAGCGCCAGCACCGGCACAGCGGCGGAGCGGTAGAGCCAGCCGTCATGGAGCGCGATGCCCGGGGCCTTGCCGCCGATCGCCGCCGGCAGCGACAGATAGCGGTGCCCCGGCACGAACACGTCCTTGGCGACGAGGCTGCAGCTGCCGGTGCCGCGCAAGCCCACGACGTGCCAATCGTCCTTGATGGTGATGTCGGCAACCGGCACCAGCAGATCGGCCTCGTCGACCGGCTCGCCCGCCTCGTTCTCGATGACCGCGCCGAGGAACAGCCAATCGGCATGCTGCGCGCCCGAGCCGAAGGGCCAGAAGCCGCTCAGCCGATAGCCGCCGGCCACCGCGCGCGCCTTGCCGCGCGGCGCGATCACCGCCGAGATCAGCGCGTCGGGATTGCGGCCGAAGGTCTCCTGCTGCGCTTCCTCGGGGAAGAGCCCCATCAGCCAGCTATGAGCGTGGATGACGCCGACGCACCACGCGGTCGAGGTGCAGCCGCGCGCGAGCTCGGCGACGACGTCGATATGGGTGCGCAGCGAGGCCTGGTGGCCGCCATGGCGGCGCGCCTGCAGCACCTTGAAGAGCCCGGCCTGGCGCAGCGCCGCGACATTGGCGTCGGGCACCCGGCGCAACCGCTCGGCCTCGCCGACACGCTCGGCAAGCTGCGGCACCAGCGCCGCAGCGCGCGCGACCAGCGCGTCGTGGGTCTCTGCCGTGCTCGCCGCGGCCTGCCGCACCGGTTGCGCCATCATCATCCTCCCTGGGCTGCGCCCCGGCGTCGTCCGCCGACAGGCGCCGCTCGCGGCGCTGCGGCCCGCGAGCAGGTTGCGTACATCCGGAAGCGAGGGAGTTGGTTCACCAGCGGCGCGTCGACGCTGCGCGGCCTTCCGCCGGCGCTCGTCACCGCTTCATCCGTGCCGTGCGCGCATCGCACGCCTAGCCTCCCCGACGCTTATATTTTCGGCAACGATATCATATCGATTCCGGGCGACGATGCATTTTCGTCGAACGTGATCGAAAATTTTGCGGCCGGCCTGCCTTCGGGGCAGGCGGCGCCTCGGGGTCTAGTTTTCATTGTTGCGGGCCGGGGACCGGCCGCCGGCGTCGGCGCCGGCATACACCCTCGACATGACATTCGCTCTATGCCGATGACGGAGCGGCGGCCCCCGGACCGGCCCGGGACCGATGCTAGGGCCATGCCCCTCCGCCGCCAAGGCTTGGCATGGCAGAGCGGCATTTGAGGGGTGGCGGCTTCTGGGGTAAAACACCCCTCCTTTCGGCAGCGGACGGAAAGCCCGGCTTCATGGCGTCTCCCAATACCTATCGCGGCGGCCCCGACGAGCGCGGACGGTTCGGCGCCTTTGGCGGGCGCTACGTCGCCGAGACGCTGATGCCGCTGGTGCTGGAGCTGGAGCGCGCCTATGCCGCGGCCAAGGCGGATCCGGCCTTCGCCGCCGAGCTGGGATATTACCTCAAGCACTATGTCGGCCGGCCGAGCCCGCTCTTCCTCGCCGAGCGGCTGACGCGGCGGTGGGGCGGCGCCAAGATCTACCTGAAGCGCGAGGATCTGAACCACACCGGCGCGCACAAGATCAACAACACCATGGGGCAGATCCTGCTGGCGCGGCGCATGGGCAAGCGCCGCATCATCGCCGAGACCGGCGCCGGCCAGCACGGCGTCGCCACCGCCACGGTGTGCGCCCTCTTCGACATGCCCTGCACCGTCTATATGGGCGCCACCGACATCGAGCGGCAGAAGCCCAACGTGCTGCGCATGAAGCTCCTGGGCGCGGAGGTCCGTCCGGTGCATTCCGGCACCGCCACGCTGAAGGACGCGCTCAACGACGCGCTGCGCGACTGGGTGGCCAATGTCGAGGACACCTTCTACATCATCGGCACAGTGGCCGGCCCGCACCCCTACCCCGCCATGGTGCGCGACTTCCAATGCGTCATCGGCGAGGAGGTGCGCGCGCAGCTGCGCGAGGCCGAGGGCAGGCTGCCGGACACGCTGGTCGCCTGCATCGGCGGCGGCTCCAACGCCATCGGCCTCTTCCACCCCTTCCTCGACGATCCCGAGGTGCGCCTGGTCGGCGTCGAGGCGGCCGGCCTCGGCATCGAGACCGGCAAGCATGCCGCCTCGCTCACCGGCGGCGCGCCCGGCGTGCTGCACGGCAACAAGACCTATCTGCTGCAGACCGCGGACGGGCAGATCGTCGACGCGCATTCGATCTCGGCCGGGCTCGACTATCCCGGCATCGGCCCCGAGCACGCCTGGCTCTACGAGCAGAAGCGGGTCGAGTATGTCGCGGTCACCGACCGCGCGGCGCTCGACGCCTTCCAGCTCTGCACCCGGCTCGAAGGCATCATCCCGGCGCTGGAATCGGCGCATGCGCTGGCACATGCCGCGGCGCTGGCGCCCGGCCTGCCCAACGACCATCTGCTGGTGGTCAATCTCAGCGGCCGCGGCGACAAGGACGTCGACAGCGTCGCCAAGGCGCTGGGGATGGCGCTGTGAGCGGCCGCATCGAACGCCGCTTTGCCGAGCTCAAAGCGGCCGGACGCGCCGGGCTCGTCACATATCTCACCTGCGGCGATCCCGACGCGGCGAGTTTCGCGCGGCTGCTGGCGGAGCTCCCGGCGGGCGGCGCCGATCTGATCGAGATCGGCATGCCGTTTTCCGACCCGATGGCGGACGGGCCGTCGATCCAGGCGGCGGGGCTGCGCGCGCTCAAAGCCGGCATGACGCTGAAGGAGACGCTGGCGATCGTGCGCCGCTTCCGCGCCGGCGACACCGCGACCCCGATCGTGCTGATGGGCTATTACAATCCGATCTTCATCTATGGCGCGGCGCGCTTCCTCGACGATGCCAAGGCGGCCGGGGTCGACGGGCTGATCGTCGTCGACCTGCCGCCGGAGCACGATGAGGAGCTGTGCCTGCCGGCGCTCGCCGCCGGCATCGACTTCATCCGGCTGGCGACGCCCACCACCGACGACCGGCGCCTGCCGACGGTGCTGAAGCACACCGCCGGATTCATCTACTACGTCTCGGTCGCCGGCGTCACCGGCACCAAATCGGCCGACGCGGCCGGGATCGCGGCGGCGGTGGCGCGGTTGAAGCGCCAGTCGCGCCTGCCGGTGGCGGTGGGCTTCGGCATCCGCACGCCGGAACAGGCCGCCGCGGTGGCGCGCATCGCCGACGCCGCGGTGGTCGGCTCGGCGCTGGTGGACGAGGTCGCCGCGCATCTCGACGCCGCCGGCGCGGCGACGCCCGACATGGTCACTGCCGTGCTCGGACGGGTGCGCGCGCTGGCCGCGGGCGTCCGCGCCGCCCGCCCGGTGCCGGCGTGAGGCGGCGATGAACTGGCTGACCAACTTCGTCCTGCCCAAGATCCGCGCCGTCGTCGCCAAGAAGGACGTGCCGGACAATCTCTGGCACAAATGCCCGAATTGCGGACAGATGCTGTTCCACCGCGATCTCGAGGCCAGCCTGTTCGTCTGCGGCAGCTGCGGCCATCACCTGCGCCTGGCCCCGGAGCGGCGCCTCTCGATGCTGTTCGATGACGGCCGCTACGACGCGATCGAGCTGCCCAAGACCGTGCTCGACCCGCTCAAATTCCGCGACCGCAAGCGCTACACCGAGCGGCTCAAGGAGGCGCAGGCCAGGACCGGCACCGGGCGCGACGCGCTGGTGGTGGCGCATGGCACGGTAGCCGGGCTGCCGACGGTCATCGCCGTTTTCGACTTCGACTTCATGGGCGGCTCGATGGGCATCGCGGTCGGCGAGGGGCTGCTGGCCGCGGCGCGGCTCGCGGTGCTGCAGGAGGCGGCGCTGCTGGTCGTGCCGGCCTCGGGCGGCGCCCGCATGCAGGAAGGCATCCTGTCGCTGATGCAGATGTCGCGCACCACGCTCGCGGTCGAGATGGTGAAGGAGAAGGGGCTGCCCTATCTCGTGCTGCTGAGCGATCCCACCACCGGCGGCGTTTCCGCTTCCTTCGCCATGCTCGGCGACATCACGCTGGCCGAGCCCGGCGCGGTCATCGGCTTCACCGGCGCGCGCGTCATCGAGGAGACGATCCGCGAGAAGCTGCCGGAAGGCTTCCAGCGCGCCGAATACCTGCTCGATCACGGCATGGTCGACATGGTGGTGCCGCGCCGCGAGCTGCGCGACACGCTGGCGCGGCTCCTCGGCCTGCTGCGCCGCCCTGCCCCGCCGGCGCAGGTGGTGGCGCTGAGGGGCTGACACTCGGAACCGAACATGCCAAGGCAGCGCACGCACGTCAGCCCCACCTCACCCTCCCGCTGCGCGGGTCCCTCCCTCTCCGCCCCTCTGGGGCGGAGAGGGTTGGGGTGAGGTGGGGTGGGAGCGCAAACTTGCCTTCCTCAGAAATGCAAAGCGCTTTCGCGCGGCAGACGCCGCCGCCGCCGCCCGCCAACCCCGGCGCGCGCGGCGAGCTCGAGGCGATCCTGCAGCGGCTGCAGCGGCTGCATCCGAAGCTGATCGACCTGTCGCTGGACCGCGTGCGGCGGCTGCTCAGCGCGCTGGGCGAGCCGCAGCGGCGCCTGCCACCGGTGATCCATGTCGCCGGCACCAATGGCAAGGGCTCGACCATCGCCTTCCTGCGCGCGATGCTCGAGGCCGCCGGCTGTCGCGTCCACGCCTTCACCAAGCCGCACCTGGTGCGCTTCAACGAGCGCATCCGGCTGGCGGGGCGGCTGATCGAGGATGGCGACCTGGCAGCGCTGCTCGAGGAATGCGAGCAGGCCAATGGCGGCGTGGCCATCACCTATTTCGAGATCACCACCGCCGCCGCCTTCCTCGCCTTCGCGCGACATCCCGCCGACATCCTGCTGCTCGAGACCGGGCTGGGCGGCCGCTTCGATGCGACCAACGTGATCGACGCTCCGGCGGTCGCCGCGGTCACGCCGATCTCGCTCGACCACCAACATTTCCTCGGCGACACCGTGGCGGCGATCGCCGGCGAGAAGGCCGGCATCCTCAAGCCCGGCCGGCCGGCGGTGCTGGCGCCGCAGCCGGACGCGGCGCGCCGCGTGCTGGAAGCGAGGGCGGCGGCGCTGGGCGCGCCGCTCTTCGCCGCCGGCCGCGACTGGCGGGCGACGGCAACGCTCGACGGCTTGCGCTACGAGGGGCGGCGCTGGGCCAGCCTCGACCTGCCGCCGCCGGGGCTGCTCGGCGCGCATCAGATCGAGAATGCCGGCACCGCGCTCGCCTGCCTCGACCAACTCGACGGCTTCGCGCTCGACGCCGCGGCGCTGGCGCGCGGGCTCGAGACGGTGCGGTGGCCGGCGCGGCTGCAGCGCCTCGACGCCGGCCGGCTCGCAGCCCTGCTGCCGCCCGGCTGGGAGCTGTGGCTCGATGGCGGCCACAATGAAGGCGGCGGCGCGGCGCTGGCGGCGACGGCGCGCGCCTGGCAGGACCGGCCGCTGCATCTCGTCTTCGGCATGATCGCGAGCCATGACGCGCAGGGCTTCCTCGCGCCGCTTGCGCCCTATGCCGCCTCGCTCGCCGCGCTCGCCATTCCCGGCGAGGCGAGCGCGCTGCCGGCGGCGGCGGCG
>DAHUYF010000179.1 GCA_027315365.1 Rhodospirillales bacterium | reverse complement strand
CATGCCGGTGAACAGCGCGCGGTCGCCGATCCCGGCCGCGGCGATCCACGCCTGTGCCCGGGCGCGCATGCCGTCATCGGGCCCGGCCAGCACGAGACAGATGTCGCACCGCTCGCGCGCCACCCGCGCGAAGGCCTCGATCGTCACGTCCAAGCCCTTTTTCAGGTGCAGCCGCCCGAGAAACAGGACGACCTTGCGGTCGCCGATCATCGGATGGCGGGCGCGCAGCTCGCTGCGGTCGGGCAGCCTGTCGTAGTCGTCGAGATCGATGCCGTTGGCGACGATCGCGCCCCGCGCGTTGCGCGCGACCGGCCGTGCCAGTTCCCATTCCTCCTCGGTGGTGTAATGCAGCCCGGCGGCACGCTCCAGCACGCGGTTCTGGAAGGCGATCTCGACCAGCGCCTTGCGCAGGCGGTGACGGCGGTGAATGTAGGGGTCGAGCGTGCCATGCGGCCGCACGATATAAGGCTTGGCAAAGCGGCGGCACAGGGCGCCGGCCGCCCAGTCGTGGAAGAGATAGAGCGAGTGGAGATGCACGACGTCGCAGGCCGGGAGAATTTGCGTGAGACGCCGCCTGAGCGGCCAGGAAGTTCCGAAAAAGCCCGGCCGGCCGAGCGGAAAGGTCTCGATCGCCAGCTCCCCGCCGCCGGCGATCTCCGTCCCGGCCGCGGCGTCCTGCGCCGCGAGGCCGCGCGCCGTGGCGAGGATGCGCACCTCATGGCCGCGCCGCGCCATCAGCCTGGCCGAACCGAGGCAGGCCACGGCCGGACCGCCCGTCGCCCGGTCGAGATTCGCCACGACGTGGAGGATCTTCATCGGACCGGCGCGTCAAGCCGTCGCGGGAAACGGTCTCCCGGCCCGCCGGCCGGGGCCCGGGGCCGTCGCCTTGTGCCGGGCGAGGACATATTTCGCCCAGCCGCGCAATCCGCGCTCGCCGCTTCCCACGACCTGATCCGCTCCCTTGAGCAGCCAGTCGCGGACCGGCGCGACGAATCCGGCCTTCGGGCGCTGGAGAATGGCCGCCGGCAGCGGCCGATCCAGGCTGCCCGCCATGTCCTGCTTCCCCGGCGGCGCCGGACCGAGCAGCAGCGGTGCCATCTGCTCGAAAAGCCGGCTGTCGACGAAGGGCACGCGGATCTCGACGCCATGGGCCATGCCGGCCCAATCGGCGTCGCGCAGCAGCTGATTGCGCATGTACATGCCCATCTCGAGCGCGGTCACCTGGGCGCGGGCATTGTCGAGGCCGGCGACGGTGTCCGTCAGATGCGCGATCGGCGCGAGCTCGCCCCAGCCTTGCCGGACGGTTTCGGGCTCGAGCAGGTCGGGCAGCTCCCACGGCATGAACAGGCCCCGCCGCAGCAGATAGGCGCCCCCGACGCTGCCCCCGTATTCGAAGAGGCCGGCGTATTTCGGCGAGGTGAGGTGGCGCAGCACCGGCGCCGATAACGCCCGCAGGCCGGGGCCGATACCGGGCAGCAGGCCGAAGGGGCGCAGCAGCCGCACCAGGCGCGGGACCTGGCGGAAGCTCGGATACCCGGCAAACAGCTCGTCCCCGCCGAGTCCGGACAGCGCGACCTTGAGACGCGACGCGGCCGCCATGCGGCTGACGAAGTAGACATTGACGCCGTCGATGCTCGGCTGGTCCATGGCGTCGAGCACGGCCTGGCGCTCGCCGGCGAAGACGTCGCTGCCGATCCAGTCGGTCGAATGCCGCGTGCCGAAGGCCGCCGCCGTCTGCGTCGCGAACGGCACCTCATCCGCCGCGGTGCCGCGCAGCTCCTCGAATCCCAGGGTGAGCGTGCGCAGATCCGCCTCCGCGGCCAGCGCGACCATGGCGCCGGAATCGAGCCCCCCCGACAGGAAGACGCCGACCGGCACATCGGCGATGAGATGGTGCCGGACGCTGTCGACCAGAGCGCCGCGCAGCAGGGAGCGGGCGGCTTGCGCCCCGGCCCCGGCGCCTGCCGCCTGGGCGCGCGCCAACACCGCGCGGAGATCCCAGAAGCGCGCCGGGGCGCGCGGTCCGTTGCCGTCGACCCACAGCGTCGCCCCCGCCGGCAGCGCCTTGATGTCGCGGTAGAGCGTGTGCGGCTCCGGCACCGAGCCCCAGAGAAGAAAACCGACCTCGCCGGCGGCGCTCGGCGAGGCGCCGACGCGCCCGCCGGCGAGCAGCGCCCTCACCTGCGAGGCGACGCGCAGCATCGACCCGTCATCGGCATAATAGAGCGGCTTTATCCCGAAGGGATCGCGCGCCAGCAGCATGCCGTTCCGCCGCCCATCCCAGAGCACGAAGGCGAACATGCCGCGCAGCCGATCCATCCCCGCCGCCCCGTGCCGGTCGTAGAGATGCAGGATGACTTCGGTATCGGAGGCGGTGCGGAACACGCAGCCTTCCTGCTGCAGCTCGGCGCGCAGCGCGCGGTAATTGTAGATCTCGCCATTGAAGGTGATCGACAGGCCGGATCGGTCGAGATGCATCGGCTGGTTGCCGCTTTCCCCGACATCGATGATCGAGAGGCGCCGGTGGCCGAGCCCAACCCGGCCGTCGCCGCCGATCCAGGCACCCGCGGCGTCCGGGCCGCGCCGGATCATCGCGTCGCGGATGGCGACAAGCTCGGCGCGTTCGACCGGCGCGGCCGCGCGGCCATAGGCGAAGAGAGCGACAATCCCGCACATCACATCGTCTCCACCGGTGCCGCCTGTTCCGCGTCGTACAAGATGCGCGTTGCCGCGGCAATGATCTCGGCCGGAGAAATCGCGCGGATCGA
>DAHUYF010000166.1 GCA_027315365.1 Rhodospirillales bacterium | reverse complement strand
CACGATGGCCGGCGCGACCGTCTTGTCGAGGAAGGCGCGACAGCTGAACCGGCTCTCGATCGCTTCACGAATGTCCATTCGCATTTCTCCACGCAACCACTCACCCAGCCGGTCCACCAACCGCATATTCGATGTCGGTTGATTTCGACATCGGCTCTTCCGTTGACCAGCTCAACGCCCGGTAAAATTTGGTTTGCAGCTTTCGATGAAGTGAGCGACTCCCTCGCGGAAATCTTCCGTATCCTGACAGAGCGCGAATTCCTGATCGGCGAGCGCAATTGCTTCCGCAAGTGATTGGAACTGACCCTCGTAGATCTGCCGCTTGATGATCGCCACAGAGCGGGGTGAGGCCATATTGGCAATCTCGGAAGCACGAGCCTGGACAGCGGCAAGAAAGCCTTCCGCAGGCAGCACGCGGGCAAAACCCATTGCCTCAGCTTCGCTCGCATTGATCATGCGGGCCGACAGCAAGAGGTCCAGCGCGTTCATCGGACCGATAAGGCGCGGCAACAGCCACGCACAGCCCTGCTCGGCGACCAGGCCGCGGCGCGCAAATGCCGTGGTCAGCTTCGCCCCTTCCGCCATGTAACGGATGTCGCAAAACAGCGTGATCAGGAAGCCGATGCCGGCGGCAGCTCCGTTGATTGCGGCAAGGACCGGCTTCCGAAGCGCCGGCATGTAGCTTTGGCGCAGCGCGAAATTTGCGGCGAGCCCGTCAGCCGGGACTTCATTTGCAGCCGCCGGCGGCTCGCCGCGGGCCGCTCGCGCGGAGAGCTCAGTCATGTCAGCACCTGCACAAAAGCCACGACCCGCTCCGGTGAGCA
Source organism: Rhodospirillales bacterium (assembly GCA_027315365.1). Lineage (GTDB taxonomy): Bacteria > Pseudomonadota > Alphaproteobacteria > ATCC43930 > CGMCC-115725 > DAHUYF01. Next base: position 21,658 of record DAHUYF010000166.1, on the reverse strand, counting down.
CGATCGCACGGACGTTTTCATCGGAATCCGCACGGAGCAACAGTTCCCGGAGCTGATCCTGCATGCCGGTGGTCCACGCGTTGAGTTTGTGGGGGCGATTTAGCGTGATTGTCGCTACCCGGCCGGCCGTCTCGTAGCAAACATCGGGTGCCTGCGCGACGGCCGCCGCGTGCATGCTCATGATATCGATCCCGTCGCCCTAATCAATACGCCGCAGCTCGCGCGTCTTCCCCATCTCAAAGGGCTTTCGCGGTCCGGCCTTCTGCACGCGCGCAGCATGATCCAAGCGATGTGAGGATGCCTCGGGGCCTGGCGGTCAACAATCAATAGTTCTTATGAGCAAAGTATCTGATTATCGCGAGAAGCGCGGCGTGGCCGTCAAGAGGCATCGCCGGTCGCAAGGCTCGGGCTGCGGGCGTCTATCTGGCTTGACGTCGTCGCGCGCCAGAAGGCTTGCGTTTCGATCCTGTCGCGCGCTTCTTTGTTGCAATCGGGATTCTCTTGGTGGCGACCCGGCGCGCCGCTCCCAACGCCGCGCGCGCCCATTCCAGGAGTTCGTCCGGCTCGTCGAACAACCGCTCGGGCGCGCGCCAGAAAGCGAGATCTATTGTGCCGCCCTTCTTCTGGTAGTTCAGGGGCGGGTACGATTCCGCCTCCTTGAAGACCTCGCGGTTCTCGTCGTCGACCCGGAAATACAGCGTGTTATCTCGAACCATCCCGAGCATAAACCCGTCGCAAAACACGCCGGTTTTTCCAAACATACGCCGCATGGCGATGACGCCGATCGGCTCCAACTGCTCGCGCAAGAAGTCTGCAAAACTGTCGCTGGCAACCATCTTATCCAGTATCTCCACGTTGAACGGTTAGCTTCCACGGCTGCGAGATGCAATATCAACGAGCCGCTCCGGCCGCTTCACTCTGGATGCATTAGGGAGGGCTGCACGCGGCTGGACCAGCTCCATCGCCTCCGGGCCCCTATTCCCCAAGATCCGCCTCGGCGGTTGGACCGACGACGGCGAGCGAGCTATAACAAAAAAAATTAAGCTCTTGACCTTCCAGCCACTGGAATCCCCATCTACCTTCCAGTTCCCTGGAAGGTAGGTCGGGAGCCTCGGATGACGAACTTCGACACGGTGACCATCGGCGAGGCCGCCGCACGCTCCGGCGTGCCGGCCAAGACGATCCGCTTCTACGAGGCGGCCGGGATCATCAAGCCGGCGGCTCGCGGCGCGAACCGCTATCGCGCCTACAGCAAGCCCGACATCCATACCCTGCGCTTCGTTCATCGCGCGCGCAGCCTGGGGTTTCCGCTGAAGGAGGTTGCCGCACTGCTGACGCTCTATCGCCGGCAGGGCCGCGCCAGCCGCGACGTCAAGAAGCTGGCGCTGCAGCGCGTCGCCGAGATCGACCGCAGGATCGCCGAGCTGACCGCCATCCGCAACACCATCTCCGCGCTGGCCGAGCGCTGTCACGGCGACGACCGGCCCGACTGCCCGATCCTCGACGATCTCGGAACCCATGGCTGAGAAAGGCGAGCCGATGTCCGCTCATGAGCATCATCCCCACGATCACGCCGCGACGGGCGGACACGCCCACCACGGCACGGCGCAACCCTCGGCCGGTGCCGTCCGCGATCCCGTCTGCGGCATGTCGGTCGATCCCGCCACGACCAGGCATCGTTTCGAGCACGCCGGGCAAAGCTACTTCTTCTGCTGCCAGGGATGCCGCGACAAGTTCGCCGCCGATCCCGGCAAGTACCTGGCGCAAGCCGAGGCCAAGGTCACCCCGCGGCCTGCGGCGAAGGCAAGCGGCGTGACCTGGACCTGCCCGATGCACCCGGAGATCATCCGCGACCGGCCGGGCCCCTGTCCGCTCTGCGGCATGGCGCTGGAGCCGATGACGCCGACCGGCGCCGAGGAGGCCAATCCGGAGCTGGTCGAGATGACGCGGCGGTTCTGGGTCGGCGTGGTGCTGTCGGCGCCGCTGCTGCTCCTCGCCATGGCCGGGCATGTCTCGGATCACCCGCTCGGGCGGTTTTTCTCGCCGCAGGCGCTGATCTGGGTTCAGTTCGCGCTGGCGACGCCGGTCGTGCTGTGGGGCGGAAGGCCGTTCTTCGAGCGCGGCTGGCAGTCGATCGTCAACCGCAGCCTCAACATGTTCACGCTGATCGCGGTCGGCACCGGCGTCGCCTACGTCTACAGCGTGGTGGCGGCACTGGTCCCCTGGGCGTTCCCGCCCTCCTTCCGCGGCATGGACGGGCAGGTCGACGTCTATTTCGAGGCGGCCGCGGTGATCACCACGCTGGTGCTGCTCGGCCAGGTGCTGGAGCTGCGCGCGCGCGCGCAGACGAGCAGCGCCATCCGGGCGCTCCTCGATCTCGCGCCGAAGATGGCGCGGATCATCCGCGCCGACGGACGGGAAGAGGACATCCCGCTGGAGCAGGTGGCCAAAGGCGACCGGCTGCGCATCCGTCCCGGCGAGAAGGTGCCGGTGGACGGGATCGTGCTGGAGGGCAGCAGCGCCATCGACGAATCGATGATCACCGGCGAGCCGATGCCGGCCGAGAAGGTGGCGGGCGACAAACTCACCGGCGCCACGGTCAACACCACCGGCGGCCTGGTGATGCGCGCCGAACGCGTCGGCTCCGACACGCTGCTGGCGCAGATCGTCGCCATGGTGGCCGCGGCACAGCGCTCGCGCGCGCCGATCCAGAGCCTTGCCGACAAGGTCTCGGGATGGTTCGTGCCGGGCGTGATCCTGGTGGCGCTCGCCGCCTTCGGCGTGTGGTCGGTCTACGGACCGGCGCCGGCGATGGCCTTCGCGCTGGTCAACGCGGTCGCGGTGCTGATCATCGCCTGCCCCTGCGCGCTCGGCCTCGCCACGCCGATGTCGATCATGGTCGGCACCGGCCGCGGCGCCACCGCCGGCGTGCTGGTCAAGAACGCCGAGGCGCTCGAGCTGATGGAGAAGGTCGACACGCTTGTGGTCGACAAGACCGGCACGCTGACCGAAGGCAAGCCGCGCCTGGTCGGCGTCACGGCGGTGGGCAGGCTCGGCGAGGACGAACTCCTGCGCCTGGTCGCGAGCCTGGAGCGCGGCAGCGAGCACCCGCTCGCCGCGGCGATCACCAAGGGCGCCGAAGCTAAGGGGCTCACGCTCGCGACACCCTCCGATTTCCGCTCCGAGACCGGCAAGGGCGTGATCGGCACGGTCGAGGGACGGCGGATCGCGGTCGGCACCGCGGCGTTCCTGCGCGCCCTCGGCGTCGATCCCGGCGCGCTGCCGGAGGGGGCCGAGGCGCGGCGGCAGAAGGGCGAGACCGTCGTGCTGGTCGCGGCCGATGGCGTCGCGGCGGGGCTGGTGGCGGTCGCCGATCCCGTCAAGGAGAGCGCCGCCGCGGCGATCGAGGCGCTCCGTGCCGACGGCATCCGCGTGATCATGCTCACCGGCGACAGCCGCACCACCGCCGCGGCGGTCGGCCGCGCGCTCGGCATCGACGACGTCGTGGCCGAGGTGCTGCCCGACCAGAAGGCAGGCGTGGTGAAAAAGCTGCAAGACGACGGCCGCTTCGTCGCGATGGCCGGCGACGGCATCAACGACGCCCCGGCGCTGGCGCAGGCGCAGGTCGGCATCGCCATGGGCACCGGCACCGACGTCGCCATGCAGAGCGCGGCGGTGACGCTGGTGCGGGGCGACCTGCACGGCATCGTGCGGGCGCGGCGGCTCAGCCGCGCGACCATGGCGAACATCCGGCAGAATCTGTTCTTCGCCTTCGTCTTCAACGCGCTGGCAGTGCCGATCGCCGCCGGCGTGCTCTATCCCTGGACCGGGCTGCTGCTCAACCCGATGATCGCCAGCGCGGCGATGAGCGCGAGCTCGATCACGGTGATCACCAACGCCCTGCGCCTGCGCCGCGTGCGGCTCGGATGAGCCTGCGCGCGGCGCGGGACGCGGTGGCGGGACGCGGCCGGAGAACCGCGCTGCGCTACCTCGCAATCTCCGCCGTCGCGAACCTCGCCTGGGAAACCGCACAGCTGCCGCTCTACACGATCTGGCGAACCGGGAGCCCGGGCGAACGTCTTTTCGCGGTCGCCCATTGCACGCTGGGCGACGTGCTGATCGCCGCGGCATCGCTGCTCCTGGCGCTGCTGCTGGTCGGCGCGCCCGCACCTCGGGGCGGGCCGCGCGTCGGCGCCGTCTCCGTGGTCGTCGTCCTGATCGGCGTCGCCTATGCGGTGTTCAGCGAATGGCTCAACGTCCACGTCCGCGGCGGCTGGGCCTACACTCCCGCCATGCCTATCCTGCCGCCGCTCGGCACCGGCCTGACGCCGCTGCTGCAATGGATCGTGATCCCGCCGCTGGCGCTGGGGGTTGCGAGAGAGCGGGGACGCTAGCGCCGAGCGAAGACGGCCGCGTCTCGCCGCGTCCGGCCATCGCCCGCGCGCCGCCAGTGTCGGGATCGACAAGCTACGCCTGGAACAGCGCGAAGTAGATGACGTAGAGCCAGCTCAAGATGCCGTCGATGACCGCCCAGATGATCGAGTGGTTGTTCGAGTACGAGATCGCGATCGCCAGCGCCGAGCCGAAGCTCGCACCGTACTTCGCACCCTCGATGCGGACGCTATAGCCACGGCCATTCATCACTGACCTCCCTTTGAGTTTGCCGGACGTGGCCGGCGGCGGAGAGTAATGGCCGGAGTGCCCGGTCCCTGGGCTGGACTCCTGCTCAACCCGACGAGCGGCAGCGCGGGAACCAGCGCGAGTTCGACCTCAGCACACCGCAGGATAATCCCCCGCCTCCCCTTCCCTCTCCACCCCCAGGGGTGGCGACGGGGATGCACGGGGCGGGAAGCTGGCGCTGCGTCAGGCACTCAGGCGCCGCGGATGCGGGCGATCAGCGCCGCGGGATCGCGCGGTGGCGCGTCGCCGCGCCAGGCCACGTGCTGATCAGGTCGCGCCAGGACGAGCTTCCGGCGATAGAGCGCGGCCGCGTCGGGCGCGGCGACGTCGAGGAGATCGAGCGGCACCCGCTGCGCCGCCGCCGCTTGCATCAGGGGCGCGACATCGACCGCGGGGTCGAAGCGCAGCAGCGTGTAGTAGGGCCCCAGCGCGTCATAGAGCGAGCGGCCGTCGGCCAGCCAGAGATGCGGCAGCCGCGCGCCGGGCACGGTCGACGGCGTATAGTCGGCCATGCTGTAGGCGGGCGGCGTCTCGCCGTCATAGGCGATGATCGGCGAGGCGTCGTAGAAATAGCCGAAATTGAGCCCGGCGCAGCAATATTGCTGGACGTTGAGCTCGTAGGCGCGGCGCCCCACCGCGGCGCGGACGCGGTCGCCCTCGGGGCCCGGCGCCTCGACCTCGGGCGGCACAGCGCGCCGCTGCCCCGCGACATGCAAGGCATGGTTCATGGCGAAATGCGACACCTGCTCGGTGATCGGCCGGCGCTCGGCGATATGGGCGTCGAGGATGGCGGCCGGCGCCCAGCCCCTGAGGTGCGCCGCCAGCAGCCAGGAGAGGTTCATCGCGTCGGCGATGCCGGCGTTCATGCCGTAGCCCGCGAAGGGCACCCAGAGATGCGCGGCATCGCCGCACAGGAAGACGCGCCGGTCGCGGAACTTGTCGGCGAGGAGCCGGCGCCCGACCCAGTCCTCGCGGCTGATGATGTCGTAGCGGAAGTCCGGACCGACGCCCAGGATGTCGCGGATGCCGCGGTCGCGGTCGATCGCGTCGAAATCGGTCTCCTCGTCCTTCATATAGGCGTGGACGAGCCAGGTCTCGCGCCCGTCGATGGCGTAGACGTTGCCGGTGCGCCGCGGGTTGAGGGCGAAGGAGCCCCAGGCCGGCGTGCCGCCTTGCGCCCGCAGCAGCGGCAGCAGCTCGGGCGCGCGGATGAAGGTCGACTGCACGCGCTGGATGACGGGATCGCCTTCGAGCGTCGCGCCGATGTCGCGGCGGACCTGCGAGCGGCCGCCGTCGCAACCGATGAGATAGCGGCAGGAGATGCCCAGCACGCCGCCGCCGTCGAGGTCGCGCGCGGTCACGCGCACGCCCTCCTCGTCCTGCTCGAACCCCTGGTATTCCGCGCGATTGACGATCCTCACGCCGGCCCGCACGGCCTGCTCGAACAGCACCGGCTCGAGATAGATCTGGTTGATCCGGTGCGGCGGCTCGGGCGTCGGCCACCAGGTGTCGGGACCGTCCGTCGCAGTGTAGCGCTCGGCCCGCGACGGGATCCGGATACGGCTCATCTCGCGGCCGAGAAACGCGGTGCGGTAGGCGACGTCGTTGGGATAGTCGGCCGGCAGGCCCGCATTGCGCACCGCGGCGACGATGCCGAGCCGGCGGAAGATCTCCATGGTGCGCGCCGCGACGTGGTTGCATTTGACGTTGGGCGGCTCGCCGGCATGCCGGCTTTCGACGATCGTCACGCCGAGCCCGCGCCACACCAGATCCATCGCCAGGCTCAGCCCCACCGGCCCGGCGCCGATGATCACCACCGACGCAACCAGTTCCTGCCGCACCGCGCCTCCTCCCGACCCTTGTTGGCGGTCGCCCGTCGACGCTAACGAGCGGCATTCCTGAGGACAAGCGAATTAGGCGCGGTGATGCTCCTCGATCCGGCGGCAGCCGGAGTCACGCCGCCGAGGGAGCCGTCTGGGGTCGCGCGAGGTGGCCACTCTTGACCCAGACCCGGCAGCCCTCCACTCCGGCGCGGGCGGTGAGGGCGCTGCCGGCCGGCAGTCTGAGCCAGGATTGCGCCTCGAAGCGCTCGCCGCCGTCGCTGAAGGCGCCGTCGAGGACGAGGAGTTCGATCCCGCCGGGATCCTGCAGCGAGATGTCAGCGCCCGCCCTCCAACGCTCGAGGCGCACGGTCTCGCGCGCGTCCTGGTACAGCGGCAGGATGTCGACGCCCGGCCTGCCCGGCGCGGGCAGAAACCGCATTTGGGCGGTGTCGGTCCGCAGATAGGCACGGTCCGCGGAATCGAATTGCCAGAGCTTGACGAAGATGGTGCACCCCGGCGCCGAGCGCGGCGTGTGGCGCGAGGTCGGCGGATTGCGGATGTAGGAGCCGGCGGCGAAATCGCCATGCTCGTCGGAGAACACGCCATCGAGGACGAGGAACTCCTCGCCGCCGCCATGGGTGTGGGCGGAGAAATGCGAGTTCGCGGCGTAGCGTACGATCGAGGTGGCGCGCGCCACCTCGCCGCCGATCCGGTCGAGCATGCGCCGCTCCACCCCGACGATAGGCGAAGGCGACCAGGGCAGGCGCGCGGCGTGGACGACGACGCGCTTGGAAAAGTCCGCGTTCACTTCCATCAAGGCGCTCCTCCAGGGTGACGTGCGGGGCGGCACGGCGATATGGCGCGACGCTATCGCGGCGGCGCCATATTCCGGAACATGGGATCGATCGGCACCTGAAGCGCGAAAGCCAGCTTGTTGGTCTCGTTGGCCATGCCGATGATCGCCACCAGTTCGCCCCACATCTGGTCGGTCATGCCGGCCTTGCGCGCAGCCGCGCCATGCGAGGCGATGCAATAGTCGCAGCCGTTGGTGGCGCTGACCGCCAGATAGAGCATCTCCTTGGTCACCGCGTCGATCGCGCCCGGCCGCATGACCTCCTTGACGCTCTCCCAGGTGCGCCTGAGGGTCGGCGGATGGCTCGCCAACGCCTTCCAGAAATTGTTCACGTCGGGAACGCCGCGGCTCCGCTTGATGTCGTCATAGACCGCGCGGACCTCGGACGACGCGTCCTCGTACTGCACCAGATCGACCATGGCCGACTCCTCTGCTTGCCCGGATTGGCAGCGGCGGGCGTAGCACAGAGCATGCCACCGGCCCGGTCTCGGGCAAAGCCTGCCGCTCCGGCACCGCGCTCAGAGATAGGGGAGCATCAGCCGCGCGGCGCTGTCGCGCAGCCGGAAGGGCAGCGGCCGCCGGTTGAGTTCGGCCGCGGTGATGCGGCGGTGGCGCTTGGCCGCCATCAGCGCTTCGACGCGCCGGACGAGATCGGAATGATACACTTCCATGGTCAGCTCAAAATTCAGCCGAAAGCTGCGCATGTCCCAGTTCGCGCTGCCGATCAGGCACCAGATGCCGTCGACGGTCATGATCTTCGAATGATCGAAGGGCGGCGGATTGCTCCAGATCCGGCAGCCGGCGGCGAGCAGCGGCGCGATGTGGGCGCGCGCCGCCCAGTCGACGATGAGGTGATTGCCGCGCTCCGGCACGATGACGTCGACCTCGACGCCGCGCATCGACGCCAGCGCCAGCGCCGTCACCAGCCGGTCGTCGGGGAGAAAGTAGGGCGTCATGACCTTGATCGACCGCCGCGCGCAGGCGGCCGCTTCGAGGATCATGAACTCGATCTTCTCGAGATCCTCGTCGGGGCCGGAGACGACCGCGCGCGCCACGCCCTCGCCGCGCGCGTCGAGCGGCGGAAACCACGCCTCGCCGCCAAGCTGCTCGTCGGCGATGAACAGCCAATCCTCGGCGAAGGCTTCGACCAGCTGGGCGACGGCCGGCCCCTCGACGGCGAAGTGGGTGTCGCGGACGGGATGCGGCGGCTGGTCGCGCAGCAGGTTCTCGCCGCCGATGTTGAGGCCGCCGGTGAAACCGATGCGGCCGTCGACGACGAGGATCTTCTTGTGGGTGCGCAGGTTGAGAACCGGCATGCGCCAGGGCAGCGGCGAGTGCAGGAAGCGGGCGACGCGGACGCCGCCATGCCTGAGCCGCCGATAGGCCGGCGAGACGAAATAGCCGCCGCCGATGCCGTCGATCAGGACTCGCACCTCGACGCCGCGCCCGCGCGCCCGGATCAAGGCGTCGATGAAGCCGCTGCCGGCGGCGTCGGCGCGGAAGATGTAGCTCGACAGCGCGACGCTGGCGCGCGCCGCGTCGATGGCGGCGAGCATCCTGGGATAGGCCTCGTCGCCGTTGCTCAAGAGCGCGATGGTGTTGCCGCTTTCGGCCGGCCGCCGCGTGATCCGGAAGCCGGCGCGCTCGAGCGGCGCCAGGTGATCGTCGCGCCCGGCCGGCGCATCCGCCGCTGCGGCGGCGCCTCGGGTCGGCCTCCGGTCGCGCAGGCGCGTGGCGCGCCGCTTCACCCGGTTGATGCCGAAGATGAGGTAGAGGACGCTGCCGAGGAACGGCGAGAGCCAGGCGAGGCCGATCCAGCCGATGGCGGCGCCGATGTCGCGCTTGTGCAGCAGCACATGCGTCGTGATGCCGGCGGCGAGGAGGACGTGTACGACCGAGAGCGCGGGCGCGTCGAATGGTCGGAGTGTCCCCAGCACCCGGTTTCCCCTCGTTTGGCAGTCGCGGGCGCGAGCCGCCCCGATCATTGGATTTCTTAGATCCTGTTTGGGAAATAGGCGAGGATGGGGCACTCGACAAGCCCTGCCGCCGATGGTCGTGCCGCCGAGCTTCAACATCGCGGCGCCGCTGAATTCCCGTGGGTCTCGGGCGGACAACCTTCTCCGCCGGTGGACGGCAGATGGTTGCGCGACAGGGAGAGCAAAACCATGCGGCCCTTTACGAGGCTGGCCGGAGTGGCGCTGCTCTGTGCAGTGGCTGCCGCCGGGCAATCGGCTACGGCGCCCGCCCAGGCGGACGGCGCCTTTGGCACCGACCGAAATTATTGCGGTCACAGCGCGCTCTCCCAGGTGCCCAGCACCTCCAAGCCCAACCTGCCGGGCAGCGCTGCGGGCGCGGCTGCCGGGCGGCCTGCTCGGCAGCAAGATGGGAAGAGGCAGCGGCTCGCGCTACAGGCTAACGCCGACGCAGGCCTATCACGAGCGGAACAGCGAGCCCTGCCGCACCTCCATCACCCAGGCGGCGGTCACCGGGCAGCAGCAACGCTCCGAGGACGCCGCCTGTCGGCGGCCGAACGGCACCTGAACGCCGGTCGCGCTCCATCGCGAACAGGCGTCCCGCCGGCGCCCGGGCGAGACTGACGCGCTGTCGACCGATACCATGCTGAAAGTGCGGCAGCGCCTGCACGATCTCGGCTTCTGCGTCCGCGACAACATCGATGGGCAATGGGGCCCTCGATCGTTGCGTCGCGCCGAATAACCTCGATCACGGCTGCGGCCGCGGCGTGCTCGCAACGCTGGGCGGAAGGATCGGATACGTCACCGTCGGTTGCTCGCCCGTCAGGCTGTCGAGAAAGGCCGTGATCTTGTCGACTTCGTCGCCGCTCAACTGAATGCCCAGCTGGCTCGCGCCCATGACCGCCACCGCCTGTCGCAGATCCCAGGCCTGCCCGGTGTGGAAATAGGGCGCCGTCAGGGCGATGTTCCGCAGCGTCGGAACCTTGAAGACGTACTCGTCGCTCGCGGTCTTGGTGACCATGAACCGGCCCTTGTCTGCAGGCGGCAGGAACTCGGCGGCCGGCTTCTCGACCACGCCGAACGGGGCGTACATGCCGCCACCGATGTTGATGCCGTTGTGGCAGGCCGAGCATCCCTTGTCCATGAAGACGGCGAGGCCCACCTTTTGTGCGGGCGATAGCGCGTTCTCATCCCCTTTGAGGAACCGGTCGAACGGCGCGTCGGGCGTGATCAGCGTCGCCTCGAACACGGCGATCGCCTTCTGTGCGTTGGCCAGCGTGATCGGGTCCGGCTCGCCTGGGAAGGCCTTGGCGAACACGTCGCCATAGCCCGGAATGCCTTTCAGCTGCTCGGCCACATGCGTCTCGGGCGAGGCCATCTCGACCGGATTGACCATCGGTCCGCCGGCCTGCTGTTCGAGGTCTTTGGCCCGGCCGTCCCAGAACTGCGCCGTATTGAACACCGCGTTCAACACCGTGGGCGCATTGCGCCCGCCACGCTGCCAGCGATGGCCGATCGAGGTGGGCTCGGCGTCGGCGCCGCCGAGCCCGATGTCATGGCAGGAAGCGCAGCTGATGGCATGGCTCGCCGACAGGCGCGGATCGAAGTACAGCATCTTGCCGAGATCGACCTTGGCCGGCGTCGCCGGGTTGCCCGGCAGCTCCGGCGGGGTAGTCGGGATCGGTTGGAATTGCTGCCGCGCCTTGCTCTCCAGGTTATTCTCCGCCAGCGCGGCGGGAGCGCAGAAACCGGCCATGAGTGACAGCAAGGCGACGGCGGTGTGGCGCTTGACCATGACAACCTTCCTTTCCCATGCCGGAAGGTGCTGTCGCTGAGCCTGCGTTCCCAGGATGTTGCGGGCGGATCACGAGGTCAATTGCTTTCTGACCGACTTTCTGACCGACCATGATGCGCGCGTCCCTCCCGTGAACTGCCGGGGCGAGCCGCCCCGTCCAATATGTCTGCGACCACCTGTCAGCCATCTCACCGGCCCTTACGCCGGGGGTGTAGGACGAGTCCGCAACAGGGGCGGCAAGCCTTGCCGCGCCGGCATCGCTCTGAGCTTAAAGGGTAATTAACCTTATTGCGGCAGGCTGGCGCCGATTGGCCCCGCGAGGTTTGCCCGCATGGATGTCGCCGAAACCATCGATCTCGGAACCGACGCGCTGCTCCTGATGCGGGCGCAACGCTATGCGGCGGCGGAGAGCCTGCTCGACCAGCAGTGCGACGCGGCCTCGGAGGCGGCGGAGCCCTGGATCCTGCTCGGCATCTGCCTCATCGCGCAAGGCAAGACGGCGGAGCTCTTCGCCCGCATCGAGCGGCGACAGCGCCAGACCGGCGACGGGCTGAAGCTGTTCTACAATATTCTGATGCGCGCCGCCGACCGACTCGACCATCCGCTCGTCATGCGGGCCATCGAGACCACACCACGCAACAGCCTGCTGTTCATCGTCGCGATTTTCGTCAGCGGCATCGTCGCCGCCAGCTCCGGCCATGGCGAGCAGGCCATTGCGCTGTTCAAGGCGGCGAGAGAGGCGGCGACGCGCTGTGCCGAGCATTTCGCCGAGGACCCCTACCTGTTCTCCGTGCTGATCGAGGGGGACCTGCTCGAGCCCGCCGAGCAGGTGGCGCGGGAGGAAGCGACCGAGTGGCAGGAGCTGTTCGGACGGCTCGACGCCCTGTCGCCGGCGGCGGAATTTCACGGACCAGCGGCGGTCGAGGCCGGCGAGAAATTCATCTTCTATGCGGCCTGCGACGAGCGCTACCTCGATCGCTTCGGCGAGGAGACCACCCGCGCGCTCGACGCCACCGGGGCGCGGACGATCTTCCATCTGCATGTCGTCGACCCGACGGCGGAGCTCGGCGCCAAGATCGAGCGGCTGCGCGCAGCCTGCGCGTCGCTCGATGTGCGCTACAGCAGCGAGCGCGTGGCCGGCGATTGGCGTCAGGGCTACGAGCGAGCGTCCTACTACGCCTGCAGCCGGCTGGTGCGGTTGCCCGAGGTGTTCGCGCGCTATCGGCGCGACGTCTTCATGTGGGACATGGACACCAAGGAGGTGAAGGATCTGGCGCGCCTGGTGGAGGCGATGGCGGGGTACGATCTCGGTTATTTCGAGATGAAGAACACGCGGCCCTCGCTGATCTGCCATCTCGCCGCCGTCTACTACGCCCACACGCCGGCGGGGGTGCGCCTGGCCGACGTGACCGCCAAGCACGTGCTGGCGAAGCTCGCCAGAATCCCCGCCTACTGGCTGCTCGATCAGTCGTCGCTGTACTGCGCCTCGCGCTACCTGCAGACCCGGCTGCCGGATTTCCGGATCAATGATTTTCACCGTCGGCCGGGGATCGGATTCTACGACACGGTCCGTCCCGGCGGCAGCGTCGCCGAGAAGCAGAACCTGCGCGGCACCGCGCGGGGTGCGTCCTGACACGGCGCGAGACACGGCGGCGGGTCCGAGGGGATGAGGCGATGCTGCAGGCAGAGGAAACGCTGATCGATGAGTTGGTCGGCTTCGAGCGGGCCGGCGACCTGGCCCAGGGCATGCGGAACCTGTCCGCACGGGAATGGTCGATCGAGGCGCTGACCGATCTGGCCGTCCGGCTCTATCACTGCGACCTGACGGCCTTCCCGCTGGTCCTCATGGATCAGCTGCGCCAGGCCGGCCGCGACGATTGGGTGGTTCACGCCATCTCGGCCCATCTCGCGCTGCGGCTCGACCGGATGGAGGCGGCGGAGGCGAGCATCGCCCGTCTGGCCGCACGGCTTGGCGAGGCAAGCGATGTCGAACGCGCCAAGGCCCGCTATCTGCTCGACCCGCTTCTGCCCATCGAAGTCGTCGACGCCTTCCGCTTCGGACAGACAGCACGCTTGCGCGCGCTGGCGCGCCTGTGGAGCGCGGTCGAACCCGAGACGATGCGCCGCCTCGCGCCGCCGCCCGCGGATCGCCAGCCGGACTACCGCCATCTCCTCGATCCGCCCGACGAGGGGCGCCTGCTGAGCTTTGCGGTGCCCCCGGCCGATGCTCCCCGTCGGCAGCGCAAAGCGGTCCTGGCGATGCGCCGCCAGTGGGCGCCGCGACCGAATTCGCGCGAGCACGAAGTTCCCGCGCGGATCGCCGCCGGCATGGCGAGCTATGGCTGGCGGCCGCACCGCTATCACATTCGCAGCTTCACCGATCGCGCCACCGCGACCGAGGATTATCGCGCCATCGCCGAACTTTGCCGCGACCCGGCGGTCGATTGCGCGATCATCGACGAATTCCAGCCGGCGCGCGACGGCAATACGGCACCCGGCGAGATATTCCGCGCGCTCAAGCGCGACCGGCCCGAGCTGCGGCTCATCGGCCTCTATCTCGACCCCTGGATGCCGGTGCATTGGGACAACATCGAGGCCGCGGCCGAGATTCTCGACGGCTTCTGGTCGCCGGTCGTCACGCCGCTGTGGTCACGGCCGGCGTTCCGGGGAAAGACCCTGCTCTGCCCCTGGCCGCATGGCGAACTGAACGCCGCCCCGGCACCGCTGCACCCGGTGCTTGGATTTGCCGGCGGCGTACAGCTTGCCAACTGGTATCGCGCGTTCTGGCTCACGGCGATCGCCGATGCGGGACTCGCGACGCGATTTCTGGTCAGCGGACACCAGGGCGACGAGCTGCCCGCGCTCGAGAGCTATCGCCGGTTCCTGTGCAAGACCGGGGCGATGGGGGCGTCGCTCAATCTCGCAATGCGCGCCAACGGCAGCCGGATCGTCACCGGCCGGACCTTTGAAGTCCCGGCCGCGGCGGGTCTTCTGGTGCAGGAGAAGTGCAGCGACGTCGACCTGTTCTTCGTCCCCGGCCGGCATTATCTGCGCTTCGACACGCTGAGCGATCTGGCCGACATCGTCCATCTCCTGCGGGTCGCGCCCGAGCAGGCCGATGCCATCCGCCGGGCGGGCGCGGATTTCTTCCGCGAACGCTATTCCGACCAGAAGATCATGGCCTATCTCGACCATTTCATCTTCCATCACCCTGAAAGCACATCGTCGATCGGCGTCCTGACGCCGCGCGAGACGGCGCCTGCCGCGCGGGACGCGGCGGCGGGTCCGAGGGGATGAGGCGATGCTGCGGGCAGAGGAAGCGCTGATCGACGAGCTGGTCGGCTTCGAGCGAGCCGGCGACTTGGCCCAGGGCATGCGGAACCTGTCTGCACGGGAATGGTCGATCGAGGCGCTGACCGATCTGGCCGTCCGGCTCTATCACTGCGACTTGACGGCCTTCCCGCTGGTCCTCATGGATCAGCTGCGCCAGGCCGGATGCGACGATTGGTCGGTTCACGCCATCTCGGCCCATCTCGCGCTGCGGCTCGACCGGATGGAGGTGGCGGAGGCGAGCATCGCCCGTCTGGCCGCACGGCTTGGCGAGGCAAGCGATGTCGAACGCGCCAAGGCCCGCTATCTGCTCGACCCGCTTCTGCCCATCGAAGTCGTCGACGCCTTCCGCTTCGGGCAGACAGCACGCTTGCGCGCGCTGGCGCGCCTGTGGAGCGCGGTCGAACCCGAGACGATGCGCCGCCTCGCGCCGCCGCCCGCGGATCGCCAGCCGGACTACCGCCATCTCCTCGACCCACCCGACGAGGGGCGCCTGCTGAGCTTTGCGGTGCCCCCGGCCGATGCTCCCCGTCGGCAGCGCAAAGCGGTCCTGGCGATGCGCCGCCAGTGGTCGGCTCGCCAGAATGCGCGCGAGCACGATATTCCCGCTCGCCTTGCCGCGGCGATGGAGCATTACGGCTGGCAACCGCGCCGCCATCACCTCAACTTCTTCGATCGCGACGCCGTGACGGAAGACTATCGTGCCATCGCCGAGCTTTGCCGCGAGACGGAGGCCGATGTCGCGATTCTCGACGATTTCCAGCCGGTGCGCCGCGGCAATACCGCTCCCGGCGAGATTCTCCGCGCGCTCAAACGCGACCGGCCCGAGCTTCGGCTCATCGGCCTCTATCCCGACCCCTGGAACGCGGCGGAGTGGGACGTGATCGAGGCCGGTGCCGAGATTCTCGATGGCGTCTGGACCCCGGTCGTCACGCCGCTCTGGTCGCGGCCGGCGTTCCAGGGGAAGACCCTGTTCTGCCCCTGGCCACATGGCGAACTTCATCCTGTCCCGGCGCCGTTGCGCCCGGTGCTCGGATTTGCCGGCGGCATGTGCTACAGCGCCTGGTATCGGGCGTTCTGGCTCGACGCGATGGCCGACGCCGGAATCCCGCTGCGGGTCGTGGTCAGCGAGCACCAGGACGACGAGCTGCCCGTGCTCGAGAGCTATCGCCGGTTCCTGTACAAGACCGGGGCGATGGGGGCGTCGCTCAATCTGGCGATGCGCGCCAACGGCAGCCGGATCCTCACCGGCCGGACCTTTGAAGTCCCGGCCGCGGCGGGTCTTCTGGTGCAGGAGCAGTGCGGCAACGTCGACCTGTTCTTCGTCCCCGGCCGGCATTATCTGCGCTTCGACACGCTGAGCGATCTGGCCGACATCGTCCATCTCCTGCGGGTCGCGCCCGAGCAGGCCGATGCCATCCGCCGGGCGGGCGCGGATTTCTTTCGCGAACGCTATTCCGACCAGAAGATCATGGCCTATTTCGACCATTTCATCTTCCATCGCCCCGAAGGCGGACCGTCGCACGCCTGAGCGTGCCGCCGGCCGGGGCGCCCCTCGCCTCGCCCGGCCCTCTTCATCCCCCGGGGCTATCAAAACGCCGGAGCGTCAGGCGGCGAGATAACGGCTGGCGAGGTGGCGCTCGTAGGCCGCGGCGTCGAGCGCGCGACCGGTGGCCTGGGCGATGATCTCGGCCGTCGAGTAGCGCGAGCCCTTGGCATGCACGTTGGCGCGCAGCCAGGCGAGCAGCGGCGCGAATTCGCCGGCGGATATTGCCGGCAGGATGCAGGGGTCGGAGTCGCGCGCGGCGGCGAAGAGCTGCGCCGCGGTCATCGCACCCAGCGTGTAGGTCGGGAAATAGCCCCAGGCGCCGTCGTACCAGTGGATGTCCTGCAGGCAGCCTTCGCGGTCGCTCGGCGGCACGATGCCGATGAGATCGCGCATCGCCGCGTTCCACGCCGCCGGCAGGTCCTCGAGGGCGAGATCGCCGGCGATCATCGCCCGCTCCAGCCGATAGCGCAGGATGACATGGGCGGGATAGGTCACCTCGTCGGCGTCGACGCGGATCGGCGAGCGCGCGACGCGGGTGTTGAGGCGGTAGAGATTCTCCGCCTCCCAGGCGGGGCCACTGCCGCCGAAGGTCTCGCGCAGCAGCGGCGCCGCGAACTCGGCGAATTCGCGCGAGCGGCAGGCTTGCATCTCGACCAGCAGCGACTGGCTCTCATGGATGCTCATGCCGCGCGCGGCGCCCACCGGCTGGCGCCGCCAGGCGGCGGGCAGGCCGCGCTCGTAGAGCGCATGGCCGGTCTCGTGCAGCACGCCCATCAGCGCCCTGCCGCAATCGCTCTCGTCGTAGCGCGTGGTGAGGCGGACGTCGTCGGGCGTGCCGCCGCAGAAGGGATGCAGGCTGACATCGAGCCGGCCATGCTCGAAATCGAAGCCCAGGCGCCGCATCAGCGCGACGCCGAGCCGGCGCTGTGCGTCGACGGGGAAAGGCCCCTCGAGCGGCAGCGGCGCGGGACGCGCGGCCTGGCGCTCGAGCGCGCGGCCGATGAGGTTCGGCAGACGCGGCGCGATGTCGTCGAAGAGACGGTCGATGGCGGCGGTGCTGCCACCGGGCTCGTACTCGTCGAGCAGCGCCTCGTAGGGCGTGGTGCCGAGCCGCGCGCCCTTGGCGGCGGCCGCCTCGCGCACCAGCGTCAGCACGCGCGCGAGATCCGGCAGTACCGCGGCGAAATCGCCGGCCGGCCGCGCCGCGCGCCAGCGCATCTCGCAGGCCGAGCACGCCCTGGACAGCGCGGCGACGAGATCGCCCGGAAGCGCGGTCGCGTGCAGCCAGCGCCGGCGCATCTCGCCGAGGTTGGCGCGCTGCCAGTCGTCGAGATCCGGCTGTGCCGCAGCGCCGGCGAGGAGGTCGGACAGCGACGCGTCGGTCAGCGCCTCATGCGCGATGAGCCGGAGCGTCGCGAGCTGCTCGGCGCGCGCGCCGGCGCCGCCCGCGGGCATCAGGGCGGCGGCGTCCCATTGCAGCATCGCGGCGGCGTCCTCGACGGCGCCGATGCGGGCGAAGCGGGCTTCGAGCGCGGCGTAAGGCGCCCCCGTCACGGCTCCTCGCCCCGCGCCCGCCGACGCAGGAAGATGAAGGCGATGATCGCGAGCGCCAGCGCCAGCGCGTACCAGGTGATGGCGTATTGCAGGTGGTTGTTGGGCAGGTCGAGCCGCGTCTGGCCGCCCAGCGGCAGGCCGCCGGGATTGGGCGTGTCGTCGGCGTCGACATAGAAGGGCAGCACGCGGTCGAGGCCCGCCGCCGCCGCCATGGCCGGAACGTCGACCCAGAACCAGTAATTCCGCTCGGCATTGTTGGCCGGCAGGAACCAATGCGGCTTCGCCCGCGGCGGCAGCCGCAGCAGGCCGGTGATCGTGACCTCGCCCTTGGGCTCGCCGGCGCTGCGGCTCGCCGGCAGCTTCTTGTCCTCGGGCACGAAGCCGCGATCGACCAGCAGCACATCGCCGGAGGAAAGCCGCAGCGGCTCGATGATCTGATAGCCCAGATGGCCGTCGGCGTCGGTGGCGCCGAGGAAGAGCTCGCGGTCGGGAAGAAAGCGGCCGATGGCGCTGACGCGATGATAGTCGAGCCCGTCCGCCGCCTCGAGCGTGGCGGGCAGCGCCATCGGCGGCGCGGTGACCGCGGCGTGGCGCTCGGCGATCAGCCGCTCCTTCCAGAACAGGCGCTCGATCTGCCAGGAGCCGAGGCCGAGCAGCACGAGGATGCCGCCCAGGGCGAACAGGCTCGGCCAGAACAGAGATTTCCTGCGCAGCATGGAAAAGTTCCCGAGCCCGCGCTCAGCCGCCGGGCGAGGCGCCGAGGTG
This sequence comes from Rhodospirillales bacterium, assembly GCA_027315365.1. Lineage (GTDB taxonomy): Bacteria > Pseudomonadota > Alphaproteobacteria > ATCC43930 > CGMCC-115725 > DAHUYF01. The sequence continues at coordinate 3,336 of DAHUYF010000166.1, read as the reverse complement.
GCGGTGGCGATACTGGAGGGCGATGAGGCCGGCCTTCAAGGGGCGCAGCAGCAGGATGGCGCCGCCCAGCACCAGCGGCGTCCACAGCACCACATGCACCCAGAGCGGCGGCGAGAACAGCGCCTCCACCAGGATGGCCAGGCCGACGGTGACGGCGCCGAGGAAAAGGACGACGAAGACCGCGGGCCCGTCGCCGGCATCCTGCGCGCGCAGATCGAGGCCGCAGCGGATGCAGGAAGGCGCCACGCTGAGCAGGCCGTCATAAAGCGGTCCCTCGCCGCAGCGCGGACAGCGGCAGCGCAGCGCCACGGAGAGAATCGAGACGGGCGGGTAGATCGGATCAGGCGGGTGCGAGGCAGGCATGGCCGACATTTCTCCGCCGTCATGCACGGGTTTGACCCGCGCCTCCACGTTTCTTGCCGCGGATGGCCGGGACTCGCCCTGCGGACGGCCCGGCCATGACGGTCATAGCAGAAATGCGGGGAGAGACCAGCTTCCGCTCACTCGGCGCCGACGGCGCCGCCGCTGCCCCACCAGTAGATGCAGACGAAAAGGAACAGCCAGACGACGTCGACGAAATGCCAGTACCAGGCCGCCGCCTCGAAGCCGAAATGATGGTCGGGCTTGAAGTGGCCGGCGAGCGCGCGGAAGAAATTCACCGCCAGGAAGGTGGTGCCGATGATCACATGCGCGCCGTGGAAGCCGGTCGCCATGAAGAAGGTCGAGGGATATATCCCGTCCTTGAAGCCGAAGGCGGCGTGGCTGTACTCGTAGGCCTGCAGGCAGGTGAAGGTGATGCCGAGGATCACCGTAAGCCCCAATCCCTGAATCATCCCCTTGCGGTTGTTCTCCAGGAGCGCGTGATGCGCCCAGGTGACGGTGGTGCCCGAGGTCAGCAGGATCAGCGTGTTGAGGAAGGGGATCTCCCAGGGGCTGAAGGGATGGATGCCCTTGGGCGGCCAGACGCCGCCGACCGGAAACAGGCTGGAGGTGAAGAAGGCCCAGAAGAAGGCGGCGAAGAACATCACCTCGGAGGCGATGAACAGCGCCATGCCGTAACGCAGGCCGATCTGCACCACCGGCGTGTGATAGCCCTCGTGCTCGCCTTCGCGGATGACGTCGCGCCACCACAGGAACATGACGGCGAGCACGCCGAGCACGCCGGGCGCGATCCCCCAGAGCGGGCCGCCATGCATATAGATCACGGTGCCGGCGAACATCGCGCCGGCGGCGATCGCGCCGCAGAGCGGCCAGGGGCTGGGATCGACAAGATGATAAGGATGCTTGGGTGCGTCGTGGGCGGTGCTCATGTCGGTCTCTCTGGCGAAGGAAGGAGGACGCGCGTCAGTCAGCGGAAGCGAAGCGTGGCGGGATCGATCTCACGGTTGTCGGCAGCGCCGGCGGTGGCGCCGGTCGGGCGGCGGAGGGTCATCAGAACGCCCCCATCTTGACCAGCGCCATGACATAGAAGAGCGCGACAAGGCCGAGCAGCACGGCGAGCAGCGCGCGGTTGCGGGCGCGTTGTCGCGACTGGCGGTCATCGGCCATGGCGGCGAGCCCTTTCATCGCTCACCCCACCACGCCGGCCACGCCCGGTGCGCGATCGATCACCAGGAAGGCGAAGAGCAGGAAGAGATAGAGGATGGAGAAGCCGAACATCTGCCGCGCCGCACGGTCGCCGGCGTCGAACCAGACGCGGATCGCGGCCAGGGTGAAGAGCGCGCTCAGGATCAGCGCCACGGCGAAATAGAGCGCGCCGGCGACGCCGATCAGCGCCGGCGCCAGCGCCAGCGGCCAGAGCAGCAGGGTATAGGTCAGCATCTGCTTCTTGGTCTCGCGTGCGCCCGCCACCACCGGCAGCATCGGCACGCCGGCGCGCGCGTAATCGCCGCAGCGATAGAGCGACAGCGCCCAGAAATGCGGCGGCGTCCAGAAGAAGATGAGCGCGAAGAGCAGCAGCGCAGGCAGGCCTACATCGCCGGTCACCGCCGCCCAGCCGACCACCGGCGGAAAGGCGCCGGCGGCGCCGCCGATGACGATGTTCTGCGGCGTGCGGCGCTTCAGCCAGACGGTATAGACGAAGACGTAGAAGGCGATCGTGAGCGCCAGCAGCGCCGCCGCCGCCCAGTTGACGCCGAGCCCCATCACCAGCACCGAGGCGACGGCCAGCACGCAGCCGAAGCCCAGCGCCTCACCCGGCGCCATGCGGCCGGCCGGCAGCGGCCGTCCCTGGGTGCGCCGCATCACCGCGTCGATGTCGCGGTCGTACCACATGTTGATGGCGCCGGCTGCACCCGCACCGACCGCGATGCACATCACCGCGATCGCCGCCAGCACCGGATGAAGATGGCCGGGCGCCAGATAGAGCCCGACGAAGCCGGTGAAAACGACCAGCGACATCACCCGCGGCTTGAGCAACGCCACATAATCGCCGACCGCCGGCAGCTCGGCGGCGACGCCGACGGCCGGAGAGGTCGAGAGATCGCTCACGCTCGCCACCCCCCGCCGTCAGTGACCGGCCGTAGGGGCGATGTGCGGTATCTCCTCGTAGGTGTGGAACGGCGGCGGCGACGGCAGCGTCCATTCCAGCGTCGTCGCCCCCGGCCCCCAAGGATTGGCCGCCGCCTTCTTGCCGGCGAGAAGGGTGTGGAAGATCACGAAGACGAACCACAGGGTCGATGCGAAGGAGATGTAGGCGCCGATCGACGCCACCATGTTCCAGCCGGCAAAGGCGTCGGGATAGTCGCTGATGCGCCGCGGCATGCCGGCCAGGCCGAGGAAGTGCATCGGGAAGAAGGTCAGGTTCACGCCGACGAAGGTGAGCCAGAAATGCACCTTGGCCCAGAACTCCGGATACGGGCGGCCGGACATCTTGCCGATCCAGTAGTAGAAACCGGCGAAGATCGAGAACACCGCGCCCAGCGACAGCACGTAGTGGAAGTGGGCCACCACGTAGTACGTGTTGTGCAGGATCTGGTCGAGACCGGCGTTCGACAGCACCACGCCGGTGACGCCGCCGATGGTGAACACGAAGATGAAGCCGACCGCCCACAGCATCGGCACCTTCAGCTCGATCGACCCGTCCCACATGGTCGCGATCCAGGAGAAGATCTTGATGCCGGTCGGCACGGCGATGATCATCGTCGCGGCCATGAAATAGGCGCGCGTGTCGACGCCGATGCCGGAGACGAACATGTGGTGCGCCCACACCACGAACCCGACCACGCCGATCGCCACCATCGCATAGGCCATGCCGAGATAGCCGAACACCGGCTTCTTCGAGAAGGTGGAGACGACGTGGCTGATGATGCCGAAGCCCGGCAGGATCATGATGTA
>DAHUYF010000158.1 GCA_027315365.1 Rhodospirillales bacterium | reverse complement strand
TCGGGACGCGCAAGGGTCGCGCTTCCGGTCATCGGCACGAGCCGGGATTGCAGGGGTCGCAGTCTACCCCGCGAGCCCCCGCCAGTTCGCGGCCCTGCTCCTCGGCGGCACCTCGGGCCGGCGCGGCGCAGCCGCTTCGCGACGCGACCAGCGCGCCGAGCGTGTCGCGGGCGCCCTGGCGATAAACAGACCACGTGCAGCGGTCGTGCAGAGCGCGCGACTCTTTCTGCCAGCGTGCAAGACAGTCGCGCTCGGCCAATATCCGCTCGATCGCGTCGACGAGACCGCCGACCGAGGCTTCTTCGAGGATCACTCCGTTCCTGCCGTGGACGGCCCCCTCCCCGGCGGCGCGGGTGTGAACGGCGCCGAGCCCCGCCCCGACAACCTCGCGCAGAACCAGCGCGCTGCCCTCGACGCGACTGGGGAAGATGAAGCACTGCGCCCTGGCGAAATAGCCGGTGATCTCCGAGCGACTGACCTGCGGGACATGCGATACGCCGCCGGCATATTTTGCGAAGACCGCTGCCGGAATGGCCAGCCGGCCGACCAGCGTCAGCCGCGCGGCCTGCGGCGAGATTTCGTTGAACGCCTTCAAGAGATAGGCGATGCCTTTGCGCGGACTGGCAAGCCCTGCGAAGAGGAACTCGAGCGGGCCTTGCGCAGGAACCCTTCGCGGCGGCGCGTCACGGGGAAACGCTCGTTCGTCGAAGCCATAGGGCAGCACTTTGATCTTCGCCGCATCGCAGCCATTCGCGGCCAAGGTGCCGGCGCAGGACCCCGATCCGACCAGCACCAGGTCCGCAAGCTCGATCTCCTCTTGCTCCTCGTCGAGCTGCCGGCGCGGCTTCGGCACGAAGGGCGAGAGGAAGAACTCGCGATGGCGGGAATACTCGTCGGTCATGACCTCATTGGCCACGGCGCCATGCGCAATCGTCCGGTCCAGCACGCAGAAAATGCCGCGCGGCTTGGCCCAACGGAACACCTCGAGCGCGGCGGTATCGTAGGCCCAGACGACGTCCACCGGCTCCTGTTCCAGCAAGCGGACCGCCCGAGCCCCAAAATCGCGATTGCCCTGCCGCGTCGTCCAGGCGGAGGCTCTGCCTTGCGTCAGCGCACCGGCTCCCGCGGCCATCCAGCCCCACGGCCCGAGCCGGCGAACCAGACGCGGATCGAGTGTCGGATCGCAGCGCCGCTCGAAGGTCCGGTGCGCCCGCTCCGCCAGCGCCCGCGGCAGATAGCGCTCGATGCGGTAGGGCCATTTGTCCGGGTCGTAGAAGATGGATGTCGCGTACCACGCCAGCATGCCGCCTTCCTGCAAGGCCAGCGCCGTCTGCCAGGAATGTTGCGTGCCCGGATGCAGCACGCCGACCTTCGGGCGGTTCATGGCGCGCCCCCGCAACACCGACCGAGCGGCGGCTGCGCCATGATGCGGTCGCCACCGGTCAAGTTATGGCTCCGCGGCTACTTCGGCGGCGAACCTCGGCTTGCTGGCAACCAGGCAAATCGAGAAGTCCGGCCAGCCGGTCAGCCTCCTGATCGGTCCGTCGGCGAGGATTTGCAATATCCGCAATGGAAACGTCGCGACCCAGCCTAGGACGTGTGGCCTGGCCTTCCTCATCGCCCAGGCGATCTTTTGAGCGAAGAACCCGCTGCACGAGCCGAGCTCGATCACAGAGAAATTGGCATCCCGGCACAACTCGCGCAGCATGGCGCTCGTATAGCCGCGCCGCACGTGGTCGCCATTCTCGACGGTGGCAAAAGGACCGTCATCCGACGGCGTTATCGCCCGGTAGAAATAATTCGGCGTAGTCAGCAACAGCATCCCGCCCGGACGAAGTACCGCATAGATATCGCGCATCAACTTCCGATCGTCGATGACATGCTCGATGTTTTCCAGGCAGATCGCGACGTCATACGCGCGGCGATGTTCCAGCGCCGCATCGAGCCGCCGGATATCCTGAATCGGAAACCGCGCGCGATCGCATCTGAGCAGGGCGGCGCGGCTTGACGCCACCTCCTGGTTCCGGTGATCCCAGCTCAGCCCGACCGCGTCATATCCCCGCAACGCGGCAGCGATGGTAAAAGCGCCGGAGCCGCAGCCGATATCGATCAGCTTCTCGCCGTTTCGCGTCACGGGCAGCCGCTTTTTGAGCCAGCGCCAGCGGTCGTGAACCAGGGGATCGCCGGTCAGCAGCGCACCGCGGTAGCCGAGGAGCCTGACGAGCAGGGTGCCATCCATCTAGATACCCAATTCGGCGCCGCCGTTTCGGTATCCCGGCGCTCCGCGATCGGCGGCGCTCTGCAAGCTCGGCAGATACCGTAAGCCTCGGTGCAGCATGCCCCCTACTCCACCGCTGCCGACTCTGGCGCCGCATCCGCCCCGGCCCCCTCCTCCACCCGGGTCAGCACGAAGCCGCCGATCGCCAGCATGTCCATGCGCGTGCGCAGGAAGCAGTCGAGCGCCTCCTCCGGCCGGCACACGATCGGCTCGTTCTCGTTGAACGAGGTGTTGAGCACCATCGGCACGCCGGTGAGGTCGCGGAAGGCCTCGATGAGCCGGTAATAGAGCGGGTTCGCCGCCGCGTCGACCGTCTGCAGCCGGCCGGAGCCGTCGACATGGGTCACCGCCGGGATCGCGGCGCGCCGTCCCGGGCGGATCTGGAAGACCTGCATCATGAAGGGCACGTCGCCGTCGGTCTCGAACCAGTCCGGCACCGCCTCGCGCAGGATCGACGGCGCGAAGGGGCGGAAGGATTCGCGCCGCTTGATCTTGAGGTTGAGGATGTCCTTCATGTCGGCGCGGCGGGGGTCGCCGAGGATCGAGCGGTTGCCCAGCGCGCGCGGCCCCCATTCCATGCGCCCCTGGAACCAGCCGACGACCTTGCCGGCGGCGATGGCGGCCGCGACCTCGCGCAGCCGCGCCGCCTCGTCGGCGACGCGGCGCACCGTCACCGTCCGGTCCGCCGGCGCCAGCCGCCCCTCGACGAGGCGCGCGATCTCGTCGTCGGAATAGCCCGGCCCCCAGGAGGCGTGCTCCATGACGAAGCCGCGGCGCTCCGGGCGAAGCGAATACCAGGTGTGGAAGGCGGCGCCGATGGCGCCGCCGGCATCGCCCGCGGCGGCCTGGACGTAGCAGCGTTCGAACGGCGTCCGGGCGTAGACCTTGCCGTTGGCGACGGAGTTGAAGGCGCAGCCGCCCGACAGCACCACCGCCGGCAGGCGATAGCGCTCGTGGAGGCGATTGAGGAGATTGAAGAACGCCTCCTCGTAGAGGCGCTGCACCGAGCGCGCGAGATCGCGGTGGCGCTGATCGAGCGGCTCGTCGGGCCGGCGCTTTGGACCCAGGAGACCCTCGAGCGCATCGCTGAACAGCGGTCCCGAGACCGGCGCGCAATCCTGCCACTCGAAGGTGCGGCGCTCGCGGTGATGGCGGAAATAGCGCAGATTGAGCCTGAACGTGCCGTCGCGGCGGATGTCGACGACGTCCATCAGCGGGTCGAGGTACTTGGCCTCGCCGTAGGGCGCGAGGCCCATCACCTTGTACTCGTCGCCGTAATGCGGGAAGCCCAGGAAATGCGTCATCGCCTCGTAGAAGATGCCGAGCGAGTGCGGAAAGGGGATTCGGCCGTCGAGCGCCACGCCGGTGCCGCGGCCGACGCCCCAGGCGGCGGTAGCGAAATCGCCGGAGCCGTCAACCGAGACGGCCACCGCCTCGTCGAAGGGCGAGACCAGGAAGGCCGAGGCGAGATGGGCGAGATGATGCTCGACATAGCGGACGCGGCCGCCCAGCTCGACCCCGGGAAAGCGCTCCGCAAATTCGTCCTCGATCGAGGCCCAGCGCCGCGCGTGACGCAGCCGGTCGAGCAGGTATCCGAGCTCCGGACGCTGGCGCAGCGAAAAGGCGAGCTTGCGCCAGAGATTGGCCTTGGGATCGCGATTGATCGCGACGCGATCGACCTGGCCGAGTCCCACCCCCGCCTCTTGCAGGCAGTAGCGGATGGCGAGTTCGGGAAAGCCGGCCCAGTGCTTGACGCGGCGAAAGCGCTCTTCCTCGGCGGCGGCAACCAGGACGCCGTCCCTGACGATGCAGGCGGAGGCGTCGCCGTGGTACGCATTCAGGCCAAGGACACAGACCACCCCCACCTCCGTCCGGCAGCGCCACGCGGATAAACTGCCCAGTCTTGGTTAATTATTTCTTGGCATGAGGCGGCGAGACCTCGACCGAAAGAGCCCCGGCCGCTGGAGCAGCGCGACCGCCGCGGTCAGCCTCCGGGCCTCCCCCGCCGCGCAATTCCCGCCTTCCCTTTATCGCGCATCAGTTGATCGCACGATATACCAGCTTGCCTCGGCGGCAGCAATCCGTGAGGCGGCGCCCGAGCAGCGGCCGGTCATGGCGCCTCCGCCGGGCGGGAGCTGACCGATTGCGCCACGCCGACGCCGAGGATCGCCGCATAGGTCACCGCGACGGCCGGGATCTGCAGGCTGAAATCGAAGCAGGAGTGGACCGCAACCAGCACCGAGGCGGCGACCGCCGCGCAGGGATAGAGCGCGTCCTTGCGCCGGCGGCGAACGCCGCGCAGGCACTCGATCACCAGCGATCCGAGCAGGACAAAGAGCAGCGCCGCCGCCGGCACCCCGAGTTCCAGCAGGTTTTCGAGATAGTCGTTATGCGCGAGATCGACGAAGCCCTCGAAGCGCGGCGATTGATACATGGGAAAGATGAACCGGAAGGTGCCGAGACCGGTGCCGGTGAGGAAATTGTCGCGGATCGCCGAGAGCGTCGATGAAAAGATCGCCCAGCGGCTATCGGCTTCGGCCGAGGTGTCGGCCGCGCGCTGCAGCACCCCTCCGCCGGCCAGCAGCAGGCCGCCGAGGAGACCGGCGCCGGCGATCCAGCCGAACGGCCGGCGCCAGTCCGAGCGCAGGCTGGGCGCGCTCATGGCCAGCGCGACGAACGCCAGGACGCCGCACAGCGTCGCCATCGCGCCGCCGCGGGAATGCGACAGCAGCAGCGCCGAGCCGGACAGCAGCGAGCCGGCGAGCGCCCATCTCCCGCGCGCGAGCAGGCTCTCCGCGGCAGAGAACCAGAGAGCCGCGCGGCTGTGCATCGCCGCGCTCCGCTTCAGCTGCTGCGCCAGCGGGACGAGGCCGGCGATGAGGGCGAGCCCGGCAAAGGTGGCGAAGGAGTTCCGATTGACGAAGGTGCCGGTGACGTCATGGACGTAGGCCCATTTGCGGAACCACAGGATCCGCGGGGTCGGCGAAGCGTATTGGACCATGCCATAGAGGGCATCGGCGGCGCCGATCGCCATGATCGCGCGCATGACCAGGGCGGCGCCCTCCACCCGGCGGCCGGCCTGCCAGGCAAGCAGGAACACGGCGGCATAGGTCAGGAGATGGAAGAGGCGGACGAGCGAGGCCTGGCGATCGACGCTGATCGACGGCGCCGGCGCGCTGCCCAGGGCTTCGGCGGCTTCGTCCCAGAGCGGATGATAGAGCACCGATTGCGGCAGCGATTGCAGCAGGATCCATCCGACCAGGACCACCCCCAAGATGATCGCCCAGCGCAGCTGACGGAACGGCGCGCCGCCGCCCGGACGCCGGACCTCGCCCAGCCCGGCCAGCGCCAGCAGCACCGCCGCAAGTACGCCGAGCAGGCTTCCCGCCCAGGACCGCCCGCTGCCCAGCGGCAGCGGCGCCCAGGCGAGCAGCGCGATCAGCGCCCGGCGCCGGACCTTGTCCAGGGTCTCGGCGCGCTCCGCCGCCCCGGCCCCGGAACGCGCGAGGCGGCGGCGGGGCGAAGGCGCGTCCATCCTCAGGCGTCCTCGCCGGGCCCGGCGCGCCGATCGCCCGGGCCGGGCGGGTCGTCGGCCGCGAAGCGGTGCTCGATCAGGTAGAGCGACAGCAGGATCTCCGCGGTCACGCGCTGATAGGTGTAATACCAGCCCGCCAGCCCTTCGAGGATCATGCCTTTGACGAAGAGGCAATAAAACAGCACCGCGATCGGGGCGAGAAACCGCCGCGTCCGGATGCGGTCCGCCAGATTCAGGCGATCATGCGCGGCGGCGAGCAGCTTGTGCCGCTCCAGCAGCGCGTAGCGGTCCTGCGACACGATCCAGCGGCTGATCGGCTTGCGGTCGTCGAGGCTGATCCGCTCGCCGAGCGGCCGCACGCCGCCCTCGACCTGCAGGCGCTGGGTGTGCCCATCCTGATAGAACGAGCCGCGCTCGCGACGGAACAGGACGATGCGCCCGGGATAGAGCGAGCGGCGCAAGGGCCGGCCGTGAATGCAAAAGCGGAATTGCGCGTCATAGCCGTCCACCGCCGCTGCCGGAGCCAGCGCCGCAAGCTCCCGGACGAAAGCGTCGGACAGGATGTAGTCGGCGTCGAGGGTGAGGACCCATTCGCTGGCGATGCCGGTCTCGCGCAGCGCGTAGGTCCATTGCCGGTCGTGGCTGTCGAAGGCTCGCTTGAACAGCCGCGCCTTGGCAAAGCGTCCGACGATGTCCAGCGTGCGGTCGGTGCTGAAGCTGTCGACGACGACAATGTCCTCGGCCCAGCCGAGCCGGTCGAGCACGCGCCCGATATTCGGCTCTTCATTGTAGGTGAGGATGATCGGCGTGATGGTGTCCAGACGCATGCGGCGATCTTCAAATGGACGGATTCATGGAGTCGCTGTCCTAAGTATAGTTTCCTTGATCGCTACACAGGTCACCTCTCCGCCCTCCAGGGCGGAGAGGGAGCACCTGCGACACATGCGAAGACACCATGTTTGGTGCGTACTGCCATGCCGCTCGAATAGCCGTTCGAGCACCTCATGCGCGCGATCGGTGAAGGCGGCAACGGGAAAATAGTCGGGCTTTGCAGCTTCCGCCTCACGATGCCCGCCCCAACGCCGTCTCGAATCGTTGCAGCGCGTCCGGGCTGCCGACGAGCATCACCCGCGCGATCAGGACGGCGTTCTTCTGCCGCACCAGCCGGGCCAGCCGGTCGGGGGAGCGTTCCGCCGCCAGGCGAAACTGCTGCCCGAGGAGACCGCGGGCAGAGTCGTCGAGCGACGCATAGAGATCGATGCCCATACCGCATCGCGCCAGCACCAGTCCGGGCATCCCCGGCGCCATGAGAATCGACATTTTCAGCGCCTCCAGCGCCGGCAGTCGGCGGCCCTGCAACAGCTCCGCCTCGGCGAGGCCGGCCCAGCCATGCGCATCGCCGGGGGCCTCGGCGAGATAGGCGCGGAACTGCCGCTCGGCCGCCGCGGCGCGCTGGGCGGCGTGCGCGCCGTCGGCGGTCTCGAGCAGCGCCAAGGCGAGGGTCTCGTGCGCCGCGCCGGAGGTCCTGGCCGCGGCCTCGAGCGGCGGCAGCGCCGCTTCGAGATCGCGGCGATCGACCGCGGCGCCGCGCATGATGGCGTCGGCGGTCGCCTCCGCCGGCAGGCGGCGAAAATCCGCCAGGACGCTCGGCAGGCCTACCGCGAGCATCCCCGCGGCAAGGAGCAGATTGGCGAGCGCGAGCGCTGGGAGCTTCATCGCCGGGGCTATTTGTGGGTGCCGTAATATTCGGAATATCGGCCGTAATAATAGGCGGAGTCGCCGTAGCCATAGGCGGCGTGACGCCGCGCATTGACGCGCGACAGCACCGCGCCGGCGATCGGGCCGCCGCTGGCGCGCAGCAGCTTCAGCGCGCCCGTGACGATCGGACGCGGCGTCTTCTCCCAGCGCACCAGATAGATCGTGGTGTCGACCATGTGCGACAGGATGATCGGGTCGGAGACCGCCAGCACCGGCGGCGCGTCGACGACGATGAGGTCGTAGCGCGCGCGCATCCGCTCGAGGAAGGCCTGCATCTGCTGCGAGCCCAGGAGGTCCTGCGGATTCGGCGCGCCGCCTTTCGAGGCGATGTAATGCATGCCGGAGCCGGGATCGACGCGAATGACCGAGTCCTGGTCGACGCCGTCGTCGAACAAGGCGAGCAGGCCCGGCTCGCCGTCGCAGCCCAGCAGCCCGGCGACGCCCGGGCGACGCAGGTCGCAGTCGATCAGCAGCGCGCGGCCGCCCGACCGGGCGATGCTGCGCGCCAGCGACGCCGCGAAGACCGTCTTGCCTTCGTTCGGCAGAGACGAGGTGACCAGGACGATCTTGGGCGGACGATCGACATGCGAATAGCGCAGCGCCGTGCGGATCGTGCGGATCGCCTCGGAATATTGCGAGGTCGGCTGCGTCAGGACCACGTCCTGCGGCGGATCCTTGCGGCCCACGGTGGGAACGAGCCCGAGCGTGCCGACCCCCATCACCTTCTCGACCTGGTCCGAGGTGCGCAGGCCGTTATCCATGCGCTCGATCGCGAAGGCGGCGGCGATGCCGAGGAAAATGGAGACGATGAAGGCAAAGCCGGTCAGCATCGTCTTGTTGGGATAGGTCGGCGCAGTCGGCGGCGTCGCGGTGGCGACGACCCGGGCGTCAGCCTGCTGGATGTCCTCCTGGGCGCTGGTCTGCTTGAATTTCGACAGAAAGTTCTCATAGAGCGCCCGGTTGGCCTCGGCCTCGCGCTCGATCTCGTGCAGCTGCACCATCGCCTTATCCTGCTCGGAGGTATTCTTTTGCAGCCCCCTGATGGTGTCGCGCAGCGATACTTCGCGGGCGCGCGCGACGGCGAGATCCCCCTCCATCCCGCGAATGGTCTTGCCGATCTCCTCGTCGAGCTTGCGTTTCGTGTCCTGGATCTCGGCACGCAGGTTGATCATGGTGGGATGGGCCGGCTTGTAGCGCGTCGCCAATTCCGCCTGGCGCCGCAGCAGCTCGGCCTCCTGCTCGCGCAGCCGCTGGATCAGCGGCGACGCCAGCACCGAGGCCGCGTCGACGTTGCCGCCCCTGAGCTGGTCCTGAAGCTGTCGCAGCGTCGACTCCTTCTGAGTCCGATCGGCGGTCGCAATCATCAGCTGCGAGTTGAGATCCGAAAGCTGCTGCGCCGTGAGCGTCCCGCCGCCTTTGACTTCGGTGAGATTGTGCTGCTCCTTGAACATCTCCACCGCATGGTCGGAATCGCGCACCTTGTCGCGCAGTTCCGTCAGATGCTCGTTGAGCCAGCTGCTGGCGCGGCGCACCGCGTCGAACTTGGCCTCGAGCTGATCGAGAAGGTAGACGTCGACATAGGCGTTGGCGATTTTGGCGGCGAACTCCCGGTCCCGGGATTCCGCGCGTATCCGGATGAGATAGGAACGGCCGTCATTGGTCGCGTCCACATGCGCCATCAGCGCCCGCGCCACGGCTATCCTGCGATCCTCCTCGGTTTCTTCCGGCGTGGCATCGGCCGGCTCGCCCGGCAGCATCGTCGATCGACCGAACAGCGCGGTCACGGACTGGAGCGGATGCAACAGCGACTCGGCAAGGCGCGGCGGCCGGACGGAGGGGTTGAATTCCGGCCTGAAATAGAGATCGAGCTTGTCGGCCACCTTTTGCGCAAGCGTGCGCGATTTCAGTACTTCGAGCTCGCTGCGGATGGCAGCGCTGTCGACCTGCTGTCCCGAGAGCACGCTTTGCAGGTCGACCATCGGGTTCTTGCGCGTATCCAGCATGATCGACGCCTCGGCGGTGTAGCGCGGGGTCAGCTGGAAGACGATGACGGCGGCGAGCAGCGTGACCAGGACGATGCAGCCCAGGATGACGTGCTTGCGGCGGCGCAGCACCGCGAGAATGACGCGGAAATCGATGGCATCGTCGCCGGAATCCCGCTCCCGGTCGAGATCGATCGGACGCAGCGCCGGCTTGCCGGCGGGCCGCGGCCTATCCGCTTTGGGGTGCTCGATCATGTCACTGCGCTCTCACTTTCGCGATCGCCAACATGTCCCGTCCTGCCGTCGCCGACCTTCCCGCCGAACCACAAGGGCAGCCGCATACGATCTCAGAAAAATCGCTCCGGCACGCGGATGACGTCGCCGGGCAATACCGGGGTATCTTCCTGCACCTCCTGTTCCTTCGCTCCGGGATCGTTGCCGTGCTTGATGTAGATATGCCCCTTGCTGGCGCGATTGGTGTAGCCGCCGGCAAGCGCCACGGCATTCACCGCCGTCATGCCGCTGACATACGGGTAGCTGCCGGGATTCTTGACCTCCCCCAGGATGAAGAACGGCCGGTAGTTCAGCACCTCGACATTGACGCGGGGGTCGACGAGGTAGTCTTTGCCGTAGCGCTGCGTGATCAGGCTCTCGACCTCGCTGATCGTCCGCCCGGCGACCTTGACCTGGCCGACCAGCGGCAGAGCGATCTCGCCCTGATCGTTGACATCGAAATCCCCGGACAGATCCTTTTCGTTGAAGACGGTAACCCGTACCTTGTCGCCGGCGCCGAGCTTATAGGCCGGGGCGTCGGCGGCGCCGGCAGGGTTGGCCATCAGCGCCAGGACGATGCCAAGCGCGACAAGCGTGACCCGCACGACATGGAACGACACACCTGCAATCGCCATGACACTATACCCGCAAAAAATACCCGCAAAAGCCGACTTTAGAACTGCGTCCCGAGCGTCGCCATGACGACCTCGCCGACGTAGTCGAAGCCCGGAATGTTCGAATTGCGCTTGCGATACGAGACGTTCAACCCGGCGGACAAATTGCGATTGAGGAGATACTTCGCGCCGGCATCGCCCTCGTAAGCGTCGTCCCACTGGCCGACTCCCACGAAATCGTCATGGATGTAGAGCGCGCCCGCCGTCAGGATCACGTTGCGGCGCAGCGCATGCTCGAACGTAACCCCCGCCTGGGTCTCCAGATCGCTCGCCGCGTCGGCGACCGAGGTGCCGACCGAGTTGCTGATGATCGTTTCCTGCACCGTGCGCGAGAAGGTGAGCCTGACGGAAGTGATCTCCGTGACGTTCCACAGCAGATTGCCGCCGAAGCCCATGCCGCCAATGGAGGGCGGCATGCCGATGGGTTGCGGGTTTTCGGGGGTCGGCACGAAGTTGGTGCTGTAATACTGCTTCAGATAGCCGGCGAACACCTCGCCGGTGATGACGTGGCTGATATCGACCGCCGTGCCCGCATCGGCCTCATAGCCGTGCGACGTTCTCGGTATGCCGAACTGGTCGAATTGGGATTGGTAATCGCGTTCGTTGGCCTGAAGCTGCACGAAGGCCTGATAGCCCGGCACAATTTCGTAGAACACGCGCGGCCGCAGCGTATATTCGATGCGATTTCGATCGGTCTCGATGATCGTCGTTCCGGTTTCCGTCTGGGCGTTGTTGTAGGTGAAATAATTGACGGTGCCGTCGATTCGCAGGCCGAGACGCCCGGGATCCTGCACGTAGCTTAATCCGGCTCCGCCGACCTGGTACTGCGTCGGATTCTTCTGGTCGATAATCGAATTCGGCGACGCTCGATCCTCGTGGGCGAGCTGGTAGCTGAGCCCGCCCGTCAGGTAAACGTCGCGCAGGATGTCGAGCCGGCCGTTGGTGGCGGCATTGGCGTTGGTGACGTTCTCGCTCACCAGCGTATCGTACCGCTTCATGTCGCCGCCGGCGGTGAAGTTCAGCGCATTGTTATTCCAATTCGACGCCATGCTGACGGCCGGGGCGACGTCGGTGAAGAAATCGCCCTTCACGCCGGGCGAGGGTATGGCGTACACGTTGGAATTGTAGCTCTCCGTGACGCTCGCCGAGGGAAAGACGAGGAACGATCCCGCGGTAATTCCCAGCGGCGCATAGTCGGGATCGGGGCGCTGCAGCACGCTCTGGCGCTCCGGCGCGCTCGAATCCGACGGAGCGGCGCCGAAACTGCCGGGGCCAGGGCCCTGCATCATCACCTGGGCCGACGCGGCATGGGACAGGCAGACGGCAGCAAGGGCCGCGATCAAGCCCCCCCCTCGACGCATCGTCAAAAATCCCCCCGGCTGCGTCATCGCGCCACGCTCCGCCTGGATGTCCCCTCAGACATCCGGCGGCTGGTGCCGGCTCAATGGGGACTGACCGGCGGCGGCGGCACAAGCGGCGGGCTCGGCGGCGGTGCCGGCGGCGGCGCCGGCCGATTGGTGTTGAGGCTGTTGTTGCCCGTCGCGCCTTGCGCGAGCTGGCCGCCGGCGGCGGTGAGGGCTTGCGCCTGGCTCGGCACCGCGGCGGTAACCGAAGCGAGAATGGCCTGCTGCTGCGCCGGCGCCGCGGTGGCCGCGGCGGTGAAAACCGCCACCGCCAGCGCCGGATTCGCCCGGGCGGCCGACGCCGCCACGACGGCGGCGGCAGTGGGATTCTGGCCCGCGACGATGCCGACGATGGTCGCCGCCAAGGTCGGGTTGGCGGCAACGGCATTGGCAACCGCGGCATTGATGGCCGCGGCATCGCCGGTGGCGATTGCGGCATCGATCGCCTGGACAGCCGCCGCGACCGCCGCCTGCTGCGCCGGGGTCAGCGCCGCCTGAGCCAGCTGCACCGGTTCAGCGTGCGCCTTCGGCGCGACGGCGCCGAAGGCAACGCCGAGCGTCGCGGCGGCAGCAACCGCCAGAAAATGTCTTTTCATTGCAACAACCTCTGGTGCCGCAGAACGCAAGTACTATTGCCGCGTTGCGTCGGCGCGGTCAAGTAAAGGTTGATCCTTTCCAGTCGCCCCGCAGCCTCCGATTAGGCACCCCGCACTAATTGGGAGAATATGCGTTTTTGCTGCAATGCGGAATCAGCATGGCGCGCCGCTGCGCGGCTGCCCGAGCGCAGCGACGATAACCACCACACGCAGCGCGGAGCCTTCCCCACGCGCCGGCGGCGGTTCGCCCCGGCCCCGAACGACGGCATCCGTTCTCGACCGGGATGCCTCTGGCCGCCCGGTCGCCTCTGTTTTTCGTAAAACACGACACAAATAAGATTCAAATACAAATCAAATAATAACTTAAACATTTGTCGAAAAATTTAGATTTGACGCCCGATTAATACAGAACCTCCAGAATAATCGACAATAATGGAGGAAAAAATGTCAATAAAATTGACGGCTTCTGCTGCATTCCTGAGCGCCGCGCTTGTTGCCGCCATACCACAGGCGCGCGCAGGCGCGCCGATGCCGACGGCCGGCCTCGTCGTCCCGCCGGGGGGATTCATCGGTTTCTGCGCCAGGCACCTCCGAGACTGCAGCGCCGCCGCCGGCAATCCGGCCGTGGTGGAGCTCACCGACGCGCACCGGCAGCAGCTCGACGCGGTCCAAGCCCGGGTCAACGCCGCAATCCGGTGGCGCGACGATCCCCAGCATGTCTGGGATTATCCGACGGACGGTACCGGCGATTGCAACAAATTCGCCCTGGAGAAGCGGCGCGAGCTCATTGCCCTGGGTTGGCCTGCCGGGGCGCTGCTGCTCGCTACCGCCATGACCGAGCACAACGAGGCGCATCTGGTGCTGATCGTGCGCACCGGCGACGGCGATCTCGTGCTCGACAATCGTCTGGGGCCGGTCGTCGATTGGACCCGGCTACCTTACCGTTGGATGGCGCGCCAAAGCGAGGCAAGCCCGGCGCTGTGGGTGGATGTGCCGGCGCGCGCGATCACGATCGCCGACGCGCGGCGTGGCGCGCGTCCGGCGACACCGTGACGCCGGCGCGCTCAGGAGCAGAGAGGGCCGCCCTTGAGATAAGACCCGATTGCCTGGACCATCGCCTCGGCGTGAAGCTGGCGGGTATGCAGCAAGACGCCGAACACCACGGCCGCCAGCAATAGCGGACGGACGGACACCGCCGAAGCCTGCCGACCGGGACTCTCCCAGAGGAAAAAGGCGAGCGTAGCCACGCCGATCAGCAGGCCGGTCGCGACGTCGAGCGGGGTATGCGCGTGCAGCACCAGCCGCGACACGGCGATGCCGGCGATGAACGCGACACCCACCGTCCGAACCGCGAGCTGCGCCAGACCGACGGCATGGGCCGAGACAAACGCGACGATGGCGCCATAGACCAGGGCGGCGAAGCCGGAATGGCCGCTTGGGCTCTGCACCGTCTCCCCCGCCGAGCAGGCGAAGAAATACACTTTGAGCAGGCCGATACCGCCCATGCAGAGGGCAACGGCCACCAGCCACCGAACGGCGGCGCCAGGGGCGCCGATGGCGAAGAGCCAGACCAGGATCGCCGCCGCCAGCGGCAGCAGAATCGCCAGATCGCCAAAGCCCGTGAGAAACGTCATGTGCACTCCAGCCGCAACCGGCAGTCCCGACCCGGCCCAATCGCGCGTCTAACCCGACGCGGCAGAGGATGCCGCCGCTATCGCCGGTTGGCAATCCCGGCCAAGTGACGGTTTGTCGCAGCCCCGGCCGGAGGGCGGCGGAGCCGAGCGCGGGCAAGCCGGGGGCGACGAGGCTTGGCCGCGCCGCCTCCGGTCAGGCGAGGGCGGCGAGGATGACGCGCGCGGCAAGGATGATCGCCATCCACGGAGCGATCAAGCCGGCGACCCACACCGCGACCTTCGTCACATCGACCGGCCGGCGGGCAGCCGAGGCCGGACCTTGGACCAGGGCATCCTCCTCGACGAGGAAAGCCATCCCTATCCTCCACAGCAGGCACGCCTTATCGGAGCATAGGCGAGGTTTAATTCACGTTAACGCGCGGCCTTGACAGGGGAACAATGGAACCCCAAGCCTTGCCGCTCAAGCGGCAAGCACCAAAACAGTCAGGAGGAACCCCATGTCCGAGCCAGGCCAGGTCGTCAGCAGCGAGCGCGTCGGCGCCATCGCGGTGATCACCGTCGACAGCCCGCCGGTGAACGCGCTGAGCCACGCCGTGCGCGCGGGCATCAAGGCGCGGCTCGATGCGGCGCTGGCCGCGCCGGAAGCGGCGGCCATCGTGCTGATCTGCGCCGGGCGCACCTTCATCGCCGGCGCCGACATCACCGAGTTCGGCAAGCCGCTGAAGGAGCCCGGGCTCACCGCGGTCATCGAGGCGATCGAGAACAGCCCGAAGCCGGTCATCGCCGCCATTCACGGCACGGCGCTGGGCGGCGGTCTGGAGCTGGCGCTCGCCTGCCACTACCGCGTCGCCGCCGCCGACGCGCGACTCGGCCTCCCTGAGGTAAAACTCGGCATCCTGCCCGGCGCCGGCGGCACGCAACGGCTGCCGCGCGTGGTGGGCGTGCCGCTGGCGCTCGACATGATCACCGGCGGCGAGCCGATCGGCGCGAGCCGGGCGCACGAGACCGGTCTCGTCGACGAGATCGCCGCCGGCGAACTCCGCGCCGCGGCGGTGGCCTTTGCGCAGAAGGCCCTCCGCGACGGCCTGCCGCTGAAGCGCATCCGCGACATGAACGACAAGCTCGCCGTGGCCGAGCCCGATTTCTTCAGGAACTATCGCAGCGCCCTTGCCCGGCGCAAACGCGGCGTCGAGGCGCCGCAGGCCTGCGTCGATGCGGTCGAGGCCGCCGCGACGCTGCCGTTCGAGCAGGGGCTGCTGCGCGAGCGCGAACTTTTCGTCAAGCTGCTGGGCGGCGCGCAGTCGAAGGCGCAGCGCTATGTCTTCTTCGCCGAGCGCGAGGCCAACAAGATCCCCGACGTGCCCGCCTCGACGCCGGTGAAGGCGATCCGCACGGCGGCGGTGATCGGCGCCGGCACCATGGGCGGCGGCATCGCCATGAACTTCGCCAATGTCGGCATTCCCGTCACCCTGATCGAGGCGAATGCCGCGGCGCTCGAGCGCGGCCTCGGCGTGGTGCGCAAGAACTACGAGATCAGCGCCGGCCGCGGCGGCATGGCGAAGGAAGACGTCGACAAGCGAACGGCGCTCATCACCGGCTCGGTCTCCTATGACGACATCGCCGATGCCGATATCGTCATCGAGGCGGTGTTCGAGGACATGGCGCTGAAGAAGGAAGTCTTCGCCACGCTCGACCGCGTCGCCAAGCCCGACGCCATTCTCGCCACCAACACCTCGACCCTCGACGTCAACGCGATCGCCGGCGCCACCAGGCGGCCGGAAAGCGTCATCGGCCTGCATTTCTTCAGCCCCGCCAACGTGATGCGCCTGCTGGAGATCGTCCGCGGCGGCGCCACTTCCAAATCGGTGATCGCCTCGTCGATGGCGCTCGCCAAGACCATCCGCAAGGTACCGGTGCTGGTGGGCGTGTGCGACGGCTTCGTCGGCAACCGCATGCTGGCGCAGCGCGGCCGCGAGGCCGAACGGCTGCTGATCCAGGGCGCGCTGCCGCACCAGGTCGACAAGGTGCTGACCGATTTCGGTTTTCCGATGGGGCCCTTCGCCATGAGCGACCTCGCCGGCATCGACGTCGGCTGGCGCGTGCGCCAAGCGCGCGGCACCAAGGCACCGGTAGCCGACGCACTTTATGAGGCGGGACGTCTCGGCCAGAAGACCGGCGCCGGCTATTACCATTACGAGCCCGGCAGCCGCGCGCCGCTGCCCGATCCCGAAGTCGAGCGCCTCGTCGTCGGGGTCTCGAAGGCGCTCGGCGTCGAGCGCCGGCCGATCGCCGAGGCGGAGATGCTGGAGCGTCTGGTCTATCCCATGATCAACGAAGGCGCCAAGATCCTCGACGAAGGCATCGCACTCCGGCCGGGCGACATCGACGTCATCTGGATCTATGGCTATGGCTGGCCGGTCTATCGCGGCGGCCCCATGCATTACGCCGACGGCGTCGGCCTCGAAAAGATCGCCGACCGCCTCGCCGATTTCGCCGACCGCTTCAAGGAGCCGGCGTTGGCGCCGGCGCCGCTGCTGCGGCGCCTCGCCGAGAGCGGGCGCGGCTTCGCCGATGGGGAAACCCCGGCGAAGGCCGCGTCCTGAGCGGCGGCAGAGCGGCATGTTCGACCCGGGCCTTGAAATACCGCGGCGCCTTAATCACATGGGAGCGCAACCTCGGGAGCTCGATCATGCGACGCCTCGTCGGCTTATGCGTAGCGTTTCTCCTCGTCGTCGGGCTCGCGCCGTCACCTGTTGCGCACGCCGCGACCGGACCGGAAGACACCGTCCGCGGCTTGTACGCCACGCTGCTCGACACCATGCGGAATGCTCCCGAACTCGGGCAGAAGGGACGCTATGATGCGCTGGCGCCGGCCATCCGCCACAGCTTCGATCTTCCCGCAATGGCACGGCTGGCGGTCGGACCCGGCTGGGCCGGGCTCTCCCCGGCGCAGCAGCAGCGCGTGACCGAAGCCTTTGCGCGCTACACCATCGCGACCTATGCCGACCGGTTCGATGGCTATTCCGGCGAGAAGCTGGAAGTGACCGGACAGCAAAGGGGCACGTTCGGCACCCTGGTCGAGAGCCGCATCGTGCGGTCGAACGGGGATCCCGTGCGTATCGACTATTTGATGCGTCGGAACGGAGACGTTTGGCAGATCGAGGACGTTTACCTCACCGGCGCCATCAGCCAGCTGGCAAGCCTCCGCTCGCAATTCTCCTCGGTTCTGGCGCGGCACGGGGTCGACGGCCTGGTCGAGGCGCTGAACCGCAAGGCGGAGCTGCTGGTGGCGAACGCAAGCGCCTCCTGACGCCGGACGTCCAGAAAGGACTGACAACCATGCGCTTCCTTCGCCTGCTTCCCATCCTGGTCCTTGCCAGCGTGATCGCGCTCCCGGCGGCGCCGCGCGCGGCGAAGGCGGCGGACGACGCCGCCGGCTTCATCGCTCAGACCGGCAACAGCGTGCTGGCGCTGACCCGCGACAAGACGCTCTCGCCCGACGAGTACAAGCACCGCCTGCGCACCATCGCCCTTCAGGACTTCGACGTGCCGCGCATCGCCCAGTTCGTACTCGGCCGCTACTGGCGCACGGCAAGCGACGCCGAGCGCCAGCAATTCGTCCACGCCTTCGAGAATTACATGGTGCAGGTCTATGCCACCCGCTTCCGCCAATACAGCGGCGCGCAGTTCAAGGTCACGGCCCAGCGCGCGGAAGGCAACACGGCGATGGTCACGACCGAGATCGACCGTGCCGGCGGGCAGGCGCCGGCCAAGGTGGTGTGGCAGGTGAACAAGAGCGGCAACGGCTACAAGATCACCGATGTCAGCATCGAAGGCATCAGCCAGGCGGTGACCTATCGCCAGGAGTTTTCCTCGGTCATCGAGCAGCACGACGGCCGCATCTCGGCGCTGACCGAGCAGCTTCAGCAAAAGGCCAGCGGCGCCTGAGCCGAGGCGCGCGGCAATGATCGCGACGCGAGCGCGGTCGCAAGCCGCGACGAGCATCCGGCGCGACTCCGTAGCGCGTTGCCCGCGACCGGCGTTGGATGTCGCTCGGCAGGCTGAATAATGGTTACCATTCCGGTATTCGGACGCTCCCCGTCAGAATTGCCCTTCACGTTTTCGTGACCGTTCTATTGGCGGTCGGGTCGGAAATACTTACATCTCGCGCTCGGACCGGGACGGGCGTCCCTCTCTGAAGCGCCCCCTTCATGGTCGCATTCTGGGACTCGCGACGGCGGATGACCCCGCTTTGGTAGGCAGGCTTTACATCTTTCGGCCAATAGCGAGACCGACCAAAAGTAGGGTAAATCCTCATGCGTTCAGCCGCAGACTCTTATGGCAAGGACGTAATGATCGCATTGGTTTCGGAAAAATTTAAGTAAATTCTCCACTTTTTTAATGCAAAATGACTTGAGCTGACGGTCGTTAAGAGCCGACGATAGTTTGATGGAGTGGCCGTTGCCGAGTTCACCAATGCAGCGTCGGAAAATGTTGTCGATCGCTGCCGGCCGACGATCGCCGGCCGTGCTCGCCGACGAGAGCCAGCCCATTTGCACCGCGGAGGCGCCGCGTGCTCATCGGGTGGTGGCGCCGTTAGCGGTGAAAGCGCCATCCGAAATTTCAATTGACATCCTGCGGCGGAAAAGCGACCCATTGCCGGCGAGTATGGGGCATGGAACACTCTCCTCAAGTGCATTTCGCCCGTTACATTCGATGTTTAGCCGCCAGCGCGGGGCGGAACGGTGGCTCTTCGCTGGTTGTGGAGTTGCATTTTGCGTTGGTGTGCACTGGTCATGAAGCGCAGCAGGCGACCAGCCCTTTCCGACCAAGCGCAGCGGGAGCGCCGCGAATTTCTGCGGAAATTCGGCCGCTTCGCAGTGGCGACGCCGCCGCTGATAACCGCCGTGCTCAGCGCACCTGCCTCGGCGGATAGCTGGCAATCCGGAGGGCATCACCACAACCACCATCACTGCCGAGACGACGATTGCTGGGGAGGAGGAGACGGTGGCGACGGCTGGGGGAATGGGAAGGGATGGTGAGGTCCGACATGAATTTGATCCCCACCTGACGGTCCAGCGCAAGTCTTGGGAAAGCAATGTGCGAGAGAATGCGCCCCAGCAGGGCGAGCATCCGGGAGGCGCGGGAGCGTTCGATTTCTGCCCCGGCCGTCTTGTCGACCCGACCGCCTGGCATGGAGGCGGGGGTGCCGTCCAAGCGCGGAGATGAAGGATAGAGCGGCCGAGATGAAAGGGACCTCGTGGCTATGAGCGAGAAAGCGGAGGTCGAGCATCACCGCCCGTCGCTGCGCCCCGACAATCGGCGCGAGGATACTCTCCATCGACTATCTGAGAAGCATTCGCAAGCCGGGCGGCGCCAGGCGCAGGGCGACCCGGAAGTTATCGACATCCGCGAGATGCTCGGTGTTCTGCGCCGCCGGTTCCCGGTGATCGTCGGTTGCGTCGTGGTCATCACGGCGCTGGCCGCGGTCTACGTATCCCAACTCGTTCCGCGCTACAGCGCCGAAGCCTGGGTGATGCTGGACACACGGCATGTGCGGCTCGGCCTTGAGGACATGATGTCCGGCCTCGAGGTCGACGGCGCCGTGGTGCAGAGCGAAATGGACCTGCTGCGATCCTATCCGCTCTCCGAAAAAGTCGCCAGGGAGCTTCGCCTCGAGAGGGAGCCGGAATTCAATCCGAGCCTGCGCCCGGTCGGTTTTGGCGACTATTTGAGACATCCGCTGGATTTCGCCATGTCCGGGCTGCGGCGGCTCCTTTTCGGTCGGCCGCTGCACGCCCCGATCGCGACGGCGGACGAGAATGACCCCTACAGCGCTATCGCCTCGTCCCTCATGGGGCATGTCTCGGTCTCCACCAACGGCCGTTCCTACCTCCTGCGCATCCACGCCCAGGCGGAATCGGCGGACCTCGCCGCAAAGATCGCCAACGCCTATGCCAATACCTACCTGCTCAATCAGCTCGAGCTGAAGTACGACGCGGTGCGCCGCACCAGCGCCTGGCTCAACGAGCATCTGACGGAGCTGCGCGACAAGCTGCGGGACTCCGAGAACGCCGTGCAGCTCTTCAAGGAGCAGCACAACATCACGGAGACGCGCGGCAGCACGGTCACGGCGCAGCAGTTGACCGAACTCAACGCGCAACTTGCGGTCGCCGCAGGGGACCGCGCACAAAAGGAGGCGAGCCTCAAGGCGGTTCAGGAGCAGGTGAAACAGGGCGGAGCGGGGTCAGGCGCCGGGCTGAGCTCGCCGCTGTTGCAGAAGCTGCGCGAGCAGGAGGCGGAGCTGATGCAGCGCCAGGCCGAGCTGATGACGCGCTACAAGCCGGCGCATCCGACCATGGTGAATTTGCGCGCCGAGATCCAGGACGTCGCCCGCAAGATGCAGCAGGAGACCGACAAGGCCATGGCGGAACTGGCATCGGAAGTCGCGGTGGCACGGGCTCGCGAGGCCGCGCTGCGCACCGCCTTGGGCGGGTTGCAACACTCGACGGAGCAGCAGGACCAGGCGAGCATCGAGGCGCGAGAGCTGGAACGCCAGGCGCAGGCCAACAAGGTCCTTTACGAAAGCTTCCTGTCGAAGTTCAAGCAGACCAACGCCCAAGAGGACCTCCAGCAACCCGACGCCCGTCTCGTCGCCCCGGCCATCCCGCCGGGTGGCCCGTCCTACCCCAACAAGCCGATGCTGATGAGCATGGCGGTCGTCGTGTCGTTTTTCATCGGCCTTGTCCTCGCCTTTGCTCTCGAGCGCCTCGACAACGGCTTCCGCGGCGGCGATCAGGTCGAGCAGGTGCTCGGCCTGCGGACTCTAGGGCTGGTGCCGGACGTGCGCGGCGCGGCCCCGCCGCAGAGGTTGATCGTAGAAGAGCCGAAGGCGCTTTATTCCGAGGCGGTGCGCGCCGTGCGCACCGCGTTTCGATATACCAACATAGATCATCCGCCGAAGCTGGTGCTGGTGACATCTTCACTGCCCGGCGAGGGCAAGACCGTGCTGTCCCTGTCGCTGGCGCGCTCGGTCGCACGCTCGGGCGGCAAAGCACTGGTCGTCGACTGCGATCTGCGCCGGCCCGGGATCGCCAGGCTTACCGGCTGCGGCCTGGAGCATACGCTCCTCGATCTATTCGACGGCGCGGAGCCGGAGACTCTCATCACGCGGGACAACGAATCCGGCATTGACGTCGTTCCTGCGAAGGTGGGGACCGCCAACCCCCAGGACGTCCTGGGCTCGCAGCGCATGCAAGCCTTTCTCCAGGCCATGCGTGCGCGCTACGACCTCGTCGTCCTGGACGCGCCGCCGGTTCTCGTCGTCTCCGATGCGCTCGTTCTTTCCCACATCGTCGACGCCACCCTGTTTCTCGTGCGCTGGGAGGCGTCGCCGCGCAAATCGGTCATGCAGGGCCTGCGGATGCTGCGGGCCGATGGCGCCACTGTCGTCGGCGCCGTCATCACCCGCGTCAATCCGCGACAGCATGCGCGGTACGGCTATGGGGATTCCGTTCGTTATCACTATTACAGCGATTATACCGAACCCGAAATCTCGGTGGGCTCATAAGCCGCGCCCCGCTCCCGCCTGCGGCTTCATCGTCATCGCTTCGATCGCTTCAACCGCGGCGCTAAGGCTCGAATAGACCAGGTCATAGCTCTCGACGGCGTCAAGCCACGCGATCGTCCGATCGATCGTTTCCAAGTCGAGCGGTCGCACCCAGCCGCAATTCGCCAGAACGAGCCGGAGCGCCTCGGCGCGCCCAAGCCGCTTCAGTGCCGCCGGCGGGCCGGAGCTGGCAAACCGCGGAGACACGATCCAGCGCACCTTGCGCTCGTCCGGCCGGCTGTCGGCTTGGCGCATGATGGGGGGCAGGTATCGCACGCGCTGACGGTCGGGCCGGATGTGCACCGGCAGCCGCGGCAGCTCCGGGAGCAGCCGCGACACGACATCCCAGCCGCCTTGCTTGATCGTGAGACTGTAACAGACGCCCTCGACCGCGAAGTCCCTGTCCTCCAGCAGCGCAGTATCGTCGGAAAGGTATTTCCAACCGCCTGCCATCAACGCCGCCGTCAGGACGGACTTGCCGCTGCCGGCCGCTGCCGGCATCAAGAGGCAACCTGCTGGGGTCGCGAGGGCGCCGGCATGGACGGCCAACCGGTGAGGATATCGATCGACGGCCAGACGCGCCACGTGCAATTTGACCAGCGGCGCGACCTCGCTCGGTCTGCGGCAGGCATCCACCAGCCCACCGCCCTCGATCAGCCGAAAGCGGCCGCCATGACGGTCGATTGTAATCACCAGAGGGTCCCCAACCGGAGTGGCGCGCTCAAGATGCGCCAAGGTCGGATGGACGAGCTCGTCCAGCGCGGTGTCGGCGAAGGAGAGAGCGATATCGGTGTCGAGTAGAGCATAATGGCGTCTGACGACCTCGGGCCCGACCGACGGCGCGGGCCTTCCGGCGCGCGGCGGTGGCGTCTTCCGCGCGGCTGATGTCACCGGAGGTGGCGGGGCGCCCGGCTCGACCAACAACCCGAGGGCCTGCCATTGCGAGATGATATCCCGGTCACGCTTGGCCGGTCGGTCTGCTTTCCTCGCCGCGGCGACCGCTTGGCGCCCTGGAGAAACGCTGTTCTCGCCTTCGATCCGGCACCAGATCAAGGTCGCGGCCGTGTTGAGGAAATAAGCCGTCCCGCTGCGCGGCTCGAACAGCAACCCTTCATCGTCCAGAAGCCTGAGATGAACGCCTTCGGCCGGCACGAGGCGCCCGCCATGGCCCCCTCCCCTGCCCACGCCTAGGACGCTCCCTCACCCGCATCCCGGATCGCGGCGGCGAGCCGCTGGGGGATGCGATGACGGTACTTGCCGCAAAGGCTCAACGTCTCCGCGACGCGCGCGCGGAACAGGCCGAGCCTGCGCGCGCCGCAACCATATTTGTAGTCGATATTTGCGTAGGACAGCGGCTCGGTCGCGGCGAGCCCGGCGCTCAGCACGACAGAGACCCAGCCATGGTCCAGCTGGAAGAGACACCGCTGGTAGTGTAGCCACGCGCGTCGAGGCCGGCGCACCGGCGTGGCCGCCACCACGCCAAGGCAGCGCGCCGCCAGATAGAGCCACGCATCCCATTCGCCGCTCAACCGCAGGCGATCGCACGCGCGATCGATGGCCGCCCAATCGACCGTTTCCGCATGCCGAGCGACGATGCCGGCGAATTCCTCGAGATGGCGCAGCGGGACGACGCCGCCCGCGTGTCCGCGATCATGGATCTGAGAATGAAAGAAGACGTGCATGGCGCGGTGCGTCGGCGAGGGAATACGCAGACGGCAGTCTTCGAGGGTTACGGGTACGGCGTCGGCGATGGCGCGCGCAAGGGGGATGAAATCGCGCTGCGGCCCGATGTCGTGGTGAAGGTCGATGGCGGCCAACTCGCCGGAGCGCCGCAGCGTCGTTGCATGACTCCGGCGGCTGCGTGGCACGTCCACGATCTCATAATCGAGGCGACGGAGCGTCGCGAGCGCCTCGTCCAGGCGCGGCAACTCCACGAGAAGGTCGATGTCGGCCATCATGCGCGCGTAGCCGTCCCTGGGACCCGGCTCGAACAGCCGGGCGCCGCCTTTGAGGATCACGGGCACGATGCCGCAGACGTTGAGCGCCGCGACGACAGCACAGGCCTGGCGACGCATGGCATCGGTGCGTATCGCGTTCGCGCGGTGGATCGCGGCAAGATAGTCGCGGAAATCGCTGGGAACGTCCGGCAGCAATCCTTTCGTCTCGAGGGCGATCCACAGGGCGGGGGCCACGAGATGGGCATTGCCGAGCGCGGCAAGCCCAACCCAATCGACACCATCCCTCAGCATATCGCGCAAGCGGTCTTGCGTCCCGGAGCCCTGGCGCGCGCTGAGGCAAAGGCAAAGAATTCGCAAAATTTCGGAGGGGGCTCGGCGGCCCCTGTACTCGGATTGCCTAGTCATGCCCCGGACCGAGGTCCCGCATTGCCCGATAAACCCCATTCTCCGGGCCCGACCACAACATCCTGAGGCGCCGGTCAGGCCATCCGCCTTGAGAGTCCGTAAGGCGGAGAAAGCTCCCGTTCCAGATGATATCTTCTCAGCCCTGTTTGGCCAGCGATCTCTCTCTTCATCGCCGCTCGTCGGCCATCCCTGCGACGCCGAGGATGTCAATGCCCGTCTCGCATGACGGGGCGTTGCCGCGCGGGACGCAAACCACCCGCGGATCCGTCATGCGATTATGCCTCCGGCCCAAAGCCACCCGCCGACGTCCGCGGTGAAACGCGATCTCCGCCGACCGGAACCTCTTCTTCGCGTCGAGGTTTATGTCCCGGTCGTCGACGGAGCTTTTCATGCGCTGGCTCGGCCTCTTAGTCCTGTTTGTGGTCGGCGCTTGTGCGGCCAATCAGCAGACGGCCTCGGTTTGGCAGAAGTCCGACGGAACGCCTGTCGGGCCGCGGGAGATGCGATCCGCGCTGCTTGCCTGCGGCAACGAAATGGCAGACCGCGTGTATGCGCAGCAGACGCCGTACCCGCTCGGCAGCGAGGGATGGGTGCAGCAAAACTGGCAGATCGAGGATTCCTCGGCTTATGGGCTGATGAGCAATCCGGAGGTCTATGTCTGCCTGCATTCGTTCGGCTACACGCGGGTGGAGACGTCGGTCGGCGAGGGCAGTTCGATCCCACCCCCACGGGTCACTCGGCCGCCCAACGTGGACGCTCACCCGCCGGGCCTGGAATGACGCCGGCGCTGCAGCGCCGTCAACAGCCGGCCGAAAGCGAGATCGAGCACGATCGCCAGCAGCGCCACCGGGATGGCTCCCTGCAGGATATAGGCGGGATTGGCCGCGTCGAGGCCGATGATGATCGGCAGGCCGAGTGTCCGCGCGCCCACCGTCGAGGCCACCGTCGCGGTGCCGACATTGATGATCACCGAGATGCGAATGCCGCCGATGATCGCCGGAGCCGCCAGCGGCAGTTCGACCTTGCGCAGGATCGCTCCCTCGCTCATCCCCATGCCGCGCGCCGCGTCGCGCAGCGTCGCCGGCACGGCGTCCAGCCCGGCGATGGCGGTGTCGACGATCGGCAGCAGGCCATAAAGCAGCAGGGCGATGAAGGCGGGATAGAAGCCGAAGCCTATCACCGGCACCGCCACCGCCAGCACCGCCACCGGCGGAAAGGTCTGGCCGATCGCGACGATCGTCGCCACGAGGCTGCGGAACTCGGCGCCGGCGGGCCGCGTCACGAAGATGGCGGCGCCGACGCCGAGCAGGATCGCAGCTCCGCTCGATGCGCCGACCAGCAGCAGATGGCCGGCGAGGAGATCGGCGCAGCCGTCAAGCTCGAAGAGCGGCCGCGCGAGGCCGGGAAAAAGCGCGGCGAAGAGCGGTTTCGAGTGCGGCATCAGCGCCGCCAGCGCCGTCAGCGCCAGGCTCGCCCAGAGCAGGGGATCGCGCAGCCGCATGGTCATCGCCGCAGCAGGTCCGCGAGATGGATCGCGCCGAGCGGCCGACCCTCGGCGTCGACGACGGCGAGCCTGTCGCACCCTTCCGCCACCATCCGCGACAGCGCCTCGCGCAGGCTGGCGCCGGCGGCAAGCGGCGGCCCCGGCGCCGGCTCGCCGGGACGCATCCGCCTTTCGACCGCCGCGAGCCCGAGCAGCTTGAGGCCGAGATCATCGCGGCCGACGAGATCGCGTACGAAGTCGTTGGCCGGCGCGCTCAGAAGCTCGAGCGGCGTCGCCGCCTGCACCAGCTGCCCCTGATCCATCACCGCGATGCGCGAGGCAAGGCGAAGCGCCTCATCCATGTCGTGGGTGACGAAAACCACGGTCTTGCGGTTCGAGCGTTGAATCTCGGCGATCTCCGCCTGCAGCGCCTGGCGGGTGATCGGGTCAAGGGCGCCGAATGGCTCGTCCATCAGCAGAATGTCCGGATCCGCCGCCAGCGCCCGCGCGATGCCGACGCGCTGCTGCTGACCGATCGACAGCTCGTGCGGGTAGCGGTCGAGAAAGGCGCCCGGCGCCAGTTTCAGCGCGGCCAGAAGCTCGGCAGCGCGGGCGCGCGTCCTGGCCTTGGGCCAGCCCAGCAGCTCCGGGACCGCGCCGACGTTGCGCGCCACCGTCCAATGGGGAAACAGGCCGATCGACTGGATGACATAGCCGATGCGGCGGCGAAGCTGCGCCAGCGGCAGGCGGCTGACATCCTCGCCGTCGATGCGGATCGCTCCTGACGACTGGCGCGCCAGCTGATTGATCATCCTGAGCACCGTCGATTTGCCGGCCCCGGAGGTGCCGATGATGACGCAGAACTCGCCGGCGGCGATCTCCAGCGACAGATCGTCGACGGCGACCGACGCGCCGTAGCGCTGCGTCACGTGCTCGATCTCGATCATCGCGGCACCCGCCGGAGGTGGCCGATGCCGAGATCGAACAGCGCGTTGGCCGCGAGCGCCAGCAGCGCGATGGGCAGCACGCCGAGCAGCACGAGATCGAGCGCATCGGCAAACAGGCCCTGGAACATGATAGCGCCGAGCCCGCCCGCGCCGATGAGTGCCGCCACCGCGGCAAGACCGATCGCCTGCAAGGTGGCGATGCGCAGGCCGGACAGGATCATCGGCAGTGCCAGCGGCAGTTCGACGCGCCAGAACAGCTGCGGTTGCGTCATGCCGAGTCCGCGCCCCGCCTCGAGCACCGCCGGCGAGACGGCGGCAAGGCCCTCGGCGGTGTTGCGCGTCACCGGCAGCAGCGCATAGAGAACCAACGCGATCACCGCCGGCAGGATGCCGATGCCGCCGAGCCCGAGACGGGCAAGTGCGGGAAACAGACCGGCCAGCCCCGACAGCGGCGCCAGCAGCAAACCGAAGAGCGCGATCGAGGGGATCGTCTGGACGATGTTGAGCAGCGGGAACAGCGAGGCCGACACCCCCGGCCGCCGGCGTGCCAGCGCGCCCATGGGCACGCCCAGCAGCGTCGCGGGCAGCAGGGCGAGGACGACCATGGCGACGTGGCGGAGGATGGCGGCGGCGAACATCGTCCGCCGCGCTGCATATTCCCGGTGGATCGCCAGCGCGTCGAGCGTGCCCGAAAGCAGCATCACGCCGACCGCGCCCAGCAGTGCCGCCGCCGCCAGCGTCAGCGCCCATCGCGGCAGGGCGAGACGGCGCAGCCCGTCACTCAGCGCCAACGCCGCGGCCGCCAGCAGCACCCAGAAGGCACCGCCCAGCGAGATCCGAGCGACCGGCGGCACGGTCTGCGCCAGCAGCGCCGCTGCGCTCCCGGCGAGGCCGAGCAGCAGCAGCAGGAAGCCCGCCGCCGCCGCCGCAATGCCAGCTTGCAGGACGGGTCGCTGCGGCAGAAAGGCGGCGAGCGCGAGCACGAACCCGGGCACAAGAACGACCAGCGACCAGCCGTGCAGCACTCTGCCGAAGCCGATCGGTACGCCGGAGACCAGGCGGTTGGGCGCGACGGTCAGGAAGGCGAGGCTGGACGAGGCAAGCAGACCCGTCACGACCAGGACCAGGAGGATGCGGTTGCGCACCATCGCCCTATCTCAGCAGGCCGCGGGCGTCGAGATAGTCGGAGGCCACCCGCCGCGCGACTTCGCCATCGACGGCGATCCTCGCGTTGAGGCGGCGCAGGCTTGCCGCGTCGAGCCCGCCGAACACCGTGGCAAGGCGGTCGCGGATCACCGGATACCGTTCGAGAACCGCGGCGCGCACCACCGGTGCCGGCTCATAGACCACCTGCGCCCGGCGAGGATCGTCGAGGACAACGAGATCGAGCACCGCCAACGCCCCGTCGGTGCCGTAAGCCATCGCCGCGTTAACACCGGAAATATGCTCCGCCGCCGCGCGCAGCGTGACGGCGGTGTCGCCACCTGCCAGCACCAGGAGCGAGGCCGGCCCGAGTCGGAAGTCGTAGCTCCGCTCGAAAGCGGGGAGCGCCGCCGGACTTTCGACGAACTCTGCCGAGGCGGCAAGCCGGACCGCGCCGCCGGCTCGCACCCAGGCGGCGAAATCGGTCATGGTTGCGAGATGATGGGCGGCGGCCACGGCGCGCGGTACGGCGACGACCCAGCTGTTATCAGCCGGCGCCGGCGCCAGCCAGACCAGCCTGCGCCGCGCCATATCCAGTGCGCGCACCCGGTCGTAGCCGGCGCGGGAGTCGCGCCAGGCGGGATCCCGGTCGTCGCCATAGAACAGCGCGCCATTGCCGGTGTATTCGGGATAGATGTCGATCTCGCCGGCAATGACGGCGCTGCGCAGGATGTTGGTCGGACCGAGCTGCAGCTTGTCCACGGTGCTGATCCCGCTTGCCTCGAGAGTCAGCAGGATCATCGCGCCGAGTAGCGCGCTCTCGGTGTCGAGCTTGGAGGCGACCCGCACCGGCTCCAGGGCGGCGGGCCTGCCGGCGGTCGGGACGAGGGCGAGAATAGCGCAGACGACAAGACGAACGACGGCCGCTCGGCGCCGCCCCATCGTTCAGGTCGTCCCGGTCCCGCGGGGAACCCAGGCCCGCGCCGTAAGACCGGCCGGCATCTCGGTGATGCCATAGCCGGCGGCTGCCGGAATGCGCAGAAGCTTGCCCTCGGGCGCCTCGACAAGTTCCGGACAGACCGTGACGATGGTATCGGCCCGCGCCGCGGCGAGCGCTTCCGCCACCGTGCGGCTGCGGCCGAGCTTGGCCAGGTTCATCCGCGTCGCGAAAACCAGGGTGACGCGCCGCGCCTCGGACTCGGCGATCGCCTGCTGCGGCGAGATCCACACGGTCTCGACCGCTTCGCGCCCGTCATGCGCCGCCACCTGTTCCGCCGGCGCCGGAGCGAGGAAGAAATGCGTGTCGAAGCGTTTGGGCGGACCGACCGGCGTGATCCAATGCGCAAAGGGCACCAGCAGCTCGGTGGCAAGCTCCACCTCGCCGCCGTCGAGCAGGTCGGCGAACTGCGGCGGCCGGCCGAGACGTGCGGCCGCAGCGGCTTCGAGCCTCTCGACTTCCCCCGCGGCGAGCAGCCGGTTGCCGCCCAGGCGCCGTCCAAGCAGCAGATGCGCCTCCTCGAAGGTCTCGCGCACCGCAGCGACGCGAAACGCCATCGCGCCCGGATCGCTACCGGCGACGTCGCGGCAGCACGACAGCATCGCCGGCCCGCCATCGGCCGCATCGACCCGGCCGCCGGGAAACACCAGCGCGCCCGAGGCGAAGTCGGAGGCAACATTGCGGGTCACCATCAACACTTCGATTCCACCGGGACCGTCGCGCAGCAGCAGCACGGTCGAAGCGGGCCGCGGCTCGATCGGCGCGGCATCGTTCATGGTCCTCTCCTTGTCACCGAGCGACCATAATGGGTGGGCTGCGGCGATGCCAGCCTCAGCGCGAGCCCTCATAGGAGACGCGCCACACCGTGCCGCCAGCGTCCTCGCTGACCAGCAGCGAACCATCGGCGGCGACCGCGACCCCCACCGGCCTGCCCCAGGCCTTGCCGTCGGCAGTGACGAAGCCGGTGAGGAAGTCCTGGTAGGCGCCGGTGGGCCTGCCCTCGTGCAGCATGACGCGCACGACCTTGTAGCCGGTGGGAAGCGAGCGATTCCACGAGCCGTGCAAAGCCACGAAGACGTCGCCGCGGTATTCGGCCGGAAATTGCGTGCCGGTGTAGATCGCGAGCTGCAGCGGCGCCGAATGCGGCTGGATCAGCACGTCCGGCACGGCGACGTGCGGCGCGAGGTCGGGATGCTCGCCCCGATGCCGGGGATCCTGGTGACCGCCGATATAGAACCAGGGCCAGCCGTAGAAGGCGCCCTCGCGCACACGCGTGACGTAGTCCGGTGGCAGATTGTCGCCGAGGCCGTCGCGTTCGTTGACCGCCGCCCAGAGATCGCCGGTAAGGGGATGGATCGCCAGCCCGACCGGGTTGCGGATGCCCCCGGCGAAGCGGCGCATGGCCTTGCCGTCCGGGTCGAATTCGAGAATGTCGGCACGCCAGCTCTCGTCGCTGCCGCCCTCCTGGTCGTTCGACTGCGAGCCGAGGGAGACGAGCAGCTTGCGCCCGTCCTGCGAGAATACGACATCGCGCGTCTGATGCCCGCCGACGGGCAGGCGCGGCACGATGGTTTCGGCCGGACCGCGGGCCACAGCATCGCCGTTGCGATAGGGGAAGCGCAGCACGGCGCCCACCGTGCCGACATAGAGCCAATGCGGCTCCGGCCCCGGCGGATAGAAGGCGAGGCCGAAAGGCTCATCCAGCCCCTGGGCATAGGTTCGGATCGCGGCCGGCCTGCCCCGCCCGTTGTCGTGCAGGGTCGCGATGACGCCCTGCCCCGTCTCGGCCACGAAGACCTCGCCGTCGGGCGCGGTACGCAGCAGCCGCGGCGCAGCAAGGCCGGTGGCGAAGGCCTCGACGGTGAAGCCGGGCGGCGCCTTCGGCCGCGCCCCGTCCGGGCGGGCTGCCAAGGACGCGCCGCCCGCGACGCTGCGCGTGGCATAAGGCGGCGGCAGGTCTGCCGGCGTGAGATGGCGGGTGACGCCGGGCGCATCCTTGCTCCAGCCGCCATAAGCTGCGTCGCCGGTGAGCACGGGCTCAGCCGCCGAGGCCGCGCCGCCGGCGATTGCCAAGACCAGGGCGAGCGGCAGCCACGGCCGGCGCCGTGGCGGGGGAAGACGCGGCAGAGTCATATGATCCACTCTCAGAGCTCGAGTTCGAGCCCGTCGCGCGCCACTTCCCAGCCAGCCGCCTCGGCGGCCCGCCGTTCGGCCGAGCCCGGACAGAGGATGGGGTTGGTGTTGTTGATGTGGATGAAGAGCTTGCGCTTCACCCCGAGCGCCGCCAGCGCGGCCATCGAGCCGGCAGCACCGGACAGGCTGAGATGCCCCATGCGCCGCCCGGTCTTGGTGCCAAGGCCGGCCCGGATCATCTCATCGTCCTGCCATAGGGTTCCGTCGAAGAACAGCAGCGGCGCGTCCCTGAGCCGTGCCGCGAGCTCGTCGTCGAGCGCCGCGCAGCCCGGCACATAGTAGAAGCGCTTGCCGCTCGCGGGCTCCGAAATCATCAACCCGATCGTGTCCTCCGAGCGTTGCGCCAAGCGCTGCTCGATCGCGGCGTCCTCGAGATAGAGCGCCACCTTTCCCGGCACGGTGAAAGGTTCGACCTTGAGGCCGAGCGGCGTGCCGTCCTTGGCGGCAAGCTCGACCGCCGCACCCGGCTGCATCGGCCGGCGCGCGACATGCTCGTCGGCGAGAACATTAAAGATGCTGTTGGCCCGGACGACGTCGAGCACGCGCGGCGTCGCATAAAGCGCCAGCGGCCAGCTCTCACGCAGGGTCAGCAGCCCCGCCACGGCGTCGACATCGCCGTTGGTCAGCACCGCCCCGGCAATCGGGCTGTCGCGGCCCGCCCGACGCGGATGCAGCGCCGGCGTCGCCAGGATCTGCGCGCGCAGATCGGGGGACGCATTGAGCAGCACCCAGCGCGCGCCGTCGGCGCTCACCGCGACCGAGGCCTGTGTTTGCGCGGGCGCGGCACCGTTCCAGCCACGCCGGCAGGTATCGCAATTGCAGTTCCACTGCGGGAAACCGCCGCCGGCGGCGGCACCGAGCACGATGAGCTTCATCCTGATCCTCAAGCCGGCGCCGCCGCTGGGCGGCGCTAAAGGGCGCACCGCGGATCATAGCCCCGGGTAGCGTCCTGCAAAAGCCGGACGCCGCGGGCGATCCGTCCCGCGCTCATGCCGCGCTCTCCGCTGTCGCAGACACGGCGGCAAGGCCGCGCAGCAGGTCGGGATAGCTCTCCAGCAGCCGCTTGCGCAATGCCTCGACGGCAGCGCCATCCGGGCTGCGCGGCCGCGGCAGGTCGAGTGGCAGGTCGAGCGCCACCCGTCCCGGGCCGGCGGAAAGGAAGAGCACGCGGTCACCGAGGCTCAGCGCTTCGCGCAGATCATGGGTGACGAAAAGAATCGTCGGCCGGCGCCGCGCCCACAGCGCCAGCAGCAGCTCCCGCAGATGCTGCGCGGTGGGCGCGTCGAGCGCCTGGAACGGCTCGTCGAGCAGCAGCAGGTCGGGATCGTTGACGAAGGCGCGCGCCAGCGCCACCCGGCGCTGCTGCCCGCCGGAAAGCTGTCGCGGATAGGCGTCGAGCAGGGTTCCCAGCTGCATCTCGCGCAGCAGCTCTTCGGCGCGACCCTCGGCGCTGGGCGACGGCGCGAGGGCGAGACGCACATTCTCGCGCACGTTGAGCCAAGGCATGAGCCGTGGCGTCTGGAACACCATGCCGAGCCGGCTCTCGCCCGCCGCGCGGCGAACACTGCCGTCATAGGCCTGATCGAGCCCCGCGACGATCGCCAGCAGGGTCGTCTTGCCGCAGCCGGAGGGACCGAGGACGCAGGCGAACTGCCCGGCCGGCACGGTGAAGTCGAGCCCCGACAATGCCTCGAACTCGGCGTCGCCGCGGTGATAGAGCTTGCGTCGGATCGCTATCTCGAGCGCACTCATCCGCGCCACCGCAGCAGCCGCCGCTCCAGCGGACGCAAGCCCCAACTTTCCACCGCCAGCATCACCGCGATGAAGCTCGCGCTGTAGGCCAGGATGTTGGTGATGTCGAAGAATTCGAAATAGAGGCCGAGCCGGAAGCCCACGCCGTTGCTGCGGCCGACGAATTCGGCGACGAGCACGATCTTCCAGATCAGCGACAGGCCGGAACGTGCGGCCGCCATGAGGTAAGGATAGAGCTGCGGCAGATAGACCTGACGCAGCCGCCGCAACGCCGGCAGGTGCAGCACCTCGGCAACCTGCAGCAATTCCCGGTCGACGGAGCGGGCGCCCTCGCGCAGGATCGTCGCCGTGTTCGGCACCTTGTTGAGCGCCACGGCGAGCACCGCCGCCGCCTCGGTGAGGCCGCCCCAGAGATAGCAGAGATAGATGATGACCAGCGCCGGCATGTTGAGGCCGAGCACCAGCCAGAGATCGAAGAACGCGTCAACGCGCCGGTTGCGGCCCATGGCAATGCCGATCGCCGCGCCGACCATTAGCGCCAGCGCGAAGCTGGCGGCGACCCGCAGCAGGGTGATGCCGAGATCGAGCGGCAGCTGGCCGTCGGCGACGAGCCACACCAGCGCCGCCGCAACGGCGGCCGGGCCCGGCAACAGCCGCGGCGTTGCAACCAGCCCTGCCGCCGCCTGCCATGCCGCCAGCAGGCTCGCCGCCGCCAGCCAGCGCAGCCAGACATCGCCGACGCGCAGCGATTGCGTCGCCGTCATGAGCCGCCGCCCGCGAAGAACGTTCCCGGCGGGATTTTGCCGCCGGGCGGCGCCTCATCGACGCCGCCGAACGCGACGAGGAGGTCGAGCAGGCGCTGCGCCGCGGCGGCGATATCCCCGCCCTCGCCGCCGACGACGCCCCGCCGATAGGCCTGGCGCAGCCGCTCGAGCAGCGCGGGATCGTCGGTCTGGGTGAGCGGCGCGATCGCCTGCCACTCCTCGGGCGAGGCCACGAGCCGCTCGCGCGCTTCCTTGGCGGCCGCCAGGAATCCCTGCACCGCCGCCGGCTGCCGGGCGGCCCAGCGTTCGCTGAACACCCAGCCAAGCAGCGGCGTATCCGCCGGCAGGCCCAGCGCCGGCAGCATGTCCTCGATGCGCACCAGTTCGACATAGCCCTGCCGCGGCAGGCGCGCATTGTACGGCCAGAAATTGAGCGCCGCCGGGAGACCGCCGCGTTCGAGCGTCTCCAGCAGCAGCGGCGGTGCGGCGAAGACGGGATCGGCGTCGCGTGCGAGATCGATGCCGGCGGTCTTCTTGGCATAGGCGCGCAGCACCAGCCAGCTCTTGTCGACGGGACCGCCGGCAATGCCGATCTTGCGCCCCTTGAGATCGGCGAGACCTTTGATCCCGGCATCGGCACGCACCATCAGACCGCCGGCGGCGTGCGAATGCGGCACGAAGGTGGGATCGCCGCCCAGCGCGCGCCGGCGCGCCACCCAGAGCCAGTCCGTCAGGATCACGTCGACCGTGCCGCCCTGCAGCGCCACCGCCGCGCCGTTCTTGCCGGCGAGCTCCAGCGGCTCGATCGCGACGCCGTGGGCGCGGTCGAAACCGTGCCGGCGCATGACGTCGAGCTCCCAATTCACCGTACCGAATTTGAGCACGCCGACGCGCACCACCGGCAAGCTCTCGGCGTGCGCGGCGACGGCACCGGACAGCAGCGCGAGCGCCGCCAGCCACCCTGCCGCCCGTCTCCATCGCGCCGCGTCGAGGATACTACGCATGGGGACAATGGTCCCGCCTGCGGCGGCGGCCGTCAACCCGGCACGCCGGAAATTGCATGGCGCATCAATCCTCGCGCAGATCGCGCAGGGTCAGATGCTCGAGGATCTCGGGCTGACGCGGCGGCAGATAGGTCATTCCGACAGCGGCGGCAAGCGGTGCGACGGCGTTCTGCGCCAACAGCCGCTCGATCGCCCGGTTCACCTGCGTTATCAGCGCCGCCTCGTTGTCGAGGCCGACGAAGCCCATGTTGAAGCCGACGCGATAATAATATCCGGTAGGCCTGATCCCGCTGCCGGGGTGCGCGGCGTGATAGGCGTCGAAGCGGCGCAGGTCGACCAACGCGGCGTCGAACTCGCCCTTCTCCAGCCGCGGCAGCAGCTCGTTGCGTCCGGGGACGAGATGGACGACGTGATCGACCAGAGCCCCGCCGTGATAGAGCATCAGGATGGCGTCGCTGAGCGACGCCGCCTCGGTGCCGACCTTGACGCCTTCGAGATCGGCGAGGCTTGCCGCCGGCTTGGTCGCGCTCGGGCCCAGCACGAGGGTGATCGGCGCGTAGTTGACGGCGCGTGTCGGCACCATTGCGCCGAGCACGACGCGGCGGCGGCGGTCGGCGAGCGTGGCGCCATCGAAATCCGGCAGCCGGGCCGTACCGATCCCCGGCCTGCCAAGCGCATCGCGCACCAGCGGATAGCCCCCGACCAGCTGGCAGCGGCCGTCGGAGAGCAGCGCGTCGGCACCGAGCACGGAGCTGTCGTCGGGATCGATCTTGGTTTCGAACCACTGGATCCGGAGCGGCCGCCCGAGCTGTCGGGCCACCGCCTCGGAGACCGCCACCATGAAGCCGCGACCGTCACTGCCATGGTGCTCGGAATAGATCGGAATATCCTCATCGAGACAGACGGTGAGCGGCGCTTGCGCCCGCGTCGTCGCGCCGGGCAGGCAAGCGACGGCGAGCGCCACTGCGGCAAGCATCGCCGTCGATGCCGCGCGCATCATTTGCCTCCGGTGCAGATATAGGCCCAGAGATCGCCGATCTCGTCCTGGGTCAGGACATCGCCCCAAGGAGGCATGCGATTGTCCCTGCCATTGGTGACGGAATTGAAGAAGCGCTCCCGCTGATTGCGCGGGAAAGTGCGAAGATCGAAAGTTACATTGCCGGCACTCACCATGTTGAAGCCATGGCAGTGCGAGCAATGGTCGGCGTAGAGGCCCTTGCCGCGCTGCACCTGGGCGAGATCGGCGGAAATGCCCGCCGATTGCTGCGATTGTTCCGCGGCGACGACGGACGATCCCGCCGCCAGCGCCAGCATCAAGCCGAGCGCCGCCAACTCCCGATGATGCGTCATGGCGTGATTTCCAAAAAAGGAGGGGGCCGCCCGTGGGGCGGCCCCTGCCGATGGCCGTCGGCTATTTCCGGACCGCAAAGACCCAGAGCGAGCCCCCGGCCGGAATGCCCTTCAACCGCTCGTCGCCCGAGAACAGCGAATAGACGCCGCCGATGCCGGTCGATACGGCGACGTATTGCACGCCGTCCTGCTCCCAGGTGACCGGCTGGCCCTCGACGCCGGAACCGGTCTGGAAGTGCCAGAGCTTGTGGCCGGTATCCGCGTCGAATGCCTCGAACTCACCGGTGAGCTGGCCGGAGAACACGACGCCGCCGGCGGTGGCGAGCACGCCCGAGAAGCGCGGCATATCGCTCGGCGCCTCCCATTTGGCCTTGCCGGTCATCGGGTCGATCGCCTTCAGATAGCCGCGCGGACCGTCCTTGCCGTCGGCGGTTTTCGGCCAGATCCAGCCCTGCGTCAGGTCCATGCCGACATACCAGTCGCCGGCCTTGTACTCGGCCGGGATCGCCTTGTATGGCATGCCGAAGTTGAGCGTATTGGCATAGGCGACGCCGCGGTGGGGATCGAAGGCGATCGGCTCCCAGTTCTTGCCGCCGAGGATGGACGGCCAGAGCTCGACCTTTTCTCCCGCCCGCGCCTTCACGATCACGTCGGTGTCGATCGGTCGGCCGGTCTTGAGGTCGATGCCCTTCGCCCAGTTCACCTTGACGTAGTTGTTGGCCGCGAGGAGCTTTCCGGTGGTGCGGTCGATCACATAGAAGAAGCCGTTGCGGTTGGCATCCATCACCACCTTGGTCGGCTTGCCGTTCACCTTGATGTCGGCGAGGACCATCTCGGCGACGCTGTCATAGTCGAAGGGGTCGTTGGGCGAGAATTGGAAGTGCCATTTGACCTTGCCCGTCTTCGGATCGAGCGCGAGGACCGAATCGGTATAGAGGTTGTCGCCCTTGCGGACGGCAGCGTTGAACGGGCCGGGGTTGCCGATACCCCAATAGACCGTATGCAGCTCGGGATCGAAGGAGCCGGTGATCCAGGTCGAACCGCCGCCATGCTGCCAAGTGTCGCCCGGCCAGGTGTCGGAGCCCGCTTCGCCCGGCGCCGGAACTGTATAGGTGCGCCAGAGATGCTTGCCGGTCGCAGCATCCCAGCCGTCGATGAACAGGCGCGTGCCGAACTCCGCGCCGGAGATGCCGGTGATGACCACGCCGTCGGCGACGAGCGGCGCCACCGTCATGGAATAGCCGGTCTTGAAGTCGATCGCGTTCTGCTTCCACACCTCCTTGCCGGTCTTGGCGTCGAGCGCCACGACGTTGGCATCGAGCGTGGTGCGGAATACCTTGCCGTCATAGAGGGCGGCGCCGCGGTTGATGATGCCGCAGCAGACGATGCGCGGCGTCTCCGGCGGATAGTCGACCTTGGTCTTCCACAGCTGATGCCCGGTCTTGGCGTCGACCGCCATCGTCGCGCTATTGGTCGTGACGTAGAGCACGCCGTTGTAGACGAGCGGCTGCGACTCCTCCGAGCGGTTGTCGTCGTAGCTGTAGTTCCAGACCGGCTCCAGCCGCTTGACGGTTTCCTTGTTGATCTGGGTGAGCGGGCTGTAGCGCTGCAGGTTGTAGCCCATGCCGTAATTGAGCACGTTCTTGGTGTCGCCGGCACCTTTCGCGAGGTCCTGCGCGGTCTGCGCCTGCGCGCCTGCCGGCAGGAACGCGGCAACGACGGCCGCGATGAGTAGTCGCTTCATGGTCCCTCCCCAAATAATCTTTGATTGTTTGCTCTTCCGTTCCCGGGCCGGGGCTCCCCGCGGCGTGCCGCGGGGAGCCTGCCGCCTCAGGCCTTCATCGCCTCCCGCACCCGCTCGGGCGTCAGTGGCAGGGTGCGCACCCGCACGCCCACGGCATTGTAGACGGCGTTGGCGATGGCCGGAGCCACCACCGTCACCGCCGGCTCGCCCACGCCGGCGGGATAGTTGCCGGTGTTGAGCACATGGATGTCGAGTTCCGGCACCTGTGCCATGCGCAGCGGCGTGTAGGTGTCGAAATTCGTCTGCTGGATCTCGCCGTGCCGCATCGTCGCCTGCTCGTAGAGCGCCAGGCTGATGCCCCACAGCGTCGCGCCTTCCATCTGCGCCCGCACGCCATCGGGATTGACCACGGTACCGACATCGATGACCACCGTCATCTTGTGCAACGTCACCTTGCCGTCCTTGTCGACGGAGACCTCCGCCACGCCGGCCGTCCAGGTCGGCGTGTTGCGCTCCTGCGAGGAGACGACGGCGATGCCCTGGCCATGGCCCTTGGGCAGCTGCTTCTTGCCGTAGCCGGACTTCTCCACCGCCACCTTGAGCACCTCGACGATGCGCTTGGCGCCGCCCACCGAGTTGGGCGCGGAGCCGGCGTTGAGTCCGGCGGCGTCCAGCATGGCAAGGCGGAACTCAACCGGATCCTTCTTGGCCATATGCGCAAGCTCGTCGGTGAAGCTTTCGACCGCCCAGAAGGTCCAGGCCGGCGCCACCGAGCGGAACTGGCCGGATGGCGTCGCCGCCTGGGCCAGATCATTCTCGATGGCGCGGACATGGTGGTTCGGGATGGTGTACCAGCTGTCCGAGCCGTTCACCGAGAAGGAATCGAGCTTCCCCTTCTTGTCGGTGCTGTCGGAGAGGAACGCCGGGATGCCCCAGCGCTTGGTCGCCCAGGCCGAACAGACGTCCTGCGTCAGCACGGAGAGCTTGCCCTCGGCATCGACGCCGCCCTGCATGCGCTGATAGGTGATCGTGCGGAAGAAATCGTTCTGTATGTCTTCCGGACGGTCGTAGATCAGCTTCACCGGCTTGCCCACCGCCTTGGAGGCGAGCACCGCCGGGACCATCGCGTCCGCCTCCAGCCTGCGGCCGAAGCCACCGCCGAGATAGACCTGATGGATCAGCACCTGCTCGGGCTTGACGCCGACGGCGGCGGCGCAGAGCGGCCCCGAGCGGGTCTGGAACTGCGAGCCCGAATAGATATGCCAGGTGCCCTCGCGCTCGAAGGCGACGCAGTTCATCGGCTCCAGCGGCGCGTGCACGGCGAGCGGCGTAATATAGACCGCCTCGTGCTTGATCGCCGCCGTCTGCAGCGCCTGGGTGGCATTGCCGATGTCCCAGAACGAGAGGCCTTTGCTGGGATCCGCGACCAGCTCCTTGGCATGGGCGATGATGCTGTCGCTGCTGACGTCCTTGTTGGGCCCGAGATCCCAGTCGATCTTGAGCACGCGCGCGGCCTCCATCGCGGCCGGATAGTTGCCGGCGATGGCGATGACATAGGCAACTGCCGTCCCGGTCGGATCGGGGATCGAGACGAACTGCTGGTAGCCCGCCACCTTCTTGGCCTCGCTGTCGTCGACCTTGATCGGCTTGGCGCCGTAGCGCACCGGCGGGCGGGCGATCTTGGCGTAGACCATCCCCGGTACGAACATGTCCATGCCGTATTTCGCGGTGCCGTCCGTCTTCGCCGGCAGGTCGAGCGCCTGGACCGGCTTGCCGACGATCTTGTATTCGCTCCGCTTCTTGAGTTGGATCGTCTTGAGCTCGTCGGGCGTGTAGGTCTTGTCGAGCTTGCCGGTGGAGACCAACTCGGCATAGCTCATCGACTTGCCGGAGGGGCCGATCACCCGGCTGTTGGCCGCGTGAAGCTGGGAGGCCGGAACACCCATCCTGGCGGCCGCCGCGTCGATCAGGGCCATGCGTCCCGCGGCGCCGCAGCGCGACAGCGTGTCGAAAGTGTTGTTCACGCTCCAGCTGCCGCCGGTGACCATCAGGCCCCAGCGCTCGGCGGGATCGGGATAGTCGATCCGCATATCGCGCCAATCCGCCTCCAGCTCCTCGGCCACCGCCTGCGCCAACGCGGTGCCGACATGCTGGCCCATCTCGGACTTGGTGATGTGCACGGTGACGATGCCGCCCCGGTCGATGGTGTACCAGACGGTCGGCGAGAAGTTGCCGGCGGCGAGCGCCTCGCCGGCATTGCCCTCGAGCACCGGCATGAGCGCGAAGCCGCAAGTGAGCCCGGCGCCGGCAGCGATGCTGCCGATGAGGAATTGGCGGCGGTTGGTCGAGCCTGCCGCGGTGCGCGCGAGTGTTTCACTCATTTCAAATCTCCTTCGCCTTGCGCATGTCGGCAGCGGCGCGCTTGATCGCCTTTTTGATGCGCACATAGGTCATGCAGCGGCAGAGATTGCCGTTCATGGCCTTGACGATCTGTGCATCGGTCGGATTCGCGTTCTTCTGCAGCAGCGAGGCCGCCTGCATGATCTGGCCCGACTGGCACCAGCCGCACTGCGGTACCTGCTCGGCGACCCAGGCCCGCTGCAGCGGGTGCTCGCCTTGCGGATCGAGCCCCTCGATGGTCGTCACCTCGCCCGCCGCAGCGTCGGACAGGCTGGTCTGGCAGGAGCGTACCGCCTCGC
The DNA here is from genome assembly GCA_027315365.1 of Rhodospirillales bacterium. Taxonomy (GTDB): domain Bacteria; phylum Pseudomonadota; class Alphaproteobacteria; order ATCC43930; family CGMCC-115725; genus DAHUYF01. The sequence goes on along the minus strand of DAHUYF010000158.1, from coordinate 103,665 downwards.
CGTTGAGGTGCACGGTGCAGGCACCGCACAGCCCGGCGCCGCAGCCGAACTTCGTTCCCGTCATCTGCAGATGCTCGCGGATGACCCACAGCAGCGGCGTATCGTCGGGCATATCGACGACGCGCCGAAAGCCGTTGATGGTAAGAATTGTCATGGTGTCCCCTTCCCTCGTTGTTCGTCTGGCCGCCGGCGCCTTCCCGCGGACGGCACGTCGCGTGCGACAAGCGGCGGCGGCGGATGCGCGCCGCCTCGCCGTTCCCCTAGCGGACGAGGCAGCAGTACGGGCCGGCAGGGCGTCGCCGCCCCCGACCAAGCACACGGATTCCGCCTGTTGATGTCTTGAGCACCGATCCTCCCCGTAAGGCTTAATCTTTATTAGGCCACGGAAACCGTGACGCAATGTAATGCTAGGCATGCTTGCAGTGTCCCACCGATTCTGTCAATGGCGACAAGATGGGCAATATCCCGGAACTCTTCGGCATTTGATATTTGGTGTATCACCGCCGGACCGCGGCAGCGGTCCGCGACCGGCCAGCCGGCGAGATCGCAGGTTGACAGGCCCCTCCCCGATCCCTAGCTTTAACAATTGGGATTGGCTGGGTGTGATGCCGTTCCATAAGCCGCTTTAAACCGCTTTGACGTGGAGGAGACGACAATGAAGTGGACGACCCCGCGTATCGTCGAGATCGCTGTTGGCCTGGAAATCAATTCCTACGCCTGCGCCGAGCTGAAGTAAGCCACGGAGCGGACCGCCCCTCGCCGGGCTTGCGCTCGGCAGGGGCCGGTCGGGCCTACCGCCCGGGATATCCTGGCACCCGCGGCGGCGTGTTGCTGCCCCTGGCGCAAAAGACGGGGCGCCATGATCAAGACCGCGCCATGACCAAGACACTGACATCGGACGAGTTGGAAAGGGCGTTGCGCGCCGTCGGCGCCGAACGCTACCACAACCGCCATCCGTTCCACCAATTGCTGCATGGCGGGAAGCTCGACCGTGGCCAGGTTCAGGCCTGGGCGCTCAACCGCTATTACTATCAGCGTCAGATCCCGATCAAGGATGCGAGCCTGATGGCCCGGCTGCAGAGCGCCGAGCTGCGCCGCGCCTGGCGCTCGCGGCTGGTCGATCATGACGGCGACGGCAGCGCACCGGGCGGCATCGAGCGTTGGCTCAAACTCGCCGAGGGCGTTGGCCTCGACCGCGCCTATGTCGAGTCGACCGCGGGTATCCTGCCGACGACCCGCTTTGCGGTGGACGCCTACGTCAACTTCGTGCGCGAGCGCTCGGTGCTCGAGGCGATCGCCTCCTCGCTCACCGAGATGTTCTCGCCCGGCATCATCGCCGAACGCGTCGAGGGCATGCTGCGGGGATATCCCTTCATCACCATGGATACCCTTGCCTATTTCAAGCCACGCCTCTCGCAGGCGCCGCGCGACGCCGATTTTGCGCTGGCCTATGTCAAGGCCGAGGCACGTACACCCGAGCAGCAGGAAGCGGCGCTCGGGGCGCTGCGCTTCAAATGCGACGTGCTCTGGTCGCAGCTCGACGGCCTCTATCTCGCCTATGTCGAGCCGCGTCTGGTGGCGCCCGGCGCCTTCGTGCCCGGGCGCGACGGAGGCAGCCGGTGAACGGCGCGCCGCAGCGTCTTCTCGTCACCGGCTCGAGCCGGCTGCGCTTCGCGCCGCATGTCAAATTCCGCCACGACGAGACGCGCGGCCGCTGGGTCGTGCTGGCGCCCGAGCGCCTGCTACTGCCCGACGATCAGGCGGTGGAAATCCTCAAGCTCGTCGACGGCGCGCTGAGCGTCGATGCGGTGATCGACGATCTCGCCCGGCGATTTGAGGCGCCGCGCGAGCTCATCGCCGGCGACGTCGTCGCCATGCTGCAGGACCTTGCCGACAAGGGCGTGCTCGCGCCATGAGCGGCGACATCAGCCCGCCGCTGGCGCTGCTCGCCGAGCTCACCCATCGCTGTCCGCTGCGCTGTCCCTATTGCTCGAACCCGCTCGAGCTCGAACGCGCCGGCGCCGAGCTCGACCAGGCAAGCTGGCAGCGCGTGCTGAGCGAGGCGGCGGCGCTGGGCGTCCTGCAGGTTCATTTCTCGGGCGGCGAGCCGCTGGTGCGGCGCGACCTCGCCTCGCTGGTGCGTCATGCTGGATCGGTCGGGCTCTACAGCAACCTGATCACCTCCGGTGTGCTGCTCGACCGCGCGCGCCTCGCCGAGCTGGTCGAGGCCGGGCTCGAGCATGTGCAATTGAGCTTCCAGGACGCGGAAAGCGCCGGCGCCGACCGCGTCGCCGGCCTCGCCGGGGCGCACGACAAGAAGCTCTCCGTCGCGGCGCTGGTGCGCGAGGCGGGGCTGCCGCTCACCGTCAACGCGGTGATGCATCGGCAGAATCTCGAGCGGCTGCCGGAGATGATCGACCTCGCGCTGCGGCTCGGCGCCGGCCGGCTCGAAGTCGCGCATGTGCAATATTACGGCTGGGCGCTTGCCAACCGCCGCGCCCTGCTGCCGACCGAGGCGCAGCTCGAGCGCGCGACCGCCATCGTCGCCGAAGCGCGCCTGCGGCTCAAAGGCGTCCTCACTATCGATTACGTCGTGCCGGACTATTACGCGCGCCGTCCAAAGGCGTGCATGGGCGGCTGGGGCCGGCAATTCCTCAACATCTCGCCGGCCGGCAAGGTATTGCCGTGCCACGCCGCCGAGAGCCTGCCCGGCTTCGAATTCCCCTCGGTGCGCTCGACGAGCCTCGCCGAGATCTGGTACCGCTCCGACGCCTTCAGCCGCTTCCGCGGCACCGACTGGATGCCGGAGCCCTGCCACTCCTGCGACAAGCGCGAGATCGATTGGGGCGGCTGCCGCTGCCAGGCTTTCGCGCTCACCGGCGATGCCGCGCGCACCGACCCGGCCTGCGCGCTCGCCCCCGACCGGGCGTTGCTCGATCGCCTGCGCGAGGCGGACGCCGCGGCGCCCGCCGGCGATTTCGTCTACCGCCAGATCGGCGGCGCCCCGGCCGCGGCCAGTGGGCCGATCCTGGCGCCGTCGCCCTAGGCCCGGTCACGCCGCGGGCGCCGCCTCTTTTGCGGGCTCCCGGAGCGCCAATGTTTACGAAAAATCAAGGCACAAGGTCCAAAGTCCGGGGATCGTGGGGCTTCGGGTGCGCGCGTCGCGCGTCCCGTGCGGCAGTCGCCCGGCCTCGCCGAAATGCCAAGGCAGATCAATGGGAAGACGTATCGGCACGGGGTTCGGCATGGTCGCCGGCAGACTCAGTCTCAGCATAGGCGCCAAGATGATGCTCACCGCCGTGGTGTCGCTGAGCGCCGTGACGATATTGTCACTGCTCCATTTGCAACTTGGCCGGGTGGTCGGCGAGAAGATGGGCGATAGCGACCATTTCCGCGAGATCAGCGACAACCTGGTCCTGATGCGCACAGCGGTGCTGCAGTCGGAACTCGTCGTCAAGGACGCGGTCGCCCGGCGCGGCGATTTCAGCAAGTCGAACCTCAGGGACCTCGCCATCGCGCGCAAGGATTTCGCCCGCGGCACCAAGAAGGTCGCCGATTTCATGCGCGACGCCAGCAAGGCGCTGGGCGAACGCGATGCCGCCGGCGAGTTCGCCGCGCTCAACCGGATGATCGATGAGCAGGTCAGGCCGGCGCTCGGGAAAGACGATTTTGCCGCCCTCGCCGCCGCCGCCGGCCAATATGACGCGAAAGCCGCCAACCTCAACGAGATGCTCGAGACCATGGCCGACACGTCGGCAGCGGAAATGCGCCGGCATTTCGGCAGCACCGCGACCGAGATCGAGAAAGCCAGCGCGGTCAACCTCGCAACCTTCGCCGGATCGCTGCTCATCCTGGTGCCGCTCCTCTTCTTCAGCACGCGCAGCATCCTGCGGCCGCTGAAGCAGCTGACCCGGGCGATGCAGCTTCTGGCCGAGGGCGCCACCGACATCGCGATTCCGGCGCGCGAGCGCCGCGACGAGATCGGCGCCATGGCGGCGACCGTCGAAGTGTTCCGCGCCAATACCGAGAAGATGCACGCGCTCGAGCGCGAGCGGCAGGAATCCGGAGAACGCGCCGCGCAGGAGCGCAGGACGTTGATGGACGAACTCGCCGGCCGCTTCGACGAGCGCATGCGCGGCCTCATCGCCGCCATCACCAGCGAAGGCGGCAAGCTGCGCGACCTGGCGGAAGCCCTGACCACCGTCGCGGCGGCGACCGGGCGCCATGGCGGCGAAGCCGGCGACGCCTCGCGGCAGGCAGCGGACAACGTCAAGGCCGTCGCCGCCGCCGCCGAGGAGCTTTCCGCCAGCCTGCGCGAGGTCGCACAACAGATCCAGCGCTCCGCCGCCATCGCCAAGCAGGCGGTCGACGACGTCGAAGCGACCGGCAAGGACGTGGAGAGCGTGGCCGCCACCGCCGCGCGCATCAACGACGTGGTGAAGCTGATCGGCGAGATCGCCAGCCAGACCAACCTGCTCGCGCTCAATGCGACGATCGAAGCGGCGCGCGCCGGCGATGCCGGCAAAGGCTTCGCCGTGGTCGCCGGCGAGGTCAAGAGCCTCGCCAACCAGGCGGCGAAGGCCACCGAGGACATCGCGGCGCAGATCGACGAGTTGCACACCGTGGTGTCGCGCTCGGTCAAATCGATATCCGCGGTGCGCGGCGTCATCGCCGAAGCCGACGCCATCACCGCGGCCGTGGCCGGCGCGATCGCTCAGCAGAGCACCGCGACGCACGAGATCGCCAGCAACGTTTCGCAGGCCGCGGCCGGCAACCAGCAGGTCGTCGCGGTCATCGGATTGCTTGCCGACAGCGCCCAGGAAGGGCAACGTACGGCCGAGGCGGTGAACGCTGCGGCCCAGGCGCTGGGCGAGGCTTCCTCGCGGCTCGACCGCGACGTGCACGCTTTTGTCGATCAGGTGCGGGCGGCGTGATCCCGAAACAAGAAGGAGAGGACCATGAGAACCTTGGTACTGATCGGTTGCGTCGCGATCGCCGCCCTGTCGTCGCCGGCCATGGCGGCCGATGCGACGAAGGGCAAGGCGCTGTTCGAGGCCTGTGCGAAATGCCATCCCATCACCGCCGAGGGCGATGACACGCTGGTCGGCCCGACGCTCAAGGGCATCGTCGGTCGCAAAGCGGCTTCAATCGAGGATTTCCGCTATTCCAGCGCCATGCGCGCCAGCGGCATTACCTGGACCGAGCAGACTCTGAAGGAATACATCGCCGATCCGCAGGCGAAGGTGAAGGGCAACCGGATGGCGCTCAAGAGCACCTTCGAGCCCGGCGAGATCGACGACATCGTCGCCTACCTCAAGACCCTGAACTAGGCCGCCCGCGAGCGCGTCAGCGCTCGTCGGGTGCGGCGCCAGCGGTTGCGCAGCAACCGCGAAACCCGCCCGGCGCCGGCAGGAGCCGGCCGCGGCGCGTGCGATGCCCGCCGTGGCGCGGACGACGCCGGCGCACGCGTCCGTCGTCATTCCCCGGTTTCGTCGATCGCTCGCTCGGCCATCCGCGCCATGATCAGCAGGCAGGCCGAGCGCAGCCGCGGGTCCTTGATGCCGTAATAGGCGCCCAGCACCATCGACGCCTCCTTGCGCGTCAGGTCCGCAGCGCCCGCCACGTCGTCGGCGTGGCCGGTCTCGTCGAGTCCGTCGAAGAAATAAGTCAGGGACACGTCGAGGATGCGCGCCAGCTGATAGAGCCGGCTGGCGCTGATGCGGTTCTCGCCGGTCTCGTATTTCTGCACCGCCTGAAAGGAGAGCCCGACCTTGGCGCCGAGCTCGGTCTGCGTCATCCCGGCCTGGGCGCGGCGCAACCGCAACTGGCCGCCGACATGCTGGTCGATCGGGTCGGGACCATCGACGATCACGGTGCGACGCTTGAAGGAAGGGGCGACGCTCTCGGCGTCGGCTACCGACATCACCTTTCCCAAGGTCATCTCCTATCGCGTAAACCCGACACCGCAGCGCACCGGCGCCAGCCGGGCGACTGTCGGGAGACCGTGGCAGGAGCCGGCCACACCTCCCGTCACCTCATCTTGTCATATTTATATATGGCTGACGCGGCGGATGCACGATCCCTGTCGCCGCGGTGCGATGGACGGCACAGCCCTCCGGTTCCGCGTCGTCATTGCAGGATTAATTTTTGGGCACCTGCGGCGATCACCGGCCGCTGACGCCGAGTTCGTTGGTCCAGCCTTCCGGCACCGGCACCGGGAAGCCCAGCAGCAGCTGCGCATAGGTCTTGGCCTGGGTGTCGAGCCGCAGCGAGGACGTGCCGCCGCCACCGAGACCGTCATGCAGCACGAAATTGAGCGCGTGGATGCCCGGCAGATCGAAGCGCTCGACGGTACCCTCGACGAAATGCGCGAGATAGTGCTTCACCGCCTCCGGCGTCAGTGCCGCACGGATCGCCGGCAGATAGGCCTCCCGCCGCGCCATGACGCCGATGTTGGCGTCGTTCCCCTTGTCGCCGCTGCGCGCCACCGCCAGACGGAGGAGCGGCACCTCGACGCGCCGCCCGGGCGGCAGCGCGTCGGCGATCGCCGCCGCCGGCGGGACGGTGTCGGCACCGCCGATCGTGACGGCGTGAGCCAGCGTCACTTTCTCGCCGGCGACGCGCACGGCGATATCGAGCCGGCGCTTGTCGATCAGAAAGGAATGAAGCCGCACCACCGGCGAGACGGAAGGCCGCCCGGCGCCGAGGCTGCAGCGCCCGGTCGACATGCTGAGACCGGAGCCGACATATTCCTTGGAGAACAGCTCCGCCCCCTCGGGCTTGGCGTGGCGGATGGCAAGCCGCAGTACCACCTCGCGGCTTTCCGCCGCGGCCGACCGCGCATTGCCGCCATAGAGCGACTCCGCGCCGACGATCTGCACGGCGGTCTGGCTGAAATCGTCGAGCCCGGCCTCGGCGAGCATGCGCCGGGTCTTCTTCAAGATCGCCTCGCCGTTGCGCCGCGCCCGCTCCGGCGCGTCGATCCCCGCCACCACCATGCTGCCGACACAGCCGAAGCCGCCGGGATACGTCGCGCTCACCTTGTAGGTACCGGTCGGCGCCCGGCCACGCGCGCCGGTGACGCGCACGCGGTCCCTGCCGATCTGGGTCAGCCGCACTGATGTGAAGTCGCAGACGACGTCGGGCAGCAGATAGGCTCGGGGATCGCCGATCTCATAGAGCATCTGCTCGCCAACGCTGAGCGGCGAGACCAGACCGCCAGTGCCCTCGGGCTTGGCGATGACGAAGCCGCCATCGGCGGCGACCTCGGCGATGGGAAAGCCCATATCGTCCCAGCCGTCCGCGACGTCCCGCCAATCGGTGAAATTTCCGCCGGTGACCTGAGCGCCACATTCCAGCAGATGTCCGGCGAGGCTGCCGGCGGCGAGGCGGTCGTAATCGTCCGGCGCCCAGCCGAATTCATGGATGAGCGGCCCCAGCACCAGCGCGCTGTCGACGCAGCGGCCGGTGACCACGATGTCGGCGCCGGCATCGAGTGCGGCGGCGATGGGAAAGCCGCCGAGATAGGCGTTGACGCTGAGCAGCCGCTCCGGCAGAGGCGCACCGGTCGCCAGGTCGCGAAGGTCGAGCGGCCGCAGTTCCTCCAGGCGCGGCACGAGATCGTCGCCCTCGACCGTGCCGATCCTCAGCGCCACCCCCGCCTCGGCGGCGATCCGCTCCAGCGCGGCGCGGCAGGCGGCGAGATTGACGCCGCCGGCATTGGCGACCACCTTGATCTTCCTCGCCGCGATGTCGCGCAGCAGCGGCTTCATCGCCAGCGCGATGAAGTCGGTGGCGTAGCCCGCCTCGGGCGAGCGCGCATGCATCTTGGCGAGGATCGACATGGTGACTTCGGCGAGATAGTCGAAGACGAGATAGTGAACGCCGCCCTTTTCGACGAGTTGGCGCGGCGCCGAGGCGGTGTCGCCCCAGTAGCCCGATGCGCCGCCGATACGCACGATCTTCTCGGCCATGGCGTGTCCTCCGATCGTCTGGACCGTCAACCCGGCGGCGCGAGCTCGACCAGGAGCTTGCGCGTCGCCACCTGATCTCCGGGCGCCACCAGCACCGCCGCGACGGTACCGTCCTGGGATGCCACGATCTCGTGCTCCATCTTCATCGCCTCGAGGATGACCAGGCACTGCCCCTTGCGCACGGCATCGCCGGGCTTCACCCGCACCGCGGCGATGGTCCCGGTCATCGGCGCGAGCGCAGCGCCCGCTCCGGCCGCCGCCGCAGCGCCGCTCGCCGTCAGCAGCACGTCCTCGAAAGACCCTTCGGCGGCGCCGAGGCTGAGGTGAAGCGCACCGCCATCGCGGGCGAGGCGCGCGGTCTCGACGAGCCCGTCGGCCAGGAAGCGCACCCGCGTACCGTCGACCTCCAGGATCTCGACATTCTGCGATGGGCCGTCGCCCTCGACGCGGCAGCCTCGCGCGCCGGTTCCGGTCACCGACAGTGCAACTCGGGACTGACCACTGCGCAGCAGCAGCGGCACGGCGGCCGGGCCGCTGCTGCGCCACGGGCCCTGCGCGCCGCCATGCCCGGCGATGAGCGCCGCCGCCAGCGCCCGCAGCCGCGGCTCTGGACCAGCGCCGGCACGCACCGCCGCCGGGAAATGCCGCTCGATGAAGCCGGTGCCGGCCTCGCCGGCAACGAAGGCCGGGTGCTGCAAGCAGTCGATGAGGAAGCGCCGGTTGGTCCCGAGCCCGAGCGCCACCGTGTCCTCGAGCGCGGTTACGAGCCGGCGGCGCGCCTCGTCGCGGGTCGCGCCATGGGCGATGATCTTCGCCATCAGCGGGTCGTAGTGGGGCGGGATCGCGAGCCCCGACGCGACACCGTGATCGCAGCGCAGGCCCGCACCGGAGGGCGGCTCCCAGGCAAGCAGCGTACCGGCCTGCGGCAGGAAGTCGCCCTGCGCATCCTCGGCATAGAGCCGCGCCTCGATGGCGTGGCCGTCGAGCGCGACCTCCTCCTGCCGCAGCGGCAGCGTCTCGCCAGCGGCCACCCGCAGCTGCCAGGCGACGAGGTCGAGGCTGGTGATCATCTCAGTCACCGGGTGCTCGACCTGAAGCCGGGTGTTCATCTCGAGAAAATGGAATCGACCGTCCGGTGCCAGCAGGAACTCGACCGTGCCGGCGCCGACATAACCAATGCTCTTTCCGGCGGTGACCGCCGCATCGCCCATGGCCTTGCGCAGCGCCGGCGTCAGCGCCGGCGACGGCGCTTCCTCGATCACCTTCTGGTGCCGGCGCTGGATCGAGCAGTCGCGCTCGAAGAGATGGAGCGTATTGCCGTGGCGGTCGGCGAAAATCTGGATCTCGACGTGGCGCGGCTCCAGGACCGCGCGCTCGAGAATGAGTTCGTCCGACCCGAAGGCCTTCAGCGCCTCGGAGCGCGCGGCGCGCAAGGCCTCGGTGAGAAGCGAGGGCTCCGCCACCAGCCGCATGCCCTTGCCGCCGCCGCCCGCGGTCGCCTTGACCATGACCGGAAAGCCGATCGCGTCGGCCGCGCGGGCGAGCGCGGCGTCGTCCTGCGCGTCGCCCTCATAGCCGGGGACGCAGGGCACGCCGGCGGCGATCATGCGGCGCTTGGCGGCGGCCTTGTTGCCCATCAGCCGGATGGCCTCGGGCGGGGGGCCGACGAAGACGATCCCGGCCGCGGCGCAGGCTTCGGCGAAAGCGGCGTTTTCCGACAGGAAGCCGTAGCCGGGATGGATCGCGTCGGCGCCGGACCGCCGCGCCGCGGCGATAATCCGCTCGATCGCGAGATACGAGTCCGCGGCCGGCGCCGGCCCGATCGGCACCGCCTGGTCGGCCGCCGCCACATGCGGCATCGCCCGGTCGGCCTCGGAATAAACTGCGACGGTGCGATAGCCGAGCGCGCGGGCGCTCCGCATCACCCGGCAGGCGATCTCGCCGCGATTGGCGACGAGGAGCTTGGAAAAGCGCGTCACGGCTTCCCGTCCACCCAGGATGCAGGCCGCTTCTCGAGAAAGGCGGTGACCCCTTCCCTTCCCTCGGCGCCGCGCAGCGCCGCGGCGAACGCGTCGGCCGCCTGGTCGAGCAGCTCCGCCAGCGGCATCGACCGGCTCGCCAGCAGCAACCGCTTCGTCGCCACATTGGCGCCGGGCGCGCAGCGGCCGATATCGGCGAGAATCTTCGACAGCGTCGCCTCGAAGGCGTCCTCGCCCTCGCAGACATGATGGACGAGGCCGATCCGCCCCGCCTCGCGCCCGTCGAAGCGCATCCCCGTGAGCGCCAGACGTCGCGCCTGAGCGACGCCGACGCGACGGGCGACGAAGGGCGCGATCTGTGCCGGAACGACGCCGAGCCCGGTCTCCGACATGGCGAAGCGCGCATCGGCACAACAGAGGACGACGTCGCCGATGCAAGCAAGGCCGAGGCCGCCTCCGAAGGCCGCGCCCTCGATCGCTACGACGACGGTCTGCGGCAGGCCGTCGAAGCGCTCCAGGAAGCTGCCGAAGCGCCGGTTCTGCACGGCCACCGGGTCGCGCTCGCCGGCGATCGGCGAGGGCGCGTTGAACTGCGCCATGAAGCCCTTGATGTCGCCGCCAGCGCAGAAGCTGCCGCCGGCACCGCGCAGCACCACCGTGCCGATATCCTCGGCGCGCTCGAGGAACGCCACCGCCGCGAGCAGCTCCTGCACCACTTCGCCGGTCAGCGCGTTCTTGGTCTCCGGCCGGTTCAGCGTGACGTGGAGGCGCGCGCCCTCGCGGTGGAGGAGCAGGGAATTGCAAGCCGGAAGTTCGGTCATCGGCCCCCCTCCCGCTCGAGGGAGAAGGAAGAAGACGGCGCGCCGAACCATCCCCTCTCCCTTCGAGGGCAGGGCGATCGCCGATGAGGTGCACCGCGGAGGCACGGAGGACACGGAAAAAAGATCTTGAACGCGCGACGCGCGCCACTCTTACCTTCTCCGTGATCTCCGTGATCTCCGTGATCTCCGTGCTTCCGTGGTGAGTCTCTCTTGCTGGTGCGGATGCATATGAGATTGCCCTGCCCCCGCGGGGGAGGCTTGGGGCGGGGGGCTGTCCGCCGGCACGACATGGCTAGTGATTGCTTCCCGCCGGCGGCTTGCCGGGCAGCGTTCCCATCAGCTTGCAGATGATGGCGAGCATGATCTCGTCGGCGCCGCCGCCGATCGAGGTCAGGCGACCGTCGCGGAAGAAGCGGGTGATCTCGGTCTCGTTCATGAATCCCATGCCGCCGTAATATTGCAGGCAGCTATCGGCCACCTCGCGCTGCAGCCGGCCGACGGTGAGCTTCGCCATCGAAGCAAGCTTGGTGATGTCGGCGCCGTTGATGTACTCCTCGACCGCGCGATAGACCAGCGAGCGCAGCAGTTCGACCTTGGTCTGAAGCTCCGCAAGCTTGTAGTGCACGACCTGGTTGTCGAGGATACTCTGGCCGAAAGCGATGCGGTTCCGGGTGTAGTCGATGGTGTCGGCGATGGCGCGTTCCATCTTGACCAGCCCGCCGGCGGCGGCCCAGAGCCGCTCTTCCTGGAACTGCTGCATCTGGTAGATGAAGCCCATCCCCTCCTCGCCGACGCGATAGCGCTGCGGCACCCGCACGCCGTCGAAGAAGATCTGCGCCGTGTCCGAAGCGCGCATGCCGAGCTTGTCGAGCTTGCGCGCGATCTCCACCCCCTTGGTCTTCATCGGCACGCAGATCAGCGTCTTGTTGCGGTGCACCGGCCCGTCGCCGGTATTGGCCAGAAGGCACATCCAATCGGCCTGGATGCCGTTGGTGGTCCACATCTTGCCGCCGTCGATGACGTAGTCGCCGCCATCCTTGCGCGCGCGCGTCTTGATGCTGGCAACGTCGGAGCCGGCGCCGACCTCGGAAACGCCGAGGCAGGCGACGAACTCGCCGGTGATGCTGGGCGTCAGGAACTCTTCGCGCAGCGCGTCCGAGCCGTGGCGCGCCAGCGCCGGCGTCGCCATGTCGGTCTGGACGCCGATCGCCATGGTGACCGAGCCGCTGCGCGAGGCGCCGAGCGCCTCGCAGAAGGCGATCTCGTAGGAATAATCGAGGCCGAGCCCACCGAATTTCTCGGGCTTGTGGATCCCGAGAAAACCCTGATCGCCCATCTTCTTGAACAGCTCATGCGCCGGGAAAATGCCGGCCTTCTCCCATTCATCGACATGGGGATTGATCTCGGCCTCGCAGAATTTCGTGACCGAGCGCATGAGCTCGCGGTGCTGTTCGCTGTAGATCATGGGTGTGACCTCACATCCGGGCGACGCCGAAGCTGGTAGGGTTGAGGGGACGAATCTCCGCCTCGCGGCAGATCGACAGGCAGAAGGCGAGAACCTTGCGGCTGTCGCGGGGATCGATCAGCCCGTCGTCCCAGAGCCGCGCGGTGGCGAAGAGCGCGGTCGACTCGCGGGCGAACTGGTCGATGATCTTCCGCTCCATCGCCTCGAGGCGGAGACGATCGACCGGCTGGCCCAGGCGCTCCTGGCGCTCTTCGGTGATGATCGACAGCACCTTCGCCGCCTGCTCGCCGCCCATCACGGCGATGCGGTTGTTGGGCCAGGCAAAGATGAAGCGCGGGTCGTAGGCGCGGCCGCACATGCCATAATTGCCGGCGCCGAAGCTGGCGCCGATATGAAGCGTGAGCTGCGGCACCGTGGCGTTGGCCACCGCCTGGATCATCTTCGAGCCGTGCTTGACGATGCCGCGCCGCTCCGCCTCGGTGCCGACCATGTAGCCGGTCGTGTTCTGGAGATAGACGATGGAAATGCCCGCCTGGCACATGAGCTGGATGAACTGCGCCGCCTTGACGGCGCCATCGGCGTCGATCGGCCCGTTATTGCCGATGAGCCCCACCGGCTGGCCCTCGATTTCGGCCTGGCCGCAGACGGTATGGACGCCATAGAGCGCCTTGAAATCGAGGAAGTCGCTGTCGTCGACCAGGCGGGCAATGACCTCGCGGACGTCGCAGGGCTTACGGTAATCGACCGGCACGACGCCGCAAAGCTCGTCGGGGTCGTAGCGCGGCTCGCGGGAGGGGCGCGGCTGCCGCACCGGCAGCCGCTCGTTCCAGTTGAGCTTGGCCACGATCTCGCGGCAGAGCCGGATGCCGTCGGCGTCATCCTCCGCCATGTAGTCGGCAACGCCGGAGACGGTCGCATGCATCTCGGCGCCGCCGAGCGCCTCGTCCTCCGCGCGCTCGCCGGTGGCGGCGCGCAGCAGCGGCGGCCCGGCGAGGAAGACCTTGGCACGGCCCTTCACCATGATGACGTGATCGGAGAGCCCGGGGAGATAAGCGCCGCCCGCGGTCGAGGAGCCGTGCACGACGGTGATCTGCGGCACGCCCATCGCCGACAGCCGCGCCTGGTTGCGGAAGGTCTGACCGCCCTCGACGAAGATCTGCGCCTGGTAGTTCAGATTGGCGCCGCCGGATTCGACGAGCTGGATCAGCGGCAGCTTGCCGTCGCGGGCGATCTCCTGGCAGCGCAGCTTCTTCTTGAGCCCCATCGGCGCGGTGGTGCCGCCCTTGATGGCGGCGTCCGAGGCGGAGATCAGGCAGCGCACCCCCGCGACATAGCCGATGCCGTCGATCACCCCGCCGCCGAGCACGTTCTCCTTGCCGTCATCGTCATGCATGCCGAGCCCGGCCAGCGTCGAGAGCTCGAGGAAGGGGCTGCCCTTGTCGAGCAGCAGCGCCACGCGCTCGCGCGGCAGCAGCTGGCCGCGCCGGGCGAACTGCTCCTTCTTGGCGTTGGAGGTGCGGCGCACCTGCTCCTCGAGCGCGCGGAACTCCTCGACCAACGCGAGCATGGCGGCGCGGTTGGCGCGGAATCCCTCGCTCGCCCGGTCGATGCGGCTCTCGATGACCGCCATGGCTCAGACCCCGCCGCCGTCGCGGCGCAGGAAGTCGGGCGGCGTCTCCAGCGGGAAGCCGTAATAGGGCTGCGAGCGGTCGTGGTCGGGCAGCGGCCAGCTGCTCCTCGCATTGGGCACCGCGCCGTCGACGCGCAGGCAGCTGCCGGAGATGAAGGACGCCGCCTCCGACAGCAGGAAGACGATCGCCGCCGACACCTCGCTCTCGGTGCCGAGCCGCTTCAGCGGCACCTGCCGCCACATCGCCTGGAGCCGCGGCCGCATCGCCACCGGATATGTCGCCATTCCCGAGGACGCGATCCAGCCGGGCGCCACGGCGTTGACGCGCACCCCGGCATAGGCCCATTCGACCGCCGCCGTCATGGTGAAGTTGAGCATGCCGGCGCGCGCCGCGCCGGAATGGCCCATGCCCGGCATCGACTGCCACATATCGGCGATGATGTTGACGATGGCGCCGCCGCCGGATTCCATCGAACGGCGGAAGCATTCGCGCGCCATCAGGAAGCCGCCGGTGAGATTGGTGCGGACGACGGTCTCCCAGCCTTTTTGCGTGATGTCCTTGAGCGGCGCCGAGAACTGGCCGCCGGCATTGTTGACCAGCGCGTCGATGCGTGGATGCGCGGCGAGGATATCGCCGACCGTACGCTCCACCTCGTCTTCGAGGCGGATGTCGCAGGCGTGTACCGTGGGCCGCGCGGCGCCGGCGTCGGCGATCTCTCCGGCCACCGCCTCGAGTCTCTCGCGTTTGCGCCCGACCAGCGCCACCGCAGCGCCCAGCGCCGCCAGCTCGTGCGCGGTGCAGCGCCCGATGCCGCTGCCGCCGCCGGTGACGACGGCATGGCGTCCAGCAAAAAGCCCGTCGCGGAAGATCGAGCGGTAGTCCATGGCGCCTCCCCGGCCTTCGGTACTTTTTGTTCTCGAAACGGTACTGGACAGTACCGCTTCTGTCAAGGCACCATGGACGACGAGGCGGGTGGAAGAGAGCAGCGGCGCCATGGCAGTCTCCGCGATGAAGGAAGGCGTGAGCCGGTTCAGGCGGGCTCTCGTCCTCGGCGCCGCCGCCAAGCTGTTCTCCGAGCGCGGCTACGCCGCCACCACCATCGACGCAATCACCGCCGATATCTCGGCGTCGCGGCGGGCGATCTACGAGCATTTCGCCGGCAAGACCGAGATTCTGGTCGAGATCTGCGAGCAGGCGGTGCGCTTCTCGGTCGATCTTGCCGAGCGCGTCGCGCGTGAGACGGGCGATCCGGCGACGAAGCTCGGTCTGATCGCGTACGACTTCACCGGCATCGTGATCGACAACCAGGACTACATCGCGATCTCCTCGCGCGAGATGAAGTTTCTGCCCGAGGACTCCCGCCGCCGCATCCTGCGCATGCAGGAGCGGTTCGACCGCATCCTGACCTCGATTCTGGCGGACGGCGCAGCGAACGGCGCGTTCAACCTCGCCGATCCCGCCGTCACCGGGCTCGCCATCAGCGGCATGATCATCTGGGTGCATCGCTGGTACCGCGGCGGCGGCAGACTGTCGCGGCAGGAAGTCGCCGAGACGATGGCGGCGGCGGCGCTGCGCATGGCGGGGGCGGCGGAGACGGCCGGCCGGGACGTCGGCGCGCGGGATTGACGCCCGGCCCGGCGGAGGGCGACTATCTCCGCCGCAAAGCCAGGGGGAATCGATGAAGCCGCTGATCGCCTCGCTCGTTGCCGCCCTTACCCTCGCCGGCGCCGCCGCCATGCCGGCCGCGGCGCAGAGTTCGGCGCTGCCGTCGGAAGTGCGCGCCAAGATCGCCGCCATGGGAGCGGTGCTCACGCCCGACCTCATCAACACGACGACGGCGATGTTCACGCCGCTGGCCAAGCCCGCCTCGCTCGCCGGCATCAAGCTGAGCGAGAACCTGCCCTATGGACCCGACGAGCGGAACAAGCTCGATCTCTTCGCGCCCGAGGGCAAGCGGCGCCTGCCGGTCCTGGTCCTCATCCCGGGCGGCGCCTTCATCGGCGGCGACAAGCACCGCAACGAGGCGCTCTATGCCAATGTCGGCGCTTATTTCGCCCGCCATGGCCTACTCACCGTAATCGCCAACTATCGCCTCGCGCCGCAGCATCCCTGGCCCGCCGGCGCCGACGACGTCGGCAAGGTGATCGCCTGGGTGCAGGCCAACGCCGCCGCTCACGGCGGCGATGCAGCCCGGATCTTCCTGATGGGCCATTCGGCGGGCGCCAGCCATGTCGCCTCCTATCTCTTCGACGCCGAGCTTCACCCCAAAGC
Source organism: Rhodospirillales bacterium (assembly GCA_027315365.1). Lineage (GTDB taxonomy): Bacteria > Pseudomonadota > Alphaproteobacteria > ATCC43930 > CGMCC-115725 > DAHUYF01. Next base: position 87,525 of record DAHUYF010000158.1, on the reverse strand, counting down.
AGGCGCGGGCGTTCGCGGCGCGATCCTGATGAGCGGCCTCTATGACGTAAAGCCCGAGAGGCTGGCGCCGAACGTCGCCGCCTATTTCGGCAGCGACCCGAGCCAACTCGCCGCCCGCTCGCCGATCACCCATGTCGGCGAGAGCAAAGTGCCGCTCTTCATCGTGGTTGCCGAATACGACCCGCCGCGGCTGGAGGTACAGAGCCTCGATCTCGCCGCGCGGGTCTGCCTGCGGGACGGCAAATGCCCGCGCCTCGCCTGGCTCATGGGCCACAACCACATTTCGGAGATCGCCAGCATCAACACCAAGGACGAGGATCTCGCGCGTCAGGTGCTGGATTTCATCCGCACTACGCGCTGAACCGGCTCGGATCGCGCGGACGCCCTCCTGCCACTGCCGCCGTCGGCGGCCTCAGCCATGCCCGGCGAAGAACGACGTCATCGCCTGGGCGCAATCCTCGGGCGCTTCCTCGGCAAGGAAATGGCCGCAATCGAAGGCCTGCTCGCGCACATCGGCCGCCCATTTGCGCCAGGCGGCGATCGGCGAGCCGGTCTTGCTCGAAAGATAGCGACTCCCCCACAGCAGCAGCACCGGGCAGGATATCTTGCGCCCCTGCTGCCGGTCGGCCGCATCCTCGGCGCGGTCGACGCTGGCGCCGGCGCGGTAATCCTCGCAGGTCGCAGCGATCACCGCGGGATCATGGAACTGCTTGAGATAAGCCTCGACCGCCTGCGGATGAAGCGCATCCGGCCGCCCGACCCAGCGATCGAGCAGATGGCGGATATAGACGTCGGGATCGGCGCCGATCAGCGTTTCCGGCAACGGCGCCGGCACGGCCAGAAAAAGCCAGTGATATCCGGCCAGCGCCTTGTCGGCGTCCATCTGCTCCCAGACGTCGAGCGTCGGGATGATATCCAGCGCGGCAAAGCGCTCGACCCGTCCGGGCTGGTCGAGGCACAGCCGGAAACCGACGCGGGCGCCGCGGTCGTGACCGGCGAGCAGGAAGCGCTCATGGCCCAGCGCGGTCATCAGCTCCGCGGCATCCCTTGCCATGACGCGCTTGGAGTAATTGTGATGCGCCGCGTCGGGCCGCGGCCCGCGGCTCTGCCCATAGCCGCGCAGATCCGGCATCACCAGGCTGAAATGCCGCATCAGGCGCGGCGCGAGGCGGTGCCAGGCGACATGCGTCTGCGGATAGCCGTGCAGCAGCAGGAGCGGCGGCCCGCTGCCGCCGGTAAGGCAATGGAGCTCGGCGTCGCCGACGGCGATGCGGTGCTCGGTGAATCCCTCGAACATCGCCGCCCCGCCGCTCAGGATCCGTGCTTGCCGATGATGGCGATCGAGCACACATTCTGGTGCGGCATGCCGCCAAGATTGTGCACGAGGCCACGCACCGGTTCCTGCTTGCGCTGGCGGGCGCCGGCGCGCCCCTGCATCTGGAGATAGATCTCGTAGATCATGCGAAGCCCCGAGGCGCCGATGGGATGGCCGAAGCATTTGAGCCCGCCGTCGATCTGGCAAGGCACCTTGCCGTCGGCATCGTAGAAGCCGTCGAGCACGTCCTTCACCGCGCCGCCTTCGGGTGAGATGTAGAGATCCTCGAGCGTCACCAGCTCGGTGATCGAAAAGCAGTCATGCGCCTCGACCAGCGACAGCTGCTCGCGCGGCTTGTCGATGCCGGCCTCCTGATAGGCGCGCTTGGCCGCCGCCCGCGCGGTGGCGAAGTAGCTGCCGTCCCAGGAATTGTGCTGCGCCTCCTGGCCGTTGGAGACGGCGAGCTGCAGCGCCTTCACCGTGACGAGATGGTGCTTGCCGAGACTCTTCGCAATCTCGGGCGTGGTGACGATGGCGCAGGCCGAGCCGTCGCTGACGCCGCAGCAATCGTAAAGGCCGAGCGGCTCCGCCACCAGCGGCGCCTTGAGCACGGTCTCCTCGGTGATCTTGTTCTGCAGATGCGCCTTGGGATTGCGGCTGCCGTTGTCGTGGCTCTTCACCGAGATGTGCGCCATCGCCTTCTTGAGATCGTCGCGCGAGACGCCGTGCTTGGCGCGGTAGGCGGCGGCGAGCTGGGCGAAGCTGCCGGGCGCCGACATGTTGGCCCAGTACATCGAGTTGAGCGCGCCGCGGCCGCGCTGTGGCAGGCCGCCATAGCCGGTGTCCTTGAGCTTCTCGACGCCGAGCGCCAGCGCGATGTCGCAGGCGCCGGAGGCGACCGCGTAGGTCGCGCCGCGGAAGGCCTCGGAGCCGGAAGCGCAGTAATTCTCGACGCGCGTCACCGGGATGTAGGGCAGCCGCAGCGCAGTGGCGAGCGGCACGCCGGACTTGCCGACATGCTGCTCCTCGATGGCGGTGGAGAACCAGGCGGCATCGATCTGGCTGGTCTCGATGCCGGCGTCCTTGATCGCCTCCTCATAGGCCTCGACGATCAGGTCGTCGGCCTCGCGGTCCCAGCGCTCGCCGAATTTGGAGCAGCCCATGCCGAGGATCGCGACCTTGTCCCGGATTCCCTTCGCCATCGTCAGACCTCCTTGACCTCGCCGCTGGGCGTCGCCTTCCAGAAATACTTGGTGAAGCCGCGCGCCGGGTCCACCTCTTTGATGCGAAACACCATGCGCATCGGCATGCCGACCTCGACCTGGCCGGCATCCACGTCGGTGAAGTCCACCATCATGCGCCCGCCTTCGGCGAATTGCACCATGCCATAATGCGCCGGCGGATCCGGACAATAGGTGAGGCTGTCGGCGGTGAACGACATGATCTTGCCGCCGAACTCCGAGAAGGGCTGGTCGACCTGGCTGTGGGCGGCGCGGCAGTTGGGGTTGACGCAGATGTTCGATTTCGGGAACTGCGCCGTGCCGCAGCGCTCGCAGCGGCCGCCGACCAGCGACAGCAGCATGTCGCGCTTGCGGTAGAGCGTGGTGAGCGGCGTCTGCTTGTCGACCTCCGAACGCAGGCCGCGTTCCATCTTGATGAGATCGTTGAAGGCGAGATATCGCGCGTAGTTGGTCTCCTCCTTGCGCCGCCTGAGCGCGCCGAGGATGCCGCGCCGCGCCCGCTGCATCGCCGGCAGTTCCGCCGTCGCCTCGAAGACCAGCGCGTCCGAGCCGCTGCCGAAGCTTGCCACCAGGATGCGCTCGCCCGGCTTCGCCTCCTGCAGCGCGTGCACCAGCATCACCAGCGGATGCGCCGCGCCGGTATCGCCGCAGAGCCCGTCAAGATTGGGCCGCATGCTGCTCTCCGGCAGGCCCGCCGCCTTGGCGACCGCCTGCCCGACCCGCGGCAGCGTGCAGGGCAGGCAGAAATGCGCGATGTCGCCGGGCTTCAGCCCGGTTTCCGCAAGCACGCCGGCGATCACCGGCGGCACCAGCTTGAGATAGCCCTCGTCGCGAATCCAGCGCTCTTCCCAGCCGTAGTCGAACTCGCGGCCCTTGCCCTTGTAGTGATCGACGAAATCGACCGACGCGGAGCGGCTGCCGAGGAATCTGGCGACGCCGTCGCCGCGGTCGAGGATCAGCGCCGCGGCGCCGTCGCCATGGAGCAGCTCGGCCGGGCTCGCCGCCGGCGCGCGCCGCTTCTCGGAGGCCAGGTAGAGCACCGGGCCGCCGCGCGCCGCGACCGCGTCGAGCGCTGCGACCAGCCCGGTGGTGCCGGCCCGCTGCGAGGCGCCGACATCCATGGTGTTCACCGCCTCGCCGAGCCGCAGCGCCTGGGCCAGGATGCCGGCGTTTTGCCGGTCCTCGAAGGGCGCCGAAGTGGTGGCGAGATAAAGCGCGCGGAAGCCGTCGCGCGGCCGCTCGGCGAGCGCGTCGCGCGCCGCCTCCACCGCCATGGTGAGGCTGTCCTCGTCCCAGGAGCAGATCGCGCGTTCCGCCTTGGCATAGGCGCGCAGGCTGCCGTTGAACCAGCCATTGGCGTCGACGATCGATTTGCGGCTCAGGCGCAGCCGCGGGATGTAACCGCCGAAGGATGCGATACCGACCATGCCTCTCTCCCAGCTCCTTACGCGGCGATCTCCGCCAACCCGTTGTTGATCGCAACGATGTCGCGCTCGAGCACGCGGCAGCGGAAGCCGAAGCGTCCCCCGCCCTCGCGCCAGATCTCGGTGCGCACGGTCTCGCCGGGAAAGACCGGCGAGGAGAAGCGCACCTCCATGCGCCTGAGGCGCGCGGGATCGTAGCCGCAGAGCGTGCGCAGCAGCGCGTGGCCCGCCACGCCGAAGGTGCAGAGCCCGTGCAGGATCGGCCGCGGGAAGCCCGCCGCGGCGGCGATCTCGGGATCGGCGTGCAGCGGATTGTAGTCGCCGCTGAGACGATAGATCAGCGCCGCCTGCGGCAGCGTGGCGATGTCCGAGACGAGATCGGGCGTGCGCTCGGGGAGATCGTGCACCGGCCTGGTCGGGCCGCTCGGGCCGCCGAAGCCGCCGTCGCCGCGCAGGAAGCTGGTGGAGGCGAGCGAGGCCAGCAGCGCGCCGGTCTCCTTGTCGCGGATGTCGCGCCGCGAATAGATCAGCGCGCCCTTGCCCGCGCCCTTGTCGACGATCTCCTCGATCACCGTGCGCGCGACCACCGTGCCGGCGGGCGGCAGCGGCTTGTGCAGCACCAGGCCCTGCTCGCCATGCAGCAGCAGCTTCCAGTTGATGCCGGTCTCGGGATTCTTCGACCATTGCCCCGGCAGCGCCAGCACCACCGCCATGGTCGGCAGCGCCTTCAGCCCCTCCTCGTAGACGAAGCGCAGCTGCGCGCGGTCCATCGGGTCGGCGCCGAGGCCCAGCCCCAGCGCATAGAGCATCGTGTCCCTGGCCGCGTAGCTGTGCTCGACCTCGGGAAAGAGCCAGTTCTTGAGCCGCTGATAGTCGATCGCCACCGCCGGCTCCTAGACCGGATCCCAGGTGAAGATGTCGCCGGAGCGGTCGAGCGGGAAGAACGATTTCTCGAGCGCCGGCATGGCGTGCTCGGCGATGGTTTGCGGCGTCCAGCCCTCGCCGCGGTGGACCGAGCGGACCGGCCGCGGCTGGCTCATCAGGAATATCTCGTTGCGGCGCACGGCGAAGATCTGGCCGGTGACGTCGCGCGAGAGATCGCTGGCGAGATAGATTGCGAGCGGCGCGATCTTCTCGGCCGTCGCGGTCTTGATGCGCTCGACCCGCGCCTTCTCTTCAGGCGTCTCGGTCGGGATGGTGCCGATCAGCCGGCTCCAGGCGAAGGGCGAGATGCAGTTGGAGCGCACGTGGTAGCGCGCCATGTCGAGGGCGATCGATTTGGAGAGGCCGACGATGCCGAGCTTGGCGGCGGCGTAATTGGCCTGGCCGAAATTGCCGATGAGGCCCGAGGTCGAGGTGAAATGGACGTAGGAGCCGCCTTGCTGCTCGCGGAAATGTGCCGCGGCGGCGCGCGCGACATAGAAGCTCCCCATCAGATGGACCTTGATGACGAGGTCCCAATCCACGGTCGACATGCGGTGGAAGATGCGGTCGCGCAGGATGCCGGCATTGTTGACCACGGCGTCGACCCGGCCATAGGCGTCGAGCGCGGTGCCGATGATGCGCTCGGCACCGGCGGGCTCGGCGACGCTGTCGGTGCTGGCGACGGCGGTGCCGCCGCCCTTGCGGATCTCGTCGACGACGCCTTGCGCAGGTCCGGTATCGGCATTGCCCTCGCCGTCGGCGCCGGCGCCGAGATCATTGACCACGACCTTGCCGCCCTCGCGCCCGGCGAGCAGCGCGATGTCGCGGCCGATGCCGCGCCCCGCGCCGGTGATGATGATGACCTTGCCGTCGAGGCACCCGCCGCCCGCCATCGCCGTCTTCCTCCCGATTTTTCTTCGGTGCGGCCCGCCGCCGCTTGGTGCTTCACCCTAGGCCAGCTTCGCCGCCCTTTGCAACCGCACGGCGCCGACGACGAGGGTTGCTCCGCGCGCATGCGGAGGCCGGCGGTCGGCGGCGAAATCCGCTCGCGCGATCCCGCCCCGGCGCGATAAGGTCGCTCCCGCGACAGGGAGGCGAGCGATGGGTCCGCTCAAGGGTCTGAAGATCGTCGAGATGGCCGGGATCGGGCCGGCGCCGATGTGCGCCATGCTGCTCGCCGATCTCGGCGCCACCGTGCTGCGCGTCGACCGGCAGCAGCCGAGCGGGCTGGGCCTGCCCAGCCAGACGCGCTTTTCGGTGATGAACCGCGGCCGGCACGCCATCGCCGTCGACCTCAAGACGCCGGAGGGCGTCGAGCTGGTGCTGCGGCTCGCCGGTGCCGCCGACGCCCTCGTCGAGGGCTTTCGCCCGGGCGTCATGGAGCGGCTCGGCCTCGGCCCCGAGCCCTGCCTCAAGCGCAATCCCCGCCTGGTCTATGGCCGCATGACCGGCTGGGGCCAGGAGGGCCCCCTGGCCGAGGCTGCCGGACACGACCTCAACTACATCGCGCTCACCGGCGTGCTGCACGCGATCGGCCGCGCCGGCGCGCCGCCGACGCCGCCGCTCAACCTGGTCGGCGATTTCGGCGGCGGCGCGCTCTATCTGGCGCTAGGGCTGGCCTGCGGCATCATCGAAGCGCAGCGCTCCGGCAAGGGCCAGGTGGTCGACGCCGCGATGGTCGACGGCGCCGCCTCACTCGCCACGATGTTCTTCGGCATGCGCGCCGCCGGCCAGATGAGCCTGACGCGCGGCGAGAACGTGCTCGACAGCGGCGCCTTCTTCTATGACGTCTACGAATGCCGGGACGGCAAGTACGTGGCGCTCGCCTGCATCGAGGACAAGTTCCTTGCCGAATTCCTGGAGCGCATGGAGATCGACGCGCGCGAGATGCCGGCGAAGCTGGACAAGAAGCGCTGGCCGGCGGCAAAGGCGCTGCTGGCAGAGCGCTTCAAGACGCGGACGCGCGAGGAATGGTGCCGCCTGCTCGAAGGCAGCGACGCCTGCTTCGCGCCGGTGCTGTCCATGGAGGAGGCACCGGCGCATCCGCACAACCTGGCGCGCGGCACCTTCATCGAGGTCGACGGCATCGTCCAGCCGGGACCGGCGCCGCGCTTCAGCCGCACGCCGGCCGCGACGCCCTCGCCGCCCGAGGCGCCGGGCGAGCGCGGCAACGCCTCGCTGGCGCAGTGGGGCTTCGCGCCGGACGAGATCGACGCCTTGAAGCGCTGCGGCGCACTTGCCTGACCTTAGGAGAGAAAGAACATCGCCATGGCCAATGTCACCCTCGCCCAAGCCGCCATCATCACCGACAAGGCTCTCGAGCACGGGCGCAGCCTCAAGCTCAAGCCGCTCACCGTCGCCGTGCTCGACGCCGGCGGCCATCTGGTCGCGCTGAAGCGCGAGGACAATTCCAGCCTGCTGCGGCCGCAGATCGCCCAGGGCAAGGCCTGGGGCGTGCTCGGCATGGGCTTCGGAGGCCGCGAATTCGCCCGTCGCGCCGCCGCCGCGCCGGCTTTCATCGCCGCCCTCGGCGTGGCGTCGGAGGGCCGCATCATCCCGGTACCGGGCGGCGTCCTGATCCGCGCCGGCGACGGCGGCATCATCGGCTCGGTCGGCATCAGCGGTGACGTCTCCGAGCAGGATGAGGCCTGCGCCGTCCATGGCGTCCGGGCGGCCGGGCTCATCCCCGATACCGGCGACCCCGCCTGAGAGCCGCGGTCTATTTCACGTCGAACAGCTTGCCGTCGCGGAAAATGCAGCTGCCGCTGACGCGGCGGCCCTCGCCGGAGGCGACGTCGAGCCGGACCACGACGCGGTCCGACCCGCGCTCGATCTTCTGCGCCGTGACGAAAGACTCGCCGCGAGGACCGCCGCTGAAGAGCTGGTCATCGAGTTCGCCCTGGCAGAGCTTGACCATCGCCTCGTCGCTCGTCGCCGGCTCGGCGGCATGGGCCGCACCGGCCAAGGCAGGCGCCAGGATCAGGAGAAAACGAAGGCGCATGGCGAAGCCGGGATTTGACTGCGGGCGGGTTCCGGCCAAGAGTAGGCGCCGTTCGGAGGAAAGCAACCGCCATGAACCTGACGCGCCTTGTCCTGTTGTCGCTCTGCCTCGCCTGTGCCTTCCCCGCTTTCGCCAAGGGCCCGCCCAAGCCGCTGCCGGACTGGCCCTGCAGCGGTTCCCTAGCCGGCCCGCTCGAGCCCGCCATGCTGTGGGCAGGCGCCGTTCCCGCTGAAGGCGACTGGCGCGCCGACCCCGTCGCGAGGCAGCTGGTGGACTTCCTCACCGCCGGCGAGAACTCGCCGGCGATGGGCGAGCGCGAGATCGCCGACTACGCGCAAAAGAACGGACCGGTGCCGCGGCCGACCGCGCTGCGCGTGGTCGCCGGCATGGTCGAACGCGGCAACGAGCTGCGCCAGATTCTGCTCAAGGGCCTCAAGGACCAGATCATCCGCTCGCACGTGCTGGCCGACGCGGTGGCGCAGAACGCCGCCGCGATCGACGCCGCGCAGAAGCAAGGCGACGACGCCCAGCACCAGACGGCGTCGCTGGTCGAGGCGCGGCGGCAGAATCTCAATGGGCTCGACGACGCCGACGACACGGCGGAGCGGCTGTGCCATCGCCTGACCTATGACGAAACCAAGCTGCGCCGACTCGCCGCCGCGCTCAAGGCGCACGCGCAATAGGGTGCGCTGCATCAATCTTCCCGCGCTCCGATCGCGCTGGACGCCACCGCGGCGCGCAGTATAGGTTAAGCGCGCAGGCGGTTGCCCCGGCGGGCGGCGCCTGTTGCCGCAACCGGCCTCGACGCAGCACCGACGGACACCACGGATCAAAGACGGCGCCGGGGGGCAAGGCGACCATTTGGGGAGAGGAACATGGGCGTGATGAACCAACATCGTTGGTGGTTGATGGCCGGCGCGGCGCTGGCTTTCGTAGGGCTATCGGGTCCCGGCCAGGCGGCAACCTGGGAAGAGTTGCAAAAGGCGGGCGAGCAGTCGACCAACTGGCTCAATTACGGCGGCGATCTCGGCGGCATGCGCTACTGGCCGAGCAGCCTGGTCAACACCCGCAATGTCAGCCGCTTGCATGTGAAGTGGATCTTCCAGACCGGCGTGGTCGGCTCGTTCGAGAACACGCCGATCGTCGAGAACGGCGTCATGTACGTCTCGACGCCCTACGATCACGTCTTCGCCATCGACGCCAAGAGCGGCAAGCAGCTCTGGCACTACCAGTACAAGCTCGGCAAGAACATCTTCTGCTGCGGCCCAAACAACCGCGGCGTGGTGGTGGTCGGCGACAAGGTGCTGTTCGGCACGCTCGACGCACATCTGGTCGCTCTCGACAAGAAGACCGGCGACAAGGTGTGGGACACCGAGGTCGCCGATTCGGAGGTGGGGTATTCGCTCACCTCGGCGCCGGCGGTCTACAAGAACACGGCGATCATCGGCATCGCCGGCGGCGAATACGGCATCCGCGGCTTCATCAGCGCCTACAACATCGATGACGGCAAGCTGGTCTGGCGCTGGCACACCATCCCCGGCCCCGATGACGTCAATCCCGACGGCACCAAGGGCTGGGAAGGCACTTTCGCGCCCAAGGCCGACGGCATCAACGACCTGCATCGCGACATCGCCGCGGAGAAGGCGTCGGTCGAGAAGAACAAGGACGCCTGGATGCATGGCGGCGCCGGCAACTGGACGACCAACGCGATCGACGTCAAGCGCGGCCTGATCTTCGCCTCGATCGGCAATCCCTCGCCCGACCTCGACGGCTTGGACCGGCCCGGCGACAACCGCTGGAGCGACAGCGTCGTCGCCATCGACGCCAATACCGGCAAGATCAAATGGGGCTACCAGGCAGTGCCGCACGACGTCTGGGACCTGGACGAGGTCTCCCCGCCGCTGCTCGGCCAGGTCAAGGGCGCCAACGGCAAGATGGTCGATGCGGTCATCCAGGCCGGCAAGACCGGCTGGGTCTACGTCCTCGACCGCGACACCGGCAAGCTGATCCGGCGCTCCGCGGCGATGGTGCCGCAAGAGAACCTGTTTGCCCTGCCGACCGAGAAGGGCACGCGCATGCTGCCGGGCGCCAATGGCGGCGTCGAATGGTCGCCCTGCGCCTTCAACCCGGGGACGCATCTCAATTACTGCGTCAACCTGCACCAGCCGATGAACTACATCGTCAAGCACGAGACCTGGGACGACTACCGCAAGCGCTACACCCAGGCGCCCAACATGTGGCTGGGCGGCGCCTTCGTCGCCATTCCCGACGAGAAGCAGTACGGCAACATCTCGGCGGTCAACGTCGACACCGGCAAGGTCGATTGGCAGGTCAAGACCGACCAGCCGATGATCGGCGGCGCGCTCACCACCAAGGGCGGGCTGGTGTTCACCGGCCAGGGCGACGGCACGTTCAGCGCCTATGACGCCAAGAGCGGCAAGGCGCTGTGGTCGTTCGCCACCGGTGCCGGCGCCAATTCCGCGCCGATGGCCTTCGAGATCGACGGCAAGCCCTATATCGCCGTCGCCGCCGGCGGCAACTTCCAGCTCAACTACCGGTACGGCAACTCGGTCATCGTCTTCGGCCTCGAGTAATGTTGCGGGCGGCGCCGGAGCCTCCGGCGCCGCCCCTGCTTCCTCTTCTCCCCTGTCGGATGCTTTTCCCCATGCCCGGTCGTCTGGCTGCCGCGCTCGCGGTGCTTGCTCTGCTGCTCCTGTCGCTGCCGCCGGCGCGCGCGCAACAGCATGTGACGCCCGACTGGATGAAGGTCGACGCGTCGACGAAGCACGTCAACCTCGACATCGTCGCCGGCTACAACGCCAATAACGGCGCGCTGAACTTCAACGGCTATTTCACCGGCGACCTGACCGTAGTGGTTCCGGTGGGCTGGACGGTCGATATCCATTTCAAGAACAACGACGCCATGCTGCCGCACAGCCTGCTGGTCACCAAGCCGTACGCCCACGACCACTTCCCCGACCAGGCGGGCGTCGATGCCGTCGCCATCCCGCGCGCCTACACCGACAATCCCGATCAGGGCATTCCCTCGCCCAAGACCGACACGGTCGAGTTCGTCGCCCAGACGCCCGGCCCCTACTATTTCCTGTGCGGCGCGCCCGGCCACGCCCAGGCCGGCATGTGGATCCATTTTACCGTCGATGCCGCCGCCGGCGCGCCCTATGCGACGCTGGCGCCCGGAGCCGATACCGGTCGCCCCTGACGGCGCCGTCCCCCTTCTTCCGGCGCTAACAACTCGACGGCGCCCCCGACGCGCCCGTGCCGCACCGCCGCGACCACCCGACGGTATCCGGGATTTCGCGGCCAGGAACCTTTTTAGCGCCATGGTGTTCAGTGGCGCGCCAGGCAAAACCCGCCCCTTTCCCTTCCGGACACGGTATCGCGCAGAGAGGAAATCGCGCTCGCAGCGTTCGCATGGCGGTCGAGCCGCGCGGCACGCGACGGAGCGGCAATGAGGCAAGAGCGGCGGGTGACACAGGATGGCGCAGCTTTCTCTATCGCAGAGGACTCCCTTCACGGTGCGGCGGCGCAAACGCGACGGATCGCGGGTCGTCCGCCACGAGATCCTGTCTCTCGCCAGCGGGCTGTTGCGCGCATTCGACATCGTCGCAGTACCCGTCGCCGGCCTCGTCACCTATGTGTCGCGCTATCACTCGGTATCGGTCGAGTTCCGCCACGGCCTCATCCTCGCTCTCGGCATGGCGGTGGTGGCGAATGTGATGGCGACCATCGACGCCTACGACATGGCCGATCTGCGCATCTGGCGGCGGCAGGCGCTGAAGGTGGTGGGCGGTTGGGGCGTCAGCATCGCCATCCTGCTGACGATCGCCTTTTTCGATAAAGTTTCCGATCAATATTCGCGCGTCTGGATCGGCTCCTGGTTCCTGCTCGGCGCCGCCATGTCGGGCGCGGCGCGAGTCGGCGTCGCCGCCTATCTCGGCCGTCGGCAGCGCACCGGCACGCTCTCCGTCAACGTCGCCATTGTCGGCTGCGAACCTTTCGCCCAACAGGTGATGCAGCAGATCACCTGGCCGGGCGACGCCGAGGTACGCGTCGTCGGCATCTTCGCGCCGCGACTCGCGGCCGCCGGGACCGGCGTCGCCTCGGACGCAACCGTGGCGGGTCTGTTGCGGCTGGCGCGCAAGATGCCGATCGACGAGATCATCGTGCACCTGCCGGAAAAGCGCGACGCCGAATTCAACGGCGTGCTGCGCAAGCTGAGCGAGCTGCCGGTCAACGTCAATCTCTGCCCCGATCTCTCCGACCTCGAGATCTCGCCGCGCAAGCTCACGATGCTGCAGCACACCTTCATGATCAATGTCTTCGAGCGGCCGCTCTCGGCCTGGGCGAAGGTGCTGAAGCGCGCCGAGGACATCGTGTTGAGCGCGCTGCTGCTGCTGTTCTTCGCGCCGCTGATGCTGCTGATCGGCCTCCTGATCAAGCTCGACAGCCGCGGCCCGGTGCTGTTCCGCCAGCCGCGCTTCGGCTTCAACAACAACCCGATCACCGTGCTCAAATTCCGCTCGATGACCGCCGAGGCCGGGCGCGACCAGAACGTGCCGCAGGCCAAGCGAGGCGACCCGCGCGTCACGCGCATCGGCCGCTTCCTGCGCCGCACCAGCCTCGACGAGCTGCCGCAGCTCATCAACGTGCTCAAGGGCGAGATGTCGCTGGTCGGCCCGCGGCCGCACGCCATCGCCCATAACGAATATTACGCGGAGCAGATCGACGGCTATCTCCGCCGCCATCGCGTCAAGCCGGGCATCACCGGCTGGGCGCAGGTCAATGGCTGGCGCGGCGAGACCGCCGACGTCACGGCGATGCACGAGCGCGTCAAATGCGATATCCACTACATCGAGAATTGGTCGCTGCGCCTCGACCTGCTCATCCTGCTGCGTACCCTGCTGGTCGGCTTCGTCCACCACAACGCCTATTGATCGAGCGCCCGCGGCGCCGGGCGTGCTACCGCCGCAGAAAGCGGTTGCATGAGCGGTGCCATCGGGCGAGGCTCGGCGCCCGATGTCCAGCCCGCGCCCCCGACTCGACGCCGCCGCCATCCTGCTCATGGTGCTGCTGTGCGCCTGCTGGGGCTTCAATCAGGTCGCGATCAAGCTCGCCAATGCCGGTATCTCGCCGATGCTGCAGGCGGGGCTGCGCTCCTTCGGCTCGGCGCTGCTGCTATGGGCCTGGTCGGCCCATCGCGGCGTCCGGCTGTTCGGGCGCGACCGTAGCCTCGGTTTCGGCATCCTCATCGGGCTGCTGTTCGGCGGCGAGTTCGTCTTGCTCTACACCGGCCTGGTCTTCACCAGCGCGTCGCGGGCCGTGCTGTTTCTCTACACCGCGCCCTTCGCCGTGGCGCTGGGCGCGCATTTCTTCGTGCCAAATGAAAGGCTCCGCCCGCTGCAGGGGCTCGGCCTCGCCGCGGCCTTCGTCGGCACGGCGCTTGCCTTCGGCGACGCCCTGCGCTTTCCCAGCCATCGCGAGCTGCTGGGCGACGCCATGGCCTTCGCGGCCGCCCTGCTGTGGGGCGGCACCACCGTCCTGGTCAAGGCGAGCCGGTTGGCGCGCATCCCGCCGGAGAAGACGCTGCTCTACCAGCTCGGCATCTCCGCCCTCCTCCTGCCGGCGCTGTCCTGGGCGGTCGGCGAGCATGGCATCGTCGCGCCGACGCCGATCGTCCTCGCCATGCTCGCTTATCAGATCGTGGTCGTCGCCTTCGCCAGCTATCTCGCCTGGTTCTGGCTGATCGCGCGCTACCCCGCGGGGCGGCTGTCGTCCTTCACCTTCCTGACGCCGTTGTTCGGCGTGCTGGCCGGCGCTGTGCTGCTGGGCGAGCCGATCAGCGCCGCGCTGGTGGCGGCGCTGATCCTGGTCGGCATCGGCATCTATCTCGTCAACCGCGCGCCCGCCTAGCGCGCAGCCAAGCGGGGCGCGATCAGGTTCCCGGTCCCTGTTCGACGATGACGACGCGGCGGTTGCGCGGCTCGTTGACGCCGTTGGCGGTCGGCACGGCGAGATCGGACTCGCCGCGGCCGCGGGTGACGATCTGGTCGGGAGCCAAACCGTCGGCGATCAGCGCCGCACGGACCGTCGCCGCGCGCCGCTCCGAGAGGCCCTGGTTGTGACGCGCCGATCCCGTCGTGTCGGTATACCCGGTGACGTCGATATGCGTGACCTCGCCCTGCTTGGCGTTGGCTGCGGCGGCACGAACCACGGCGCGGCCGGCCTCGGTGAGCGTCGCCCGGTCGAGATCGAAATAGACGGTGAAGTTCCGCGCCACCGGCGGCGGCGGCGCGGCCGGCGCGGCGGGGGGCGCGGCCGGTGGCGCCGGCGGCATGTAGGCCGCGGGCGTCGCATGCGCCGGGGCGGCGCCGAACTGCCAGCGGAAGGTCAGCAGCACCGCATTGTCGTTGAAGTCGCCGCCCTTGACCGGAGCGCCGGTGACGTCGTTGTGGAAGCCGGTGTCATGGGCGACGAAATAGCGATAGTCGATACCGAGCCTCAGCTGCTGCGTGACCGGGTAGTCGACACCGGCGATGGCCTGGAAGGCCGGCACGGTGTCGTTGCCCGAGACCGATGGCGTATCGCTGGAATAGCTGGCGTTGCCGACCCGCGCGACGCCGACGCCGGCGCCGAGATGCGGCACCCAGCCGTTCAGCCTCGGCGTATTGAAGTCGTAGAGCCCATTGACCATCAGCGAGCCGACATTCGTGTGGCCGCCGCCGCTGACACCGCCCGCCTCGTGCACCCCGTTGACGCGCCAGCCCGGCTCGAGTTCGACGCGCATCCCATTGCCCAGCCCGTAGCCGAGGCTGAGCAGGCCGACGAAGCCGTTGTCATAGGTGGTGTTGCTGTCGGCGCCGCCGCCGCGGAACCGGTTCTCATCCTGAAAATTCACACCAGCGCCGCCGCCGATATAGAGGCCCGTGCTCGGCGTCGGCGTTGGCGTCGACGATACCGCGCTATCCTGGGCCGAAGCGCCTGCCGCCAGCGCCCCCACCAGCACCGTCGTGAACAAGCCCAGCGTGGCCCGCATTGCCGACCGAATCATAGCTTAACCCTCCTAACGTTACGGCACGTCGACATTATACGCCGCCAGCGGCGGATCGATCCCCGACCACAAAGGGTTACCCGGCAGCCGGGGCGCCACCCTTGAGCGGGTCGACCAGCGGCACCTGCGAGGTCGCCGACCACTTCTCGCGGTTCCGGCGCTGCTGCTCGGTCTCCTTGCCCTGCTCGGCAATCTGTCGACCCAGCGCGACGTAGCTCGGAATCTCGTCCTCGGCAAGCTCCCGCAGGCGCTGCTTGCGCGCCATCGCCTGATCGATATAGGGCTGCAGCGCCTCGGCCTTGTGCCGCTGGTGCGCCGCCTCGCGCTCCTTGAACTCGGGCATCACCTCGCGTGCGAACAATTCGAGCGCCTCGCAGATGTGCTGGTGCCGGTTGCGGCCGCCCTGCTGGATGAAGGCCACCTGGTCGACGCCGGAGGCCTCGAAGGCCGCGAGGTGCTGGCGCAGATCCTCGGGCGTGCCGATGCCGCGACTGGCGCCGGCAGGCGGCAGCGCCGGGCGCGCCCGCTCGAAATTCGCCCAGACGTCGGTGCGGCCGGGCTTGTGCTCTCCGAAAATATAGTGATGCCCCAGCGCATAGCCGAAGAAGCGGAAGCCGTCCTCGCCGCGCCGCGCCGCCTCCTCGCGATCGGGATGCACCGAGAAGCCGGTCACCATCGCGACGTTGGGATTGACCGCATGGCCGATCGGCACGCACTCCTCCTTGAAGATGCGGTAATAATCGTCGACCCATTGCCGCGCCTCGGCGGGGTCGACGAAGGCGAAGGTCAGCGCGCCGATGCCGAGCCGCGCCGCGAGCTTGATCGTCTCGCGGTTGGAGCACGCCACCCAGACCGGCGGGTGCGGCTTCTGCAACGGCTTCGGCACGACGTTGCGGCAGGGCATCGAGAAATATTTCCCCTCGAAGCCAGGATAGGGGCTCATCACCATCATGTTGAGGCACTGCTCGAGCGATTCGGCCCACATCGCCCGCTTCTCATCGGGCGCGACACCGAAGCCGCCCAGCTCCATGATCGACGCCGACTCGCCGGTGCCGAACTCGACGCGCCCGTCCGAGACCAGATCGAGCGCAGCGATGCGCTCGGCGACGCGCGCGGGATGGTTGTAGTTGGGCGGCATCAGCACGATGCCGTGGCCCAGCCGGATCTGCCTGGTGCGCTGCGAGCAGGCGGCGAGGAACACCTCGGGCGCCGAGGAATGCGAATACTCCTCGAGGAAATGATGCTCGACCTCCCAGGCGTGGTCGATGCCCAGGCGGTCGGCCAGCTCCACCTGATCGAGCGCCTCGCGATAGATCCGGTGCTCGTCGCCCTCCTGCCACGGCCGCGGCAGCTGATGCTCGTAGAAGATGCCGAACTTCATGCCTGGCTCCTATGGCTGGAAGGCGTCCGCCTTGTCATAGGCCGCGAGAATGCGGCGGAAGCGGTCCTCGAGCACGCCGCGCATCTCGGGATGGGTGAAGACGTAGAGGTCATCATCGCGGATCGCCGCCATGACGCGCGCCGCCACCTCATCGACGCTCATGCCCGCGCGCAGCAGGTCCGCCAGCTGTTCCCTGCGCGCGAGCGCCTCGGGCGTCGGGGTTCGCATCGGCCCCAAGCGCGGCGGACGGTTGCGCGCACTTTCGTTGATACGTGTTTGGACCCATCCGGGACAAAGTACGCTGACACCGATGCCGCTGTCCGCCAGCTCGGCGGCGAGCGTCTCCGACAGCGTCACCACGGCGAATTTGGTGACGTTGTAGGGCGACATGCGCGGCGGGCTCACCATCCCCGCCATCGAGGCGGTGTTGACGATATGACCGCCCTCGCCCTGCGCCTTGATGTGCGGCAGGAAGGCCGCGATCCCGTGGATCACGCCCATCAGATTGACGCCGATCACCCAGTCCCAATCGCCGGGCGGAATCCGCTCTACCGGCCCGCCCCAAGCGCTGACCCCGGCATTGTTGCAGAGAATATGCACCTTGCCAAAGGCCGCGATGGTCTCCGCCGCCGCGCGCTCGACCGCGACGCGGTCGGCGACGTCGCAGACCACGCCTTTCGTCGAGGCGCCCGTCGCTGCCAGCCCGCGCACCGCTTCGGCGAGCGGCGCCGCTTCGATATCGGCGAGCATCACCTTCATGCCCGCTGCGGCAAACGCGCGACCGAGCGCCAGACCAATGCCGCTGGCGCCGCCGGTGACGAAGGCGGTCTTTCCCTGAAGCTCGCGCATCACGCCGCCTCGCGCGGCGCCAGCGCGTCGAAGGCGGCGAGACGCCGGGCGCCGTCCAGCGCCGCCAGCAGCTGCGCCGCGATCGCGTCCCGCGCCTGGGCGCGCGCGTGATCGAGGGCAGTGACGGAATGCCACTGCACCATGCCGTTCCAGACGGGATCGATGAGCGCCTTGCCCGGCACGAGCGCCCCGCCCTCGCCGCGGAAGGTGACGCTGCGCAGCTCCGAGACCGCGGTCTGGAGATAGGCGACATGGATCGCCTCGTCCTGGCGGATGCGCTCGACCAGCACCGCCGCGTGCGCTGCCGGCGCACGGCGATCGCGGAACAGCTCCGGCGCGCGCATCAGCCGCGTGCAGAAGGCGAAGAACGCTTCGGCGCGGATCTCGATCATCAGCACGTTCATCAGCAGCAGGATGGTCTGCTCGTGCGGCAGCGGGATCTGCGGCATCAGCCTGCCGAATTCCGGCCGTGCCAGGCTCTCCGGCACCACCGGTAGGGGATAGGCGTCCTTGCCGAAAAGCAGGTCGCGCCCCGCAAACCACATCGTATCATGGCCGCCCTCGCCGCGTTCGGCGCTGCCGCCCTCGTCGAGCCCGTGCGCCTTCATCAGCCCCGTGCCGAGATGGCCGATCGCGGTGCCGGAGATGTCCTCGGCGATGATCGCCGCGAAATCCGGCGGCATGAACTCGGCCAGCCGGCGGCCGCGCGCCTCGACGCACCCGGTGACGGTGAGCGCATTCCACAAGGTCTGCCCGAGCCCGAGATCGAGCAGCAGCTTCTGCTGCTCGAAGCTCGGATAGTTGCCGCGGCTCAGCAGCCGGGTCGAGGCGTCGATCAGCGGGAATCCCTGCGCCGCCAGCGCCGCCTGCCAGGCGCGCACCGCCGGCCAGCGCCGCAGCGTGCGCGGCGAGATATAGGCGCCGCTCGCATCGAAGCCGCCATGCAGGCGATATCCGGCCTCGATCTGCGGCCGTGCGTAGCGATGCTCCGCCATCAGCTCCGCCTCGCCATAGATCAGCTGGGTCATGGCTCGCCCTCTCCCTCGAGGAGCTTGTGGTGCGGCGCCGCCTCCGCCGCGCCGCTCGGCACCAGCGCCCGCGTGAGAAACCGCGCCACCGTGTCGACCAGCGCGGCGCGGCGGTCCCGGCCGCAATGCGCCGCGCCGCGGATCAGCCCGACGATCGCGTTCCCCGCCACCTCGGGGTCGTAATCGGCATGGATGGCGCCGACGCGTGCGCCGGCGCGGATATGCGCCGCCCATTCCGCCGCCCAGCGCTCGACCAGCGACACGCCGCCGGCGCCGTCGCTGGCGATCACCGACACGTCGGCCATCGCCGCCTTGAGCACGCCCGGATGCTGCACGGCGTAATCGACCAGCGCCTCGAGCAGCGCGCGCAGCTGCCGCTCGACCCCGTCGACCCCCGCGAGGCGAGCGCCGACGAAAGCCGAAAGCTCGGCGCGCGCAGCCTCGGCAAAGGCAAGGAAGCAGTCGCCCTTGTCGGTGAAATGGAGATAGAAGGTACCGTAGCCGACATCGGCGGCCCGGGCGATGTCCTGCGGCCGCGTCGCGTGATATCCCCGCTCGATGAACAGCCGGCGCGCCGCGGCGAGGAGCCGCTGCCGACTCTCCGACTTGCGCCGGTCGCCACGCCCAGCGGGCGCGGCGTCTTGCTGCGCCGATTCCATCGCCTCACCTCACGTACTGATTGTTTGTCAATCATGACAAAATGTCAACGGCGCGGCGTCAGCGCCTCGATGACGCGCGCGATCACCGCGTCGGCGGCGCGCAGGACGATGGTGGCCTCGCCCAGCGTCTCCGCCTCGAGCGGGATGAGCCCGCCGAAATGGTTCTCCAGCAGGACGGCGCAGTCGCGCACCGCCGCACGCGCCTCGTCCAGCGCCGCGGCCAGACCCGCGGCGGGCACGGGGTCGCTGGCGGTCCAACCGCGGAACGTGCCCTCCCGCGCCGCCAGCCTCTCGCTCTTGCGCGCGAGATCGTCCCTGATCTCCCGCTCGTACAGCAAGCCCATGGCCTCGTCCCGCCGTTAACCACGCCTGAGGATAGAACCGCCCTCGCGCGGTGCGTTGACCTGCATCAACCGGCGGCCGGCACCGGCCCCGATACCCATTGAGCTACATCAATTCGGCGCGACGCAAAGCCGCCTATGGTTGGCGAAGCTCGCAGACGGAGTTGGCGAAGGACGGGACGATCATGCAGGAGATGCGCGAAGGCTTCATGCGGCTGCTGCGGTTCCGCCACGCCTGCAAGCTGTTCGACGAAACGCGGCCGGTCGCACGCGCCGATCTCGACTATGTGCTGGAGGCCGGACGGCTGGCGCCGTCCTCGCTCGGCCTCGAGCCCTGGCGCTTCCTCGTGATCGAGGACCACACTCTGCGCCGCCATCTGCGGCCGGCCTGCTGGAACCAGTCGCAGATCACCAGCGCCAGCGCGGTCGTCGTCATTCTCGCGCTCACCGCCGAGCTCAGATCGGAAACCGGCTACGCCCGGCGCATGCTGCGCCGCCTGGTGGCCACGGATGGCGAACTGGACGAGGCGATGCAGATCTATCACGGCATCACCCATGGCGACCTCAACGCCTGGAGCGTCGCGCAATGCCACATCGCCGCCGCCGAGATGATGCTGGCCGCGGCCGCCATCGGCATCGACAGCTGCCCGATGGGCGGCTTCGAGCCGGAGGCGGTCGCCGAGGTGCTGGCGATCGACCGCAGCCGGTTCGAGGTGGCGCTGCTGCTGGCGCTCGGATATCGCAACCAGCCACAACCGCCAAAGCATCGGCTTGCGCTCGACCAGATCGTGGAATATCGCTGAGCCGCGCGAGGATCGCCGCAGGAGAGACCATGAAAGCATCGGACGTCATGACCCGCGGCGCACTCACGGCGACCGCGGACGGCACGGTAGAGGCGGCGGCGCGGCTGATGCTGAGCCACCGCGTCAGCGGCCTGCCGGTGGTCGACGCCGGGGGTGCCGTGATCGGCATGGTGACGGAAGGCGATTTGCTGCGGCGCACCGAGATCGGCACCGAGCGCCGGCGCGGACGCTGGCTGGAGCTGCTGCTCGGCCCCGGGCGGCTGGCGGCCGACTACGTCCACAGCCATGCGCGCAAGGTCGGCGAGGTGATGACGCGCGACGTCATCGCCATCGCCCCGGAGACGCCGCTTGCCGAGGCGGTAACGCTGATGGAGCAGCGGCACGTCAAGCGCCTGCCGGTCATCGACAAAGGACGGCTCGTCGGCATCGTCAGCCGCGCCAATCTGCTGAGCGCGCTGCTCGAGATGCTGGCGGAAGCGCGACCGGGCGCCGGCTCCGACCGCGAGATCCGCGCACGCGTGCTGAGCGAGATAGACCGGGGGCGCTGGGCGCCCCGCGCCTCGATCGACGTCGTCGTGACCGAGGGCGTGGTCGAACTGCGCGGCGCGATCACCGACGAGCGCGAGCGCACGGCGCTCAGGGTGGCGGCCGAGAACGTGCCGGGCGTCAAGGGCGTGCGCGACCACCTCGTCTGGGTCGAGCCGATCTCCGGCATGGTGATCGAGGGATGAGGCCGGAACCGCGCTCGGCAGCCCTCGCCGGAGCTATGCCGGGAATAGGGATAAGTCCTTATGTTGCCGGCGCCGACCGCCGGCATAGAGTGATGCCGTCACAAGACCACGGGCCGAGGGAGATCGCTGCCGGCATGCCAGCCACCATCTTCATCGTCGATGACGACGAGGCGGTGCGGGATTCGCTCAAGCTGCTGCTGGAATCCTATGGCCTGACGGTGGTCGATTATGGCTCGACCGCGGAATTCGTGCGGGATTATCGTCCCGGCGCGCGGCAGTGCCTGATTCTTGATCAGCACCTTCCCGGTGCAACCGGACTGGATTTTCTCGCATCTCCCGAAGGGTCGAGGCTCGGTCTTCCGGTGCTTCTGGTTACCGGCCGCGGCGACGACATGATGCGCGCGCGCGCGGCCGAGCTTGGCGTCAGCGCCTATCTCGAAAAGCCGGTGGTCGACGACAGGCTCATGACGGCCATCCGCAGCGCCGTCGACGGCGCCGTCTGCTAGGCTCCTGCTCCCGACAGAGGAGACGCCGCCATGGCGATCCAGGATATTCTCGTGCATCTCGACGCCGCGCCGCGCAGCAGCGTCCGGCTCGGCGTCGCGGCCGATCTCGCCGGCCGCCATTCGGCGCACCTCACCGCCGTCTTCGTCATCGAGCAACCGCCGGCCGCCTGGTTCTACGGCGATCCCGGCGGCTATGTCGACGCGCGGCTGATCGACGAGATGATGGAGAAGATGCGCGAGCGCGCCATGGTCGAGGCGTCGCGCGTCGAGCGGGAGTTCCGCGAGCGGCTGCACCGCGACGGCATCGAAGGCGAATGGCGGCTGGTCGACGGCAGCACCGCGGAAACCGTCGCGCTGCACGCCCGCTACGCCGATCTCGCCATCCTCGGCCAGGACGATCCCGACGCCACCACCGTCGGCAGCGCGGCGCAGGTCGCGCCCAACACGCTGCTCTCCTCCGGCCGGCCCGTGCTGATGATCCCCTATGTCGGCACGGTCGCGACGCTGGCGCAGCGGGTTCTGGTGGGCTGGAAAAGCAGCCGCGA
The DNA here is from genome assembly GCA_027315365.1 of Rhodospirillales bacterium. Lineage (GTDB taxonomy): Bacteria > Pseudomonadota > Alphaproteobacteria > ATCC43930 > CGMCC-115725 > DAHUYF01. The sequence continues at coordinate 65,708 of DAHUYF010000158.1, read as the reverse complement.
AGCCGCCCGCGCCGTCAACGATGCGCTGCCGCTGCTGCGCCAGGCGCAGTCGGTCACCATCCTCGCGATCAATCCCGAGGAAGGGATCGGCGGCGACGGCGACGTGCCCGCCGCCGACATCGCTCTTCATCTCGCGCGCCACGGCGTCAAGGCGGCGGCCGCGCATACGGTGGCGACCGAGATCTCCGAGGCCGACGCGCTGCTGAACCATGCCGACGAGACCGGTGCCGATTTGATCGTCGCCGGCGGCTACGGCCATTCGCGGCTGCGCGAATTCACCTTCGGCGGCGTCACGCGCACGCTGCTCAAGACGATGACGGTTCCGGTCTTCCTGTCGCATTGAGCGCCTGCGCGAGCGTCTCGGCGGGACCGCGCGCGGCGTCGATCCGCCGCCAGGAGATCGCGCCGGAATCCATGGCGAGCTGCCGTTCGAGCACCGCGCGGTCGGCGTCGGAAGCGTCGTCGTGCCGCGCCGCGATGCGCGCTGCCAACACCGCCGGCGGCGCCTCCAGCCACAGCCCGGTGAAGGCAACGCCGGCGCGCGCGGCCAGCGCCGCCACCGCGTCGCGCTCGTCCGGCCGCAGGAAGGTGGCGTCGACGATGGCGCTGCAGCCGGCGGCGAGCGCGGCGGCGGCCTCGTCCTGCAAGGCGGCGTAGACGGCGCGCGCGGCGGCGAAGCTGTAGCTCTCGCGCGACAGCCGCGTCTCGGGCGCGACGCCGGCGAGGCGCTTCCTCAGCACGTCGCTGCGCAGCAGCCGCGCCCCCGGCGGCGGCGGTAGCCGCGCGGCCAGCGCCTGCGCCAGCATCGACTTGCCGGTGCCGCTGAGCCCGCCCACCGCAACCAGGCGCGGCGGCGAACGCCGCAGCAGGCTCAGCGCCAGCGCCAGATAGGCTTCGGCCGCCGCCCGGCTCTCCGCCGCCGTCTCCGGCTTGCCCGAGCGCAGCAGCGCGCCTAGCACATGCGCGCGCACCGCCGCGCGCAGCGACAGGAAGAGCGGCAGCGCCGGCAGCCCGCCGCTGTCGCCGCTGCGATCGAGATAGCGGTTGAGGACGAGATTGGCGTGATCGCCGAGGCCGCGCGCGATCAGGTCCATCAGCAGAAAGGCCAGATCGTAGAGCACGTCGATACAGGCGAAATCGTCGTTGAACTCGATGGCGTCGAACAGCGTCGGCCGCTGCTCGAAGAGGCAGATGTTGCGCAGGTGCAGGTCGCCGTGGCAACGCCGCACCTTGCCGCCGGCGCGCCGCGCCTCGAGCAGGCCGCCGATCTCGTCCAGCCGCGCCGTCGACGCCGCGCGCAGCCGGTCGATCGCGGCGCGGTCGAGCGGCGGCGAGGCGAGGCGCAGGTTCTCGTCGTTGCCGACGATGGTGGCGGCAAGGCTGGCGCTGCCGCCATGCTCGGGGGTCGGCTCGGCCTGCTCGTGGAACGCGGCGATGATGTCGGCGAGCGCGCGCATCAGCGCCGGCGTCAGGCGCTGCGCCTCGGCCATGCGGTCGAACAGATCGGCCTCGCGAAAGCGCCGCATCTCCAGCACCCAGTCGACCGCCGCGCCGGCGCCGTCGAAGGCGAGCCCGCCATCCGCCGCACGCGTCACCGCGCGCAGGCCGAGATACAGTCCCGGCGCGGTGCGGCGGTTGACCGCGAGCTCGGCGCGGCAGAACCGCTCGCGCAGGGCGAGCGTGGAGTAATCGAGATAGGAGAAGCGCACCGCCCGCTTCAGTTTGTAGGCACGCTCACCCACGACAAAGACGATCGAGCAATGGGTGACGATCTGCTCGACCGCGGCACCGGGAAGGCCGTAGCTCTCTCCCGCCGAGAGGAAGGCGATGGCCGCGTGTTGATCGTCCATAGCCGGCTCCCGGGAGACGAGCCGGCGGCCGTGGCCGCCGATCGGCGTCTAGTTGCGCAGCAACGAGGGATCGCGCAGGCTGGTGTCCTGGCCGCGCACGGGATCGGCGATCGCCTGCTCCAGCGTCGGCGCGCCTTTCCATTCGTTCTCCGGCCGGACGATGCCATCGCTACCGACCTGGTCGAGGCCCCAATAGATCTCCAGCCGATGCCCGTCGGGATCGCGGAACTCGACGGCGATCTGGCAGCCGGCGCGGCGCCGGCCCTCGAAATCGATGGTCACGCCGTGCCGGCGCAAATGATCGCGCGCGCGCAGCACCTCATCGAGACTCGAGACCTCGAAGGCCATGTGGTTGAGCTCGTCGCTCGCCGAGGCGTGCGCGAGCGAGCCGACCAGAGCGACGCCGTGATGGTCGGCGTTGCAGCGCATGAACACCATGCCGCCGGGCACCATCGAGTCCGGATAGATGTCCGACACATGGAATCCCAGAAGCTGCGTATAGAACCGCACCGAGCGATCGAGATTGCTCACATTGAGCACGACATGGCCGATCTTGTTGACGCGGAACGGCAGCCCCTGCGGCCGTTTGTAGCTCTTCAATTCGTCACTTCGGGATGCCATGGCTCGCCTCGTTTCACCTCGTGTCGGCGCCTCCTACACCCAACCTGCGTTGCCGTCCAGCCGGCCCGGCAATGGCCGCAGCGAGGCCGGCGCAGGCGCCGGCGTCATGCAATGTGCGAATATCTGCCCCACCACTTTTATAGACTTGTAGAGATCAAGGTTAATATTAACGTTCCGAAAACCATTACGATTCTGCGTACTTAGAGTTTTCGCCGGAATTCGTTCCGCTTTTTCAATAAAATTCTTACAATTTTTTACACAAAAGGCCTTGGCTTCTTGGGCGGGTTAACGTTCTGTTAAGGCCAAGAACAGCCCGAAGGAGCCTCTTGTCATGGAACTCACGATCCCCGGCTATGCAAAGACGATCAGCGAGGCGCTGAAGGCGCACCGGTCCGACCGCCCGGCGCAGGCACCCACCCCGACCCCCGCCCCCGCCGCCAATCCGGCGCCGCGCGCGGTGCAGCCGGCGCGGCGTCCGCTCGGCCGCCTGTTCCGCCGCGAGGTGCCCAGCACGTTCCACCGCTGCCTCGCGGTGCACATGCACTACGCGCAGCGCGCCAGCGCGCTCGACTGAGCCGCCGGCGCCCGTCCGGCGCGCGAGCACGAACGGCGTCCGGGGCCCGCCCCGGACGCCGTTTCGCGTTGGTCGTCTATCCGCAACCGGTCAGTCCAGCGCCTCGAACACCGCCTCGGCCGCGGCGCCCGGCGCGTCGAGATCGGCGAGATGGCCGGCGTCGGGGATGAGGCGCAGCGTGCTCTTGCCGGCAATCCCCGCGGCGAAGCGCTCGGCATAGGACGGACGTAGCACCTTGTCCTCGGCGCCCCATAGGATCAGCGTCGGACAGCGGATGCGGTGGAGGCGGCGCTCGAGCCTTGTGTCGCCGAGCGGCCAGAGCAGCCGCGCCGCGGCCTCGCCGGCGCGGGTCGCGGCAATCGACCATTCGCCGACGTCGCTGCCCTCGGGCGGGGCGACGAAGGCGGCATAGGTCTCGGGCCGGGCCGAGAGCAGCGCGGGCAGCGTTCCCGGCTTCTGCGCCCAGGGATCGGCAGGCGGCGATGCCTTGTCATAGAGCCCGAAGGGCGCGATCAGCATCAGCCGGCGCACCAGGCCGGGCGCCATCGCCGCCGCTTCCGCCGCCAGCGTGCCGCCGACCGAGGCGCCGATGAGATCGCCGCCGGCGAGCCCCGCGCCCTCCAGCAGGTCGAGCACCGCCGCCACCCAGTCGAGCGGCTGGTCGAGCCGGTCATGGCCGGCGGCGCCGGGAAATCCCGGGATCGACGGTACGACGACGCGGTGGCGCTCGGCGAGGCGGTCGAGGAAGGGCGTCCAGCGCGGCAATCCGGCAATCCCGGCGAGATAGAAGACCGGGCTCCCCTGCCCTTTCTCCCAGATGCGGCAGGGCACGCCGTTGACGCTGACGCTGCGCTCGGCAGGCGCGCTCATTCCGCGGCTTCCCGCGCGTCCACCGGCTGCGGCACCGCGCGCGCCGCCTTGGGCAGCGGCGTCGGCCACCAGCGGTCCTGCCAGGCGTCGTCGAACAGGCCGCGGAGCTGCGGCAGCACGCGCTCGGCGAAGAGCCGCGAGTTATATCCGGCGAGATCACGGCTCATATTGCCGAATTGCAGCAGCAGCATGAGATGGCCGACATTGAGGTCGGTGGCCACCGTGCGGAGCTGCTCCGCCACCTCATCGGGCGAGCCGATGATGACGAAGCCCTTGGCCAGGATCTCGTCCCAGGTCGCGCCGCCGGTCATGGTGGCCGACCGCTGTGCGGCGAGCGAGACCTGCGAGGTGATCTTGGCGCGCTGCGTCGCCTCGCTGTTGTAGCCGGGCGGGTTGGCGTAGCGCGGATCGACGTGCAGGCAGCGGCCGTAGAAATATTCGGCCGGCTCCTTGTAGAGCCTCATCGCCTCTTCGCGGCTCTCGGCGACGCCGACGAATTGCAGGAAGCCCGCGCGGTAGGGATTGCGGTCCTTGCCCAGCCGCTCCATCTCGCGCCAGAAGCCCATCATCGTCTCGCGCCCGGCCTTGTAGCCGAAATACGAGAGATAGCAGTAGACGTAGTCGCGGGCGGCGCACCACTGCCAGGTCTCGACCGAGCCGCCGCCGGGGATCCAGATCGGCGGATGCGGCCGCTGCAGCGGCTGCGGCCAGATGTTGACGTAGCGCTGCTGGTTGAAGCGACCGTTGAAGGCGAAGGTCTCGCTCCGCGTCCAGGCCTCGAGCACCAGGTCATGCGCTTCGAGATAGCGGGCGCGCAGCTGGCTCGGATTCTGGCCGTAGGCGTAGCAGGTGTCCATCGGCGTGCCGACCGGGAAGCCGGCGATCAGCCTGCCACCGGAGATGCAGTCGATCATCGCCATCTCCTCGGCCACCCGCGTCGGCGGGTTGTAGAGCGCCAGCGAGTTGCCGAGGACGCAGATTGCCGCCTCCGATGTGCGCCGCGCCAGCGCCGCGGCGATGAGGTTGGGCGACGGCATCAGCCCGTAGCCGTTGGAGTGATGCTCGTTGACGCAGATCGCGTCGAAGCCCAGGGCGGCAGCGTATTCCAGCTCGTCCATGAACTCGTTGTAGAGCTGGTGGGCGAAGGCCGGGTCGAACAGGCGGCGGTCGAGATCCACCCAGACCGAGTTGTGGCGCTCGCGGAAATCCTCCGGCAGGCGCGTATAGGGCATCAGGTGGAACCACATGAGCTTCATGGCGAGGCCTCCCCGGGCGCGGCTTTTCTCCATGTTCCAGCGAAACCGCCCGCGGCGCAACTGTTCCCGCCGGCCTGTTCCCGCCGGCTTGACCGCGGCCGCCCCAACCCCCTATGCCGCGCGCATGACGGCGGACCGGCCGGCGATCAGCATCCTCACCCCCTCGCTCAACGCCGCCGCCTTCGTGGCGGAGATGGCCGAGAGCGTGCGCGACCAGGCCGGCGTTTCCCTCGAGCATCTGGTGATGGAGGGCGGCTCGCGCGACGGCACCCTCGACATTCTCGCCCGTTATCCGCACCTCCGAGTCGTCAGGGAAGGCGACAGCGGCTCGCATGACGCGATGAACCGCGGGCTTGCCCTGGCGCAAGGCGAGATCGTGGGATTCCTCAACACCGACGACCGCTATGCCCCCGGCATCCTCGCCGACATCGCCCGCCGCTTCGCCGAGGCGCCGGCGCTCGACACGCTGCTAGTGCGCTCCTGCGTGCTGGCGCGCCGCGGCGAGGCCTGGGAGATCGCCGCCTGGCACCCGCTCTGCCGCGGCGGCGGCCTCGCGCTCGACGACATCATGTACGGCATACCCTGCATCAACGCGCGCTTCTTCCGCCGCCGCGTGTTCGAGCGCATCGGCGATTTCTCGCTCGAGTTCGATTTCGCGGCCGACCGGCACTTCCTGCTGCGTCTCGCGCTCGCCGGCGCGCAGGGCGCCACGCTTGACCGCCTCGGCTACTGCTATCGCAGCCACGACGCCTCGCGCACGCTCAACCGCGAGGGCCGGCGTGCCCAGGAGATCGGGCTCGAGCATATCGGCATCGCGCAGGCGCTCCTTTCCCGGGAGGGGCTCGCGCCCGCATCGCGCCGCGCGCTTGCCGGCTGGCTCGCCTATGAGCAGGTCAGGGCGCTGGCGCGCGGGGCCGGCAACGCCCGCTGGCGGGAAACCCTGGCGCAGGCGGCGGCGATCCGCTTCACCGACCTGCCGCGCGGCTGCGCCGGCAAGCTGGACACCGTTCGTCACCGGCGCGAGGCGAAAGCACCGGCCTGACCGATCCGGCTCAGCCGCCGAGCAGCGCCGCTGCCGCCGCCATCGGCACCGGCTTTCCTGCCAACAGGAGATCGGCCGCCGGCTTCTCCCACTCCGGTTCCGCCAGCGCCAGCGGGTCGCGCGGCGCCAGGCGATGCTCCAGCACCAGCCGGCTCACCAGCACGCGCCGGGCGTCGGCGGGATCGCGCGTGCCTTCCCAGGCGAGCAGCACAGCGCTCACCACGTTGTAGAGCGCGGTGGCGACGCTGCGCGCCTGCGCTTCGGCCTCGGGGTCGCGCGCCACCGCCTCGGCAAGACGGAGGGCGCGGTCGAGCGCGTCGCCGAGCCGTTGGCGATGCGCCTCCGGCACTGCCGCAGCGCCGAGGCGCTCGGTCAGGCGCTGCGCCAAAACGCGATGCGCGCCGGCTTTGCCGATGGCGCGGGTCACGAGGTCGAGAGCGATGATGTTGCTGGTGCCCTCCCAAAGCACGCCGACATGCGCGTCGCGCACCAGCCGCGGCGTCACCCATTCCTCGATATAGCCGTTGCCGCCGCGCGCCTCCATCGCGCCGCTGGCGACCGTGATGTTGTCGCGGCAGGCGCGAAACTTGATCAACGGCGTCAGGATGCGCAGCAGATCCTCGCGCCCGCCGCCCATCGCCTCCGCCGTGAACAGCAGCATCGAGAGCGCCTGCTCGGTCGGCACCAGCAGCTTCATGAGCTGGCGGCGCATCAGCGGATATTCCGCCACGCTGCGGCCGAAGGCGCGGCGCCCGCGCACCGCCGCCAGCGCCTCGTTGAGGCAGCGCCGCATCATCGCCGCGGCGCGCACGCCATGCGACAGGCGCGAGAGATTGACCTGGTCGAGCATCTGCTTGAAGCCGGCGTCGCGCCGGCCGATGAGGAACGCGTCCGCGCCCTCGAGGCGGATCTCGCCGCTCGCCATCGAACGGGTGCCGAGCTTGTCCTTGAGCCGCACGATGCGATAGGCGTTGCGCGTGCCGTCGGCGCGCCGGCGCGGCAGCGCGAAGAGCGCGAGGCCGGCTGTGCCCGGGGCCGCGCCCTCGGGCCGCGCCAGCAGCAGCGCCACGTCGGCATCGGCATGCGAGCAGAACCATTTCTCGCCCTGGAGCCGCCAGCCGCCGTTCTCCTGCCGCGCCACCGTCTCGATCGCGCCGACATCCGAGCCGCCGGCCTTCTCGGTCATGAACTGCGTGCCCTTCCAGAGGCGCGCGGGATCGTCGGCCAGCATGCGCGACAGCAGATGGTCGCGGGTCGCCGGATCGGCGTATGTGCGGATGAGATGGATCGAGGTATCGGTGACGCTGATCGGGCACATCAGCCCGAACTCGCCCTGCACGAAGAGGTACTGGAAGACGTATTTGGCGACCGGCGGCAGCGGCTCGGGCCAGCCCAGCACGCCGCCGCGGTGGCTCATCGCCTGGAACCGGAAATCGGCAAAGGCGATCTGCTCCATCGCGCGATAGGCGGGATGGTACTCGATCCAATCCTCGTCGCGGCCCAGCCGGTCGCGCGCGTGCAGCACCGGCGGGTTCTTGTCGGCGATCGCCGCCAGCTCGTCGAGCCGGCCACCGGCGAGATCGCCGAGCCGGTCGAACTGCGGCGCGAAATGGTCGAGCGCGGCGCGATCGAGATAATGCGGCAGGAGCCGGCGCAGCCCGTCATCGATGCGGAAGAAATTCTGCCCGCGGCAGTCGCCGGGAATGTAGCCCTCGGCCGTGCTCATGCCCGCCCTCCGCGCCCGCGCTCGCGCATCGCCGCCCATTGCTCGTCCGAGAGGCGCTCCAGCGCCGAGAAGGTGCCGGCGCCCTTGAGCCAGCGCCCGCCATCGATGACCACCGCCTCGCCGGTGATGTAGCTGGCATGGTCGGAGACCAGGAAGGCGGCGAGATCGGCCAGTTCCTCGGGCCGGCCGGGACGGCCGAGCGCGTTGTTGGTGCCGTGCTCGCCGGGTCGCACATCGCCGGGCACGAGACGCTCGCTGGCGCCGTCGGTCGGGAAATTGCCCGGCGAGATCGCTACCAGGCGGATGCTTTTTGCGCCCCATTCGACGGCGAGGCTGCGCGTCATGGCGAGCACGCCGGCCTTGGCCATGGCCGAGGGCACGGTATAGGGCGAGCCGTGAAAGGCGGCGCCGGTGAGGATGCTCAGCACCGTGCCGGCATGGCCGGCGGCGATCCAGCGCCTGCCCGCCGCAAGCGTGGCATAGAGCGTGCCGTGCAGCGTGACGCCGAGCACGGCATCGACGGCGCGGCTCGACAGGGTCTCGGTGCGGGCGACGAAATTGGCGGCGGCGTTGTTGACCAGGATGTCGAGCGGGCGGTCGCGAAAGGCGATCTCCATCAACTCGTCGACCGCCTCGGCATGGCGCAGATCGACGTGGTGGATGCGCACCCGGCGGCCGAACGCCGCCTCGAATTCCTGCGCGGTCTCGGCCAGCACCGCTTCGCGCCGGCCGCAGATCATGAGATCGGCGCCGAGTTCGAGGAAGCGGCGCCCCATCGCCTTGCCGAGCCCGGTGCCGCCGCCGGTGATCAGGATCGAGCGCGATTTGAGGAGATCCGGCGCGAACATGGCTGCCCTTTCCCTGGTTGCAAGCGGCAGCCTATCATCGGCGACGCGCGGGAGGAACTCATGCAGCCTTTCGATCTCAGCGGCCGTGTCGCCGTCGTCACCGGCGGCAATGGCGGCATCGGCCTCGGCATGGCGCGCGGCCTTGCCGACGCCGGCGCCACCGTGGTCATCGTCGGCCGCGACAAGGAGAAGAGCGAAGCCGCCGCTGCCGATCTGCGCCGCGGCGGCGCCAAGGTCGCCGGCATCGTCGCCGACGTCACCCACGAGCAATCCTGCCGCTCGGTGGTGGCGGCCGCGGTGCAGGCCTTCGGCGGCCTCGACATCCTGGTCAACAATGCCGGCATCAACATCCGCAAGCGGCCGGAAGAATACACCATCCAGGAATGGAACACGGTGCTGGTCACCAACCTGTCGAGCGCCTTCGTCTTCGCCCAGGCGGCGTATCCCGAGATGGCGCGCGGCGGCGGCGGCAAAATCATCAACATCGGCTCCATGATGTCGCTGTTCGGCGCCTCCTTCGCCGCGCCCTACGCCGCCAGCAAAGGCGGCATCGTGCAGCTGACGCGCGCGCTGGCGACCGCCTGGGCCAAGGACAACATCCAGGTCAACGCCGTGCTGCCGGGCTGGATCGACACCGAGCTGACGCGCACCGCGCGCCAGCAGGTGGAGGGGCTCGAGGAGCGCGTGCGGGCGCGCACCCCGGTCGGACGCTGGGGCGTGCCCGAGGATCTCGCTGGCATCGCCGTCTTCCTGGCGAGCCGCGCCGCCGATTTCGTCACCGGCGCCGCCATCCCGGTCGATGGCGGGTATTCGGTGCAGGGCTAAACCCGCCATGACGCGTCGGCGCACGGGGATTGCGACGGTGGCCGCGGCGGCGCTGCTGCTCGGCGGCGGCATCGGCGCGGCGCCGGCTACCGCCGCAGCCGATGCGGCAGGGTGCAATCGGCTTGCGGGGCTGAGCATTCCAGCCGCCGACATCGGCCTCCCCAGCCATGGCGCGGTGATCGCCGCTGCCACGGTGGAGACCGCGCCAGCGAACCCGTCGGTGCCCGACGCCAAGATCGAGTTCTGTCGGCTGCTCGGCGCCATCACCCCGGCCGATCCGCGGGCGCCGGACATCGCGGTCGAGATCAACCTGCCGTTCACCTGGAACGGCAAGGCGGTGCAATATGGCGGCGGCGGCTATAACGGCGCGCTGGTCACCGGGCTTGCGCCGCTCGCCGATGCGCCGCCCGACCGGCCGACGCCGCTGGCGCGCGGCTACGCCACCTGGGGCACGGATTCCGGGCACGAGGCCTCGGCGCTGCCCGAGATCGAAGCCTTTGCGCTGAACCAGGAGGCGCTGACCAATTTCGCCTACGCCGCCTACAAGAAGGCGCGCGACGTGGCGGTGCGCGTCGTCATGGCATTCTACGGCGGCATGCCGGCAAAGATCTATTATTTCGGCAACTCCGAGGGCGGGCGTGAAGGGCTCGCCATGGCGCAGCGCTTTCCGGCGGATTACGACGGCGTCGTCAGCATCGCGCCGGTGATCGGCTGGACCGGCCTCATCGCCGCCGCCAATCGCAGCGGCGTCGTGCAGCAGCAGGGCGGCTGGCTGAGCCCGGCCAAGGTGAGTCTGCTGCGGAAGGCGGTGCTCGCCGCCTGCGACGCGATGGATGGGCTCGCCGACGGCGTCGTCAGTCGCTTCGAAGCCTGCGCCGCCGCCTTCGATCCGCGCCGGCTGCGCTGCCCGGACGGCAGCGATGCGGGCGCCGACTGCCTGTCGGAGGCGCAGATCGGGGCGGTCGAGACGCTGCACCGGCCCTTTGCCTTGGGAGTCGCCGCCGCCTATCCCGGCTGGGGCTATGGCGGCGAGGATCAGCCGGGCGGGATGATCGACTGGGTCACCGGCCGCGAGCCCGCGACCTTCCCGGCGAAGGCGCCGCCGGCGCAGGGCCGGCAATGGTATTATGGCAGCGGCGGCATCCGCTATTTCATCGCCCGCGATGCGCGCTTCGATCCCCGGACCTTCACCCCGGCCGCTTTCGCCGAGCGCATCCGCGAGATCTCGGCGCTGATGGACACGACCAACCCCGACCTCAACGCCTTCCGGGTGCGCGGCGGCAAGCTCATCCTCAAGGAGAACGCCGCGGATTTCGCCCAGAGCCCGTTCGCCGGCATCGACTATGACAAAGCGGTCGTGGCGCGGCTGGGCAAGGAAGAGGCGGCGAGCTTCCTGCGCTTCTACCTGGCGCCCGGCGCGAGCCATGGCGGCGCCGGGGTCAGCGGCACCGACGGCTCGCCGGTGCCCGAGAGCGTCGATCTGCTCGAGGCGCTCGACGCCTGGGCGAGCGACGGCGCGGCGCCGGAGACCCTGGTACAGACGGCGCAGGCGCCGACCCCGCCCTTCGCCGAAATCGCCGCGCGCCCGCTCTGCCGCTACCCGCTTTATCCGCGCTACCGCGGCAAGGGCGACCCGCGCCACGTCACGAGCTTCATCTGCACCCCGCCCACCGGCGATTGACAAGCCGGCCGGCGGCGCTATCCCCTTTGCCAAACGAACCCAGGGAAGGACGGCCGATATGAGCGACTTCACGAAATTCTATATCAACGGCGAATGGGTCACCCCCATCGAGTCCCGTCCCTTCGACGTCATCAACCCGGCCACCGAGGAGCCGGTGGCGCGGATCAGCCTCGGCAGCGCACGCGATGTCGACCGCGCGGTGGCCGCCGCCAAGGCCGCCTTTCCCACCTATGCGCGCAGCAGCCGGGAAGAAAGGCTGGCGCTGCTGCAGAAGATCGTCGAGGCCTACAAGGCGCGCTATGACGAGCTGGCGCAGACCATCACCAAGGAGATGGGCGCGCCGGCCTGGCTGGCGAGCCGCGCCCAGGCCGCGGTCGGCATGGCGCATCTCAACCAGATGCTGACGGTGCTCAAGGATTTCCCGTTCGAGAACCTGCGCGGCAAGACGCTGATCGCGCGCGAGCCGGTGGGCGTGTGCGGCTTCATCACGCCGTGGAACTGGCCGATGAACCAGATCGCCTGCAAGGTCGTACCGGCGCTCGCCGCCGGCTGCACCATGGTGCTGAAGCCTTCCGAGTTCACGCCGCTCGACGCCGTCATCTTCGCCGAGATCATGGATGCGGCGGGCGTGCCCAAGGGCGTCTTCAACCTGGTCAATGGCGACGGTCCGACGGTCGGCCAGGCGCTCGCCACCCATCCCGACATCGACATGGTATCGTTCACCGGCTCGACCCGCGCCGGCATCGCCATCGCCAAGGCCGCAGCCGACACGGTGAAGCGGGTGCACCAGGAACTCGGCGGCAAATCCGCCAACATCGTCCTGCCGGATGCCGATCTGCAGAAGGCGGTGGCCGGCGGCGTGCAGGCCTGCTTCCTCAACAGCGGCCAGTCCTGCGACGCACCGACGCGCATGTTCGTGCAGGCGAAGCAGCACGACCAGGCGATGGCGATCGCCAAGGCCGCCGCCGAGGCGACCAAGGCCGGCGACCCCAACCTCAAGGGCGTCAGCATCGGCCCGGTGGTGAACGAGGCGCAGTTCCGCCGCATCCAGAAGCTGATCGAGGCGGGCATCGCCGAGGGCGCCACGCTGGTCACCGGCGGCCCGGGCCGGCCCGAAGGGCTCAACCGCGGCTATTACGTGCGGCCCACCGTCTTCGCCCATGTGAAGCCGGAGATGACCATCGCCCGCGAGGAGATCTTCGGTCCCGTGCTGTCGATCCTGCCCTATGACAGCGAGGAGCAGGCGATCCGCATGGCCAACGACACCGTCTACGGCCTCTCGGGCTATGTGCAATCGGGCGATCTCGAGCATGCGCGCCGGGTCGCGGCGCAGCTGCGCACCGGCCAGGTGCGGCTGAACGGCGCCGGCCCCGACTTCGCCGCGCCCTTCGGCGGCTACAAGCAGTCGGGCAACGGCCGCGAATGGGGCGAGTTCGGCCTCGACGACTTCCTCGAGACCAAGGCGGTGGTGGGCTACGCCGCCTGAGCGCCGCGATCAGCGTGCCGCCGGCTTGGCTGGCGGCACGCTGCTGCCGGTTCGCGGGGCTTGGCCCTGAGGCGGCTGCGCGGCGAAGGCGGCGGCGCAGGCGTTGTGCGCGCCGAGCCCGGTATCGACCAGCGGCACCAGCGCGGCGGGCGGGAACACCACGCCCAGCCCAACCGCGGCGCCGACCCGCGCCGCCAGATCAAATGTCTCGACGTGGAAGTCGGGCTTGCGGAACGTACCGGTTATGTCGACCGGAGTGCGCAGCGACATCAGGGTGAAGCTCTTGTTCTTCGGCGAGAGATTGAGGTGCAGCGTCTCGTCACCGAAATTGATGTCTCCCTTGCCGATGACGACGTCGCTGGCGGTATCGAGCAGGAACGTCTTCGCCGTGGCCATGCCGGCGGTGATGGAGAAGTCCGACACCAGGCAATTGATCGGCACCGGCTTGTCGCCGGAGAGGTAGACGCCAAGCGCGCCCAGCACGTTGATCGGCGCCAATTGCTGCAGCAGGTCGCTGATCTGTCCGTTTTGCATGAAGAGTCCGGCCTGCCCGTTCATGCGCGCCAGGAACTGTCGGGTGGAAACCCCGGTGGTGCCGATCTTCGCAAAGCCGCCCAGGATGCCGGCGGTCGGCCGCAGCATCGCCGGCATGCCCGGGCGATCGAGCAGCTTGTGCAGGTCGACATGGCGGATGTCGACGGCCGCCTGCATCTCGGGCGGCGAGTTGCGGGTGTAGGGCGTGAAGTGGAAGCTGAGAGTGAGGTCGCCGTCGGCCGCATGAAGGCGCAGCGGGTCGACGGTAAGCTCACCGCCCTTCAGCCGCACGCCGAGGGCAATCCGATCGATCGGCAGGCCGCCGGTCGCCACCACATGCGTGCCGTAGAAGCTGAGATCGGCATCGATACCCGGCAACCGGTTCACCGCGATCGCCACATCCGGCAGCACCGGTCCGGTGGCCGACGGCTCTGCCGCAACCGACGAGCGGGCGGGCTTGCCGCCGTAAAGGCCCTTGAAATCGGTGAGATCGATCTGGCTGGAAGTGAGGTTCGCGGTGAGATGTGGCACGGTGGCGTTGGTGTCGATATCGATGCCGCCTTCGAGGTCGCTGTTGCCGGTCTTGAGCGTCAGCGCATGCACGCCCCAGCGGCCGTCGCCGCCGGTGAGCGTGGCAGTGCCGCGAAAATCGGACAGCGGGGGCAGCGGCACGCCCAGCAACGCCGCGACGTTCGCCAGTCCGGCGCCGCTGAGCGACAGGCGGAGGTCGAGCCCGCTGAAATCGAGCGGCGCCGCGATCCCGCCAGCCGCCGTCAGGCGGACCCGCTCGAGCTCGCCGTCGAGCTTGACCGGATAGGGGTGCGAGGGATCGCGCAGCGACGCGATCGGGCCGAAGGTTCCGCTCAGGCGCAGCGGCGCCTGCTGGAAACTGCCCGAGGCCGTGAGCTGCACCGGCGCCGTGACCTGGGGCTCCGCGAGATCGAGGCGGTCGATCCCGAGCGCGGCTTCGGCGCCGGTCTTGCCGTTGCGGTAGCGAAACCGGGACCGGCCGATGAGAAGCCGCTGCAGCACGGGAAACTGCTCGCGCTTCTTGGGTGCCGCGGCGCTCGCCCCGAAATCCCAGTTCTTGCGCCCGTCCTTGGCGGTTTCCAGCAGCAGCGTCGCGTCATCGAGCGAGACCAGCGGCAGGCGCGTCGGACCGAAGAGCAGCGAGCGGAAATAGAGGTCGATTTCGAGCCGGCGGGCGCTGAACATCTCGGGCGCGGTGCCCCAATCCGCATTGGCGACATGGACATCTTCCGCGACGATCCGGCTGGGATCGCCCCAGCGGAGGCTGAGCGGACCGCCGATGGTGATCTGCCGGCCGAGGGCCGCGCTCACCGGGTGCTCGATCAGCCAGGCAAGCGCCGGCGTGCCGCCGAACCACAGCGCGGCGCCGGCGAGCACGATGAGCAGGAACAGGCCGGCGACAAGCCAGCCGACGATCTTCAACCCGCGCTTTGCTCCGGCCACCGCCTCCGCTCCAGCCCGCCTCTCCCGTCATCGAGAACAGCGGCCGGACCGGTTCGTCGCCCGCGAAGCGCGGCTTCTATGTGCGGCCGAGCGCGCGCAGGATGCGGGCCGGGGTGAAGGGCTGTTCGGCGACCGTCGCGCCGAAGGGCGCCAGCGCGTCGTTGATGGCGTTCATCACCGCCGCCGGGGCGCCGGCGGTGCCGGCCTCGCCGGCGCCCTTGGCGCCGAGCTCGGTACCGGCCAGCGGCGTCATCACATGCGCCACCTCGATATCGGGCATCTCGCCGGCCATGGGAACGAGGTAATCGGCGAGCGTACCGTTCAGCAGCTGCCCCTCCCCGTCGTAAAGGCATTCCTCGAAGAGCGCGCCGCCCAGCCCCTGGACGACGCCGCCGCGGATCTGCTCGTCGACCAGCAGCGGGCTCACCACCCGGCCGCAATCCTCCACCACCCAGTGCTTCAGCAGGCGCACGAAGCCGGTTTCGATGTCGAGTTCGAGCCAGGAGGCCTGCACGCCATTGGTGAAGGCAAAGGGATAATCCCGCGGCTGATGATGGCGGGTCGCCACCAGCTCGGGCTGGATGCCGGGCGGCAAGGTGTCGCCGCGGAAATATCCGGCGCGGCCGACCTCGTCGAGGCCGATGCGCCGCGCTCCGCTTACCGCGTCGACGATCCAGCCCTGGGCGATGTCGAGATCGGCCGGTGCCGCCTGCAGCATGGCGCCGGCGAGATCGAGGATGTTGGCGCGCAGCGCCTTCGCCGCCTGCAGCGCCGCCTCGCCGCCGATGCCGGCGCCGCGCGACGCCCAGGTGCCGCCGCCGTAAGGCGTGCGCTCGGTGTCGCCGGTGACGACCCGCACCCGCTCCAGCGCCACCCCCAGCACCGACGCGACGATCTGCGCCACCATCGTCTCGGTGCCCTGGCCCTGCTCAGTGATGCTGATCGCGCAGGTGACGGCGCCGCCGGGCTCGAGGCGCAGCGTGCAGCCATCCTGCGCCGAGATCGGCGCGCCGCCGACGCCGTAGAAGGCGGGGCCGGGATTGGTGATCTCGACGAAGCTGGCGAGGCCGATGCCGCGATGGATGCCGCGGGCGCGGAGCGCGGCCTGCTCGCGGCGCAGGCCCGCATAGTCCATCAGCTCCAGCATGCGCGCGAGCGCGCGCTGGTGCGACAGCTTCTCGAAGATCAGCCCGGCCGGGCTCGTGCAGGGATAGGCGTCGTCGGCGATGAGATTGCGCCGGCGCAGCTCGGCCGGGTCCATCGCGATGGCGCGCGCCGCGAGATCGACCAGCCCTTCGGTGACGGCGCAGGCGATGGGATGGCCGACGGCGCGGTATTGCGACATCGGCGGCTTGGTCTGGAAGGCGACGCGCAGCCGCGCCCGGTAGTTGGCGCAGCGATACCAGGAACCCGTGAGGTTGACCACCTGGTTGCCTTCGATCGCGCTGGTGCGCGGATACGTCGAATACGGTCCGATGCCGGTGAGGTCGTCGATGTCGATGGCAAGAATCTCGCCGGATTTGCTCACCGCCATGCGCGCCGCGACGCGATGCTCGCGGGCGTGTATGTCGGAGACGAAGGATTCGAGGCGGTCGGCGACGAATTTGACCGGGCGCCCGAGCAGCAGCGCCAGCGCGATCGTCGCCATCTCGTCGGGATAGACATGGATCTTGATGCCGTAGGAGCCGCCGACATCGCGGCAGATCACGCGCACATCGGTCTCGGCCAGCGCGAAATGGCGCGCCGCGATCTCCTTCATCATATGCGGCACCTGCGAGGAGCAGTGCAGCGTGAGCCGGCGCTCGGACCGGTCGAATTCGGCGAGGATCGAGCGCGGCTCCAGGCAGACGCCGGTGTGGCGGGCGAAGGTGAAGGTCTCCGCCACCACCGCATCGGCGCGGGCGAAGGCGTCGTCGACCGCGCCGGTATCGACGGCGCGCGCGAAGGCGAGATTGTCGCCGAGCGCGGCGTGGATCGCCGGCGCGCCGGACGCCAGCGCCGCCTCGGCCGAGGCGAGCGGCGCGAGCTCCTGCCACTCGACCGCGATCTGCGCCGCCGCGTCCTCCGCCTGGGCGCGGCTCTCCGCCACCACCGCCGCCACCGGCTCGCCCTGCCAGCAGGCGCGGCCCTGGGCGAGCGGATGCTGCGGCGCGGATTTCAGTCCCTTGAGATGGCTGAGCGTACCGACCCACGGCGTGTAGAGCCCGGCAAGGTCGGCCGCGGTCACCACCCGCACCACGCCCGGCAGGCGCGACGCGGCGGCGGTGTCGATGCCGGCGATGCGCGCATGCGCATAGGGGCTGCGCAGGAAGACGGCATGCAGCAGCCGCGGCAGGCGGATGTCGTCGACATAAGTGCCGCGCCCCTGTAGCAGGCGGCGCGCATTGGGACGCGGCACGCTGCGGCCGATATAGCTGTTGGGCCGGTCGAGGAAGGAGAGCGGGCGCTCGCTCATGGCGGCCCGTTGCCCGCCCGGGTGCGCGCCGCCGCCTCGACGGCGTCGACGATCGCGTGATAGCCGGTGCAGCGGCAGTAATTGCCCGACAGGAAGTCGCGGATCTCGGCGCGGCTGGGCACCCCGCCCCGCGCCAGCAGCTCGGCCGCGGTGATCAGCATGCCGGCGGTGCAGAATCCGCATTGCAGCGCGTTGCGCTCGTGGAAGGCGGCTTGCAGCACGGCGATCTCGCCGCTGTCGGAGAGGCCTTCGATGGTCTCCACCCGGGCACCGTCGAGCTGTGCGGCAAACAGCAGGCAGCCGCGGACGATCGCGCCGTCGACGCGCAGCGTGCAGGCGCCGCAGACGCCGTGCTCGCAGCCGGCGCGCGTGCCGGTGAGGCCGAGATCCTCGCGCAGGAAGTCGACCAGGTTCTGCCGCGCGGCGACGCGGCGGGTCACCGCCTCGCCGTTGACGGTCAGGCGAATCTCGACAGTCTCGCTCATGCCGCCAGCGCCGCGGCCGCGCGGCCGAGCAGCACGCGCGCGAGGTGCAGCTTGGTCGCGCCGTCGGCCTGAAGGTCGCCGGGCGGATCGAGATCGCGGGCGAGCGCCGCTTGCGCGGCGGCGACGCGCCCGGCCGCTGGCTCCCGCTGCAGCGCCGCGGTTGCGGCCTTCGCCTCGATCGGGCGGTCGCCGACGCCGAAGAAGACCAGGCGAAGATCGCCCGGACGCGCCGCGGCGGCAAGACCGGCGATGGCGTAGTCGCCGCGCCGGCGCGCCAGCTCGAGGAAGACGCTGCGCCCGCCCGCTGGAGCCGGCGGGATCTCGATGGCGGTCACGATCTCGTCCGGCGCCAGCGCGGTGGCATAGATCCCGCGGAAGAAGTCGCGGGCGGCGACCTTGCGCTCGCCGCGCCGGCTGGCGAGCAAAAGCACCGCGTCCAGCGCGACGGCGCAGGCCGGCAGCTCCGCTGCGGGATCGGCATGCGCCAGGCTGCCGCCGAAGGTACCGCGGTTGCGGATGGCGGGGTGCGCGATATGCGGGATCGCCTGGTGGACGAGCGGCGCGAGCCGCGCCACCAGCGGCGAAGCCCCCACCTCGCTGTGCCGCGCCAGCGCGCCGATGCGCAGCGCGCCGCCCCGTTCCTCGATGCCGCCGAGAACGGCGACATGGTTGATGTCGATGAGGAGGCGCGGCTCCGACAGCCGCATGTTGAGCGCCGGCACCAGGCTCTGGCCGCCCGCCAGGATGCGGGCGTCCTCGCCATGCCCGGCGAGCGCATCGAGCGCCTCCTCGAGCGAGCCGGCACGGCGATAGGCGAGGCTCGGCGCCTTCAGGAAATCCTCCCATTGCGGCGCCAGGCCTTGAGGCGGCGCGCCGGCGCCAGAATGTGCCGCCGCCCCGGGCGCGTCAATTGGGCGGCACGTGGCGTCCGCTGTGGACAGGGAGACCGGGCGGACCCCACAATGTGCCCGGCGCGGCCAAGCCGGCCGCCTTGCGACCGGGACCCGACACCGTGAGCAGCACCGCCCGCAGCGCATCCCGCCCGAGCCGCGTCGCCGGCAAGCGCCGTCGCGCCAAGCCGGCGGGCGGCCTGCGCCAGCGGATGCCGCCGGAGCAGCGCGAGCGGCTGATCGCGCAGGCCGCGGTGCGCTTCTTCGCCGAGCACGGCTTCGAAGGCCAGACGCGCGCCCTGGCCCGTCGGCTCGGCATCACCCAGCCGCTGCTCTACCGCTATTTCCCGAGCAAGGAAGCGCTGATCGAGCGCGTCTACCAGGAAGTCTTCGTCGGCCATCTCGATCCCGGCTGGGAAGCGCTGATCGAGGACCGGCGGGTGCCGCTGCGCGAGCGGCTGCTGCGCTTCTATCGCGCCTATGCCGACGCCATCCTCAGCTACGAATGGGTGCGACTCTTCATGTTTTCGGGGCTGAAGGGCCTCGATCTCAACGCCCGCTATCTGCGGCTGCTGCGCGACGGCATCTTCACGCGGGTCATCGTCGAGGTTCGCCACGCCTATGGCCGGCCGAGCCCCGAGCAGGTGCCGATCGGCGAGGCCGAGATCGAGATCGTCTGGAGCCTGCACGCGGCGATCTTCTATCTCGGCGTCCGCCGCTGGGTCTATGGCCTTCCCGTCCCCGACGATATCGGCGGCGCGGTCGCCGACAAGGTCACCGCCTTCCTCGACGGCGCCCCGGCGGTGATGGCGCCGGCCGCCAGCCCGGCGCGTGCCGCGGCCGGGCGTTGACAGAACGCGCCGCGAGACTACAGTTTATCTTTGGATAAATTAGAGCGCGACGTTCGGCAATGGCCCAGGCAACCTACGCTAGCTCCGATCCCCCCTCCTTCGATGAGCTGCGCCGGCGCGCCGAGGCGCTGGTGCCGCTGCTGCGCGAGCGCGCGGCCAAGACCGAGGCGTTGCGCCGGCTGCCCGACGAGACCATCGCCGATTTGCACCGCTCCGGCCTCTTCCGCATGCTGCAGCCGGCGCGGGCCGGCGGCAGCGAGCTGCCCTATACGGCGATGGTCGAACTGGCGGCGATCATCGGCAGCGGCTGCGGCTCGACCGCCTGGGTGCTCAACAATCTCGCCAGCCATCATTGGATGCTGGGCTACTGGCCCAAGGCGGCCCAGGACGAGATCTGGGGCCCCTCGCCCGACACGCTCATCGGCTCGGCCTTCATCTTTCCCGGCGGCCGCGCCCGCAAGGTCAAGGGCGGCTATCGCCTGGGCGGGCGCTGGCCGTTCTCCAGCGGGGTCGATCCCTCGGCCTGGAACATGATCGGCGCGGTGGTGCCCGACGAGCAGACCGGCGCCAGCGAGCAGCGCATCTTCCTGGTGCCGGCGAGCGACTACAGCATCGTCGACACCTGGTATGTGAGCGGGCTCGCCGGCACCGGCAGCAAGGACGTGGTGATTGCCGACGTGCTGGTGCCGGAGCATCGCACGCTCTCGGTCGAGGCGGGCAAGGGCGGCCCGCATCCCGGCAGCGCGATCAATCCGGGGGCGCTCTTCCGCCTGCCCTGGTTCGCGCTCTTCGGCTTCGTCGTCGCCGGCGTCTCGCTCGGCATCGCCCGGGGCGCCATCGAGCAGTATGTCGCCGGCACGCGCTCCAAGCTCGGCACCTATACCGGGCGCAGCCTCGCGGATTTCTCCACCTTGCAGGTTCATGTGGCGGAAGCCGGCGCGCTGACCGACGCCGCCGAGGCGGTGATGCTGCGCGATTGCGAGGAGGCGATGCGCTTTGCCGAGGCCGGCGAGGTGCCGCCGATGGAGGACAAGGTGCGCTGGCGGCGCGACGGCGCCTACGCTGCGCGCATGTGCACGCAGGCGGTCGACATCATCTTCGCGGCGGCCGGCGGCGGCGCCATCTACGAGAGCAATCCGCTGCAGCGCGCCTTCCGCGACATCCATGCGGCCAGCGGCCATTTCGGCGTCAACTGGGATGCCAACGGCGTCAATTACGGCCGCGTCGCGCTCGGGCTGCCGCCCGACACCGCCAACCTGTAGGAGCCTGTCCGGGACAGGAGACGATGTCGCACGCCAAGGACCCCGCCATGCCCGACCCGCCGGCCGCCGACCCGGCGCCGGCCTTCGACACCCGCGATTTCCGCAACGCGCTCGGCACCTTCGCCACCGGCGTCACGATCATCACCGCGCGCGGCCGCGAGGGCCAGCCGGTGGGCCTCACCGTCAACTCCTTCGCCTCGGTCTCGCTCGACCCGCCGCTGGTGCTGTGGAGCCAGTCGCTCTACGCGCAAAGCCTGCCGGCCTTCCAGGAGGCGTCGCACTTCGTCGTCAACGTGCTGGCGGCCGATCAGGTCGAGCTGTCGAAGCGCTTCGCCCGTCCGCATGACAACCGCTTCCTCGACGTCGAGCACATCGTGCCCGAGCACGGCGCGCCGGTCATCGCCGGCTGCGCGGCGCATTTCGAATGCCGCAACGAGGCCCGCTATCACGGCGGCGACCATGTCATCTTTCTCGGCCGGGTCGAGCGCTACGTCCATACCGCGCGCCCGACCTTGATGTTCTGTCACGGGCGCTACATGCGCGGCCGGCCGATCGAGGCGATCCCCGAGGAGTAGGGCGCGGTCGCCAGGGCGGCTAGAACCCACCGTCCGCCTCACACCGGGCGGCGGCGCGGATTCAGCACGACGGAGGCCAAGGCAGGCTGGCAAAGCGTCACGTCTTCGGCCATTCTAGCGCGCGTCGAACGACATCCGGCCTGACAAGAAGCCGGACGAAGAACGGGAGGAGAGGATGAGGCGGCGTCTGCGTTGCGCCATCGGCGTCGGCGGCATCGTTCCCGGAGAGCCGGGCAGGCCGGGCATGGGGCGCGCGCTCGCAGCGGCCGAATACCGCGCCGCCGCGCTCGACATGTCCCGCGGCCGCATGAAGCCCTGACCTCACAGCCGCGCCGGGACGCACGCTTGGCAATGGAAATCTCTCTCGATCTGCTGCTGGGCGCCGTGGTCGCCGGCATCCTGCTCGGCGGCTTCTATGCCGCGGTCTCGATCGGCGTCTCGATCTCCTTCGGCATGCTCGACATCGTCAACATCGCCCACCCCGCCTTCATCATCCTCGGCTCCTACGCCGCCTATATCATCAACAGCAGCTTCGGCATCGACCCGATCGTCAGCGCGGTCATCATGCTGCCGGTGTTCTTCCTGCTCGGCACCGGGGTCTACGAGGTCTATTACGCGGTGTTCGAGCGGCGCGGCGACGAGGCGCTGCGCGGCCTCGCCTTCTTCTTCGGCCTGCTGTTCATCATCGAGGTGGCGCTGATCCTGGTCTTCGGCGTCGACTACCGCTTCGTCGAGGCGGCCTATATCGGCCCGACGCTGCGCTACGGGCCGATCGACCTGCCGCTGCGCATGCTGGTGCCGTTCGCCGTGTCGATCCTGATGCTGGCGGGGCTGCAGCTCTATCTCTCGCGCACCTTCACCGGACGCGCGATCATGGCGGTGTCGCAGGACCGGCTGGCGCTGCAGCTCATGTCGGCCAATCCGGGCCGGATCAAGCGCATCGCCTTCGGCATCTCGATCGCCACCGCGGCGCTGGCCGGCGCCTTCCTCATCATCATCCAGCCGGTCGAGCCTTCGGTCGGCCGCGACTATATCGGCCGGGTCTTCGCCATCACCGTGCTGGGCGGCCTCGGCAGCTTTCCCGGCATGCTCACCGCCTCGATCCTGCTCGGCATCGTCGAGAGCATCACCTCGACCTTCTACGGGCCGTCCTGGTCGCCGGCGGTGGCCTTCGGCTTCCTGCTTGTCACGCTCGCGGTGCGGCCCTCCGGCATCATGGGGCGGCGCTAGGCCATGCGACCTCTCACCTTCTGGCTCGTCGCCATCGCGGTCGGCGCCGCGTTCTTCGGCCTCTCGCTGCTGGCGCCGAACCAGTACTACTTCCAGGCCGGCTATGTCGTGCTGCAATACATCGTCCTGGCGACCGCCTGGAACATCCTCGGCGGCTACACCGGCTATGTGAATTTCGGAGTCGCGGCGTTCTTCGCGCTCGGCGCCTACAGCACGGTGGCGCTCTACAAGCTGCTGCCGCTGCCCTTGCCGCTGCTGGTGCTGATCGGCGGCGTCGTCTCCGGCGTCGTCGGCCTCGGCATGGGCTATCTCACCCTGCGGCTGCGCGGCGCGTTCTTCTCTATCGCCACCCTCGCCCTCGCCGTGGTGATGGAGACGCTGATCACCAACTGGGACTATGTCGGCGGCTCGCGCGGCGCCTATATCCTGCGCCCGGCGCAGGTGCCGCTGCTCGGCAACTACATCGTCTATCTCTTCCTGGTGATGCTCGCCCTCGCCGTGATCGCCATCGGCATCGCCCGCAGCATCGAGCGCTCGCGGCTGGGCTTCGGCTTCGCCGCGATCCGCGATGACGAGCAGGCGGCCGAGGCGGCCGGCGTGCCGACGCTGCGGCTGAAGCTGGTGGCGACGACGCTGTCGGGCGCGCTCATGGGCATGGCCGGCGCGCCGCTGCCCTATTACGTCACATATCTCGACCCGGCCTCGGGCTTCAACCTCGCCTATGCCGTCAACAGCATCGCCATGCCGCTGATCGGCGGCACGACGAGCTGGGTCGGCCCGTTGATCGGCGCGATCTTCCTCGGCACCGTCCAGCAGCTCGCCACCGTCACCATCTCCTCGGCGCTCAACCTGCTGATCGTCGGGCTGCTGCTCGTCGGATTCGTGGTGATCGCGCCCAACGGCATCGTCGGCCTCGTCGCCTCGCTGCGCGCCGCGATGCGCGCGCGCGGCGTCCATAGGCAGTGGAAGCGCGCCAGCCGCGAGCCCCTGCCGCGGGAGAGCCCGCGATGACCGCAGCGCTCCTCGAGGTAGCCGATCTCGGCAAGCATTTCGGCGGCTTCACCGCGCTCGACACCGTCAACCTCTCGATCGCTCCCGGCGAACGCGTCGGCCTGATCGGCCCCAACGGCTCCGGCAAGAGCACGCTGGTCAACTGTCTCTGCGGCACGCTGCGCAACGACAGCGGCAGCGTGCGCTTCGACGGCCGGGTCGTCGACCGGCTGGCCGCGCATCAGCGCACCCGCCTCGGCATGGCGCGCAGCTTCCAGCTGCCCAAGCCATTCGGCAGCCTGTCGCTCGCCGACAACATCCGCATGCCGCTGCTCTATACCGTGAACGCGCGCGGCGGCGAGACCCTGTCGCCGGCCGCGCTCGACGCCCGCTGCCGCGACCTGCTGCAGCTCGTCGGCCTCGCCGACAAGGCGGCGCGGCTGCCGCGCGACCTGACGCAGGTCGAGATGCGCAAGCTCGAGCTGGCGCGCGCCGTGGCGGCCGAGCCCAAGCTGCTGATCGCCGACGAGGCGATGGCCGGCCTGTCGCATTCCGAGGTCGACGACATCCTGGCGCTGCTCGGCATGCTCAACCAGCGCGGCATCGCCATCATCCTGATCGAGCACATCATGCGCGCGGTGATGAGCTTCTCCCAGCGCCTCGTCGTGCTGGTCGCCGGCCGCAAGATCGCCGACGGCCTGCCGCAGGAGGTCACCCGCAACCCCGACGTGGTGAAGGCCTACATTGGCGAGTAGTCTCTTCCTCTCCGGCGTCGGCGCCGCCTATGGCGCGGTGCGCGTGCTCGAAGACGTCACGCTCGAGGTGAAGCCCGGCGAGACGGTGGCGTTGCTCGGCACCAACGGCAACGGCAAGAGCACGCTGATCAAATGCATCATGGGCATCGTGCGTCCGGTCTCGGGCTCGATCGCCGCCGAGATCGACGGCAAGCGCCACGAGCTGGTCGGCATGAGCACCGAGGCGATCGTCGATCTCGGCATCGCGCTGGTGCCGGAGGGCCGCCGCCTCTTCCCCAAGCTCACCGTCGAGGAAAATCTGCTGCTCGGCGCCTTCCGGCCGCTGGCGCGGGCGCGTCTCAAGCAGAATCTCGCTTATTGCCTCGAGGCGTTTCCGCGGCTGGCCGAACGCAGGAAGCAGCTCGCCGGCAGCATGAGCGGCGGCGAGCAGCAGATGCTGGCGCTCGCCCGCGCGCTGATGTCGGCGCCGCGCATCCTGCTGGTCGACGAGCCGTCGGTGGGGCTGGCGCCGCTGCTGGTGCGGCACACCATCGACAAGATCAAGGAGCTCAAGGACAGCTATCAGCTCACCGTGCTGATGGCCGAACAGAACTTCACCCAGGCGATCCGCATCGCCGACCGCGGCTACGTCATCGTCCACGGCAAGATCGCGTTCGCCGGCAACTCCGCCCAGGAGCTCAACGACAACGAGCTGATCCGGAAATTCTATCTCGGCATGTAGCGCGCGCCGGATGCTTGGCGGCACCGATGGTTGCCGCACCCGCACCTAATCGCGGTTGACGCCGACGCAAGTCGGGCAGACACTCGTCCTGAAGCCAATCAATCGCACGTTTTCGCTGCGCAAGCCCGTCGGCGCGGCCGGTGGAGCGTCTTGCCTCGCCGCGAGGAGCGAACGCGCAGGGGAGAGGCCGGGACGGCGGGACGTCTCCGGGCGTCCGTCCCCGCGACGCGGCGGCGTCCGGGTCGCCGCAGCGAAGACGCAGCCCGTTCCCACGGACCGGCCGCCCGCGGCGGCGGTCCACCGTCCAGGAGGACCCCATGCTGACTCTGAGCGTCAACGGGCAGCGGCAGAGCTTCGACGGCGATCCGTCGATGCCGCTGCTGTGGTATCTGCGCGACGAACTTGGGCTGACCGGCACCAAGTTCGGCTGCGGCATCGCGGAATGCGGCGCCTGCACCGTCCATGTCGATGGTGACGCGGTGCGCGCCTGCATCACGCCGATGGGCGGTGTCGCCGACCGCACGGTGACGACCATCGAGGGCCTGTCGACCGACGGCAGCCACCCCGTGCAAAAGGCCTGGTACGCGCTCAACGTGCCGCAATGCGGCTATTGCCAGGCCGGCCAGATCATGCAGGCGGCGGCCCTGCTCGCGACCAACAAGACCCCGTCCGAAGCGCAGATCCACGAAGCCATGGCCGGCAACATCTGCCGCTGCGGCTGCTATCAGCGCATCACCGCTGCCGTCAAGGCGGCAGCCACGGGAGCGTGACATGAAGACGATCATCGAAAACGTCAGCCGTCGCCGCTTCCTGGTCGGCGCCGGCGGCTTCGTCGTCGCGGCGCAGCTGCTTCCGGCCAAGGCGTTCGCCGAAATGCACGCCGACTATCAGACAGGCGCCGCCGCGATGCCGCATGGCGTCGTCACCGACCCGCATGTCTTCGTCGCCATCGCCCCCGACGGGCTGGTCACCATCATCGCCGCCCGGGCCGAAATGGGAACCGGCGCGGCGCGGACCACGCTGCCCATGATCGTGGCCGACGAACTCGACGCGGATTGGTCGCGCGTCCGGATCGAGCAATCGCCGGGCAATGAAGAAAAATACGGCAACCAGGACACCGACGGCTCGCGCAGCGTCCGCCACTTCATTCAGCCGATGCGTCACATCGGCGCGTCGGTGCGCCGCATGCTGGAAATTGCCGCCGCCCGCCACTGGGGAGTGGACGACGGCGACGTCGAGGCCGCCGACCACGAGATCGTCAACCGGAAGACCGGGGAAAAGCTGGGATACGGCGACGTCGCGGCCGAAGCCATGGCGCTGCCGGCGCCGGCCGCCGATCAGGTCAGGCTCAAGACGCCGGAGCAGTTCCGCTACATCGGCAAGGGGACGATCAAGCCGGTCGACCAGATGGACATCATCACCGGCAAGGCGGTCTACGGCATCGACGCCAGGCTGCCCGACATGAAGTTCGCCGTCATCGCCCGCCCGCCGGTCTTCGGCGGCAAGATGGCGTCATACGACGCGGCCGATGCGATGAAGGTGCCGGGGGTCGAAAAGATCGTGGTCATCGAGGGCACGCCGGCCCCGGCCAAGTTCCAGCCGCTGGGCGGCGTCGCGGTGATCGCGAGCAACACCTGGGCGGCGATGAACGGCCGCGACGCGCTCAAGATCACCTGGGATGACGGCCCGCATGCCGGCTACGATTCGGCGGCCTTCCGGGCCGAGATGGAGG
The DNA here is from genome assembly GCA_027315365.1 of Rhodospirillales bacterium. Lineage (GTDB taxonomy): Bacteria > Pseudomonadota > Alphaproteobacteria > ATCC43930 > CGMCC-115725 > DAHUYF01. The sequence continues at coordinate 38,976 of DAHUYF010000158.1, read as the reverse complement.
AGACGGCGCGCAAGCCCGGGGTCGTGCTCCGCGACGACGGCGACGCCGAGAAGGCGCTGGCCTCGGCGGCAAAGGTGGTCACCGGCGAATACTATCTGCCACATGTCGCGCACGCGGCGATGGAGCCGGTCACCGCGACCGCGAGCTTCGCCGACGGCAAATTGGCGGTGTGGGCGCCGGTCCAGAGCCCCGGCGGGACGCGCGACGAGCTTGCCAAGCGGCTCGCTCTGAAGCCCGAGGACGTGACCGTGCACACGACGTTGCTGGGCGGCGGCTTCGGACGCAAGTCGAAATGCGACTACGCCATCGAGGCGGCCCTGCTGTCCCGGGAGATGGGCGCGCCGGTCAAGGTCATCTGGAGCCGCGAAGACGACATCCAGCACGACTACTTCCATACGGTATCGGTGGAGCGGATCGATGCCGGGCTGGATCAGAGCGGCAAGGTGGTCGCGTGGCGCCATCGCAGCGTCGCGCCGACCATCCTGTCGATCTTTGCGCCGGACCCGAAGCACGAGGCGCCGTTCGAGCAGGGCATGGGGCTGGTCGACAATCCCTTCGACATCGCCAATCTGCGCTGCGAGAACGGCGCGGCCGAGGCGCATACCCGCATCGGCTGGTTCCGCTCGGTGTCGAACATTCCGCACGCGTTTGCGGTGCAGACCATGGCGGACGAGATCGCGGCCGCCGCCGGTCGCGACCCCAAGGACATGCTGCTCGAGCTTATCGGCCCGTCGCGCATCGTCGATCCCCGGAAATCGGTCAAGAATTTCTGGAACTACGGCGATCCCGTCGAGGTCTACCCCATCGACACCGCGCGGCTGCGCGGCGTGGTCGAGCTGGTCGCCGCGAAATCCGACTGGGGAAAGGGGCTGCCGCCCCGGCACGGTCTCGGCATCGCGGTGCATCGCAGCTTCCTCACCTATGTCGCCACCGTGGTCGAGGCGGCGGTGGACGAGCAAGGAAAGCTCGCGGTGCCGCGCGTCTGGACGGCGGTGGATGCCGGCTTCGTCGCCAATCCGGAACGCATCCATTCGCAGATGGAGGGCGCGGCGGTGATGGGCTATGCGCTCGCCCGGTACGGCGAGATCACCTTCAAGAACGGCCGCGCCGAGCAGGGCAATTTCGACAGCTACAAGGTCACGCGCATCGATGAATCGCCGGCCGAGACGCAGGTGTTCATCGTCGAGCACGGCATCGACGTGCCGTCGAGCGGCATCGGCGAGCCCGGCATCCCGCCCTTCGCCCCGGCGCTCTGCAACGCGATCTTCGCCGCCACCGGCAAGCGCATCCGGCACCTGCCGATCGGCGATCAGTTGTCGACGTAAGGCCGGGATCGCCGCTCTCCTCCCCCTGCCGTCCGCGGGAGAGGGAGGGGGCGCCGGGCGAAGCCGGCGCCGCGGCCCGGCAAGCGCCGCCGCTGTCCGGGCGCAATCGCGGCGTCGCCAATTGGTACCGCAATCCGCAAGGCCGGGTTTTTTGCCGTCAGTCCCCGGCGTCTCGTGCGATATCGGGCGATGACGTCACGCCTCGACCACCGGGGCCATGTCTTTGCATGACCGTTTCGGCGGCTCTCGGCGGCGCTGGCTTTCCCGGCGGCGAGACTCCATAAAGTCGGGACAGGTGGCGCCCGGCACTCCGGAAGCGCCCTCGAGACGGGAGGAGGGAGGATGGCCATCGCAACGATTGACGACGTCGCAGCTTTGGAACGGGTGCCGTTCGCCGAGCGCCAGCCGGCGCGCTCGGTCTACGACATGCTCTGCGCCGTCGCGGACCGATTCCCCGACAAGCCGGCTTTCCGCAGCCTGGACAAGGGCCTGCCGGACGAGCCGACCCGCGACATGAGCTACGCACAATTGGCGCGGCAGATCACGCAGGCGGCCAATCTCTTTCGCTCCCTCGGCGTCGGCCCCACGGAATCGGTCTCGCTGCTGATGCCGGTCGCCGCCGAGACCTTCGTCGCGATGTTCGGCGCGCAAGTGGCCGGGATGGCAAACCCGATCAACTTGATGCTCGAGCCGGAGCACATCGTCGCCCTCTTGAACGAGGCCCGCTGCCGCGTGCTGGTCGCTCCCGATCCCGACCTCGCGCCGGGGCTGTGGCCCAAGATCGAAGCCATCCGCGCCGCGACCGATCTTGCGGCGATCATCCGCGTCGGCGGGCCGGCCCGCCGCCCCGGCATCGATGCGCTGCATTTTGCGAGCGAGCTCGAGCGCCAGCCCGAGACCCTGAGCTTCGCGCGCAAGACGGCGCCCGAGGACGTGGCCAGCCTTTTCCATACCGGCGGCACCACCGGTGCGCCGAAACTCGCCCGCCATACGCAGCGCGGCCTGCTGCATGCCGCCTGGACCAACAGCGAAACGCTCCTGCCCGGGCCCGACAACGTCTTTTTCAACGGCTTGCCGCCGTTTCACGTCGGCGGCGCCATCTGCGCCGGCCTCGCACCGCTGTCGCGCGGCAATACGATCGTGCTGCTGACGCCCGCCGGCTACCGCAACCCGCTCGTCATCCAGCATCTCTGGGCGTTCGTCGCCCGCTTCCGGCCGACCGTGCTCGGCATGGTGCCGACGAGCTGGGGTGCGGCGCTCAACGTCCCGACCGACGGGCACGATCTCTCCTCGGTCAAGCTGTGCAATGTCGGCGGCTCGGCCATGCCGGTGGAGATCGCCAAGGCGGTGCAGGCGAAGCTCAAGGCGCCGGCCATCGAAGGCTGGGGCATGACCGAGGTGCACGGCTATGGCTCGATGAACCCGGCGGGCAGCGAAGCGCGCATCGGCTCGATCGGCTTTCGCGCGCCCTATACCGAACTCGTCGTGGCGCGGGTCGCGGACGGCCGCGTCGCCGCCCCCTGCCCGCCTGGCGAGATCGGCCATGTGCTGGTGCGCGGCCCGCAGGTGTTCGGCGGCTATGTAAGCCCGGCTCACAACAAGGGCGCCTGGATCGAGCCGATGCCGAACGAGCCCGTGCCGGCCTGGAGCCCCGGCGGCCGCTGGCTCGATACCGGCGATCTCGGGCGGCAGGATAAGGAGGGCTATGTCTGGCTCACCGGCCGCGCCAAGGACGTCATCATTCGCGGCGGCCATAACATCGATCCGCTGGTGATCGAAGAGGTGCTGCATCAGCACCCCGCGGTTCAGGCGGCCGCCGCGGTGGGCCGGCCGGACAGCTATGCCGGCGAAGTCCCCGTCGCCTTCATCCAGCTCAAATCAGGCGCCCGGGCGGAGCCCGACGAGCTGCAGGCCTTCGCCCGCGAACGCATCCCGGAACGCGCCGCCGCGCCCAACGAAGTGATCATTCTGGAGGAGATGCCGTTGACGCGGGTCGGCAAGATCTTCAAGCCGGAATTGCGTCACATCGCGGCTCGCCGCACCTTCGAGCGCGTGGTCGCGCCCCTGGTCGCGAAAACCGTCAACCTCTCGGTGGAGGTCGGGCCGCATCCGGAACATGGCACCTTCGCCCGGATCGTGCTCGATGGCCCCGTCACGCAGACAGATGCAGAGCGGATCCGCGACGCGCTCAAGGGATTCCAGCTCCGGCACGAGGTGACGGTGCGACAGGCAGCGCCGGCATAGCTCGCGGGAGAGGCGGCCCACTCCCCTCGCCTAATCCGCCGCTTCCGGCCGGCTTTCGAACAGGCGGTCGTCGGCCAGCACCTCGATGTCGCGCAGCACCGGATCGGTCGTCACCGCGATCTCGTTCTCGATCAGCGTGCCGCAGCCGGGGCAGAAGAACTGGCGGAAGACCGGCTCGGCGTCGATGTAGCGCCGGGGATCGCCGACCAGCGGGCTCGATGCCTGGATCGGGTTGTCCTGGCGCAGGCAGTGGTCCTTGTAATTGTCGGCGGCGGGGCCGAGATCGCTGTCGCATTTGGCGCAGCAATGATGCGGCGTCCTGCCGTCGAGCCGCAGCAGCAGCGCCTCGGTGATGCGCACCGCGTTGCCGCCCTTGAGCTTGCGCGGCTTCACCGCGATGTCCTTGACCCGGTCGCGCCGCGTCGCTTCGCGCAGGCGCTGCGTCGCCGGCGCGTCGAGCACGGCCTTGGCCTCGTCGATCACCACGCCGTAGATGTCGTGCGCCGCGGCGAGCGTCACCGCGCCGTTCAGCCAGTCGTCGAGCACATGCTGCGGCGCGCGGTCCATGGGATCGCCGAAGCCCCCCGCCGCCGTCCACACCACCGCATAGACGTCGGCGGGGGCTTGCACGAAATTCTCCTGGCGGAGCTGCAGCGTCACCTCCTGGCCGGCGACCTCGGACGCATCCTCGACCATCTCGCGGCGCGCCAGCCGCTCCAGGATGTCGCTGCCGGTGACGAAGCGGTAGCGGTTGGGCGTGCCGGGATATCCCCCCATCATGCCGGTCGATGTCGGGATGGCATTGCCGGAGGAGAGCGTGTCCTGGACGATCCGGTCGGTGTTGTGCGGGATGAAGCAGCTCTCGGCCGAGAGGCCGCCGCGAAACTTGCCGGCGCCGCCGCTGTCCGGCACCTCCTTGCGGTAAAGGAAGAGCAGCGGGAAGCTCTGCTCGGTGTGCTCGATGTTGGGCAGCTTGCAGATCGGCGTGCGCGACTGGCCGCCGGTGGAGATGCCGTCCTGTGTCGAGAAGGCGCCGATGGCGCCGCCGATGGGATCGACCAGCAGATAGCCGTAGCGCTCGCCCCACTGGTCGATGCCGCGGAAGATGGTCGCCGGCCATTGGCTGGTGCCGCCGATGCACATCACGTCCCGGCGCATCGCCGGGTCGCCGTAGATCATCTTGGAGAGCACGTTGTAGGCGGGATAGAGCGAGATCTCCATCGCCTGCACCGGCGCCGTCGACACCGAGGCGGGGAAGCTGGCGCAGTTGAGCGTGCCGGCGGTGGGGTCGAAATCGACGTGGCGCAGCGCGCCGCCGACCGAAAAATACTGGTCCCAGCACAAGAGCTGGTTCAGCGCCACCATGATGGCGCCGCGCCAGCCGGAATATGTCGCGTTCATCGCGCCCTGTTGCGCCGCGGTACCCTCGTTCTCGAAGAGCAGCCGGTCGCCGCGCTTGGTCAGCGTGATCGCCACGCGGTAGGTGCCGCGGTCGCCGGGGCGGCAGCATTCGACATAGGTGCGGTCGCGCCAGGTGCCGTCGGGCAGCCGCGACAGCTTCTGCAGGAAGGCCTTCTCGCCATTCGCCAGGATGCGCTTCATCACCCCCTTGACGGTGCGCGCGCCGTAGCGGCGGATGAGCTGGGCGATGCGCTCGCGCGCCGCGATGTTGCCCGCCATCTGGGCGCGGAAATCGAGCGCCACCAGCTCGGGCTTGCGCGAGGAGCGGAGATAGATCTCCTCGATGTCGCGGCGGATCTCGTTGTCCTCGATGATCTTGACCGGCGGGATCAGGATGCCTTCGTCGAAGGCGCTCTGCGCGCCGGGGCAGAAGCTGCCCGGAGTGATGCCGCCGATATCGTACTGGTGCAGGCAGTTGGTCACCCAGCAGAACAGCTCGCCGTCATGGAACACCGGGCAGATCAGCATCACGTCCTGCTGATGTGCGGCGCCGACCCAGGGATCGTTGGCGAGGAACATGTCACCATCGGTGATTCCGGGATTGTCGCTGCGGTTCTCCAGGATCCATTTCACCTGCGTGTCGGTAACCCCCGACATGTACTGCATGTAGGGACCGAAGAAGACGAATTCGGCGTCCTCGGTCAGGATCGACGGGTTGAGGTCGAGCGCGTACATCGCCACCGGCGAGCCGCTGAGCCGCTGGATGGTGGCGCCGTGCTCCTCGTTGACGTTCCAGAGATGGTGGCGGATGACCTCGAAGGTGACGGGGTCGAAATCGTCGCCGGCATCGCGGTGAAGGCGCAGCTTCGGCGATATCCTGAGCTCCTTGGGCGGCACATAGGGGTGGTTGACGCCGTCGAAGACGGTATGGGTCAGCTCGCTGAGCTTGTTCATTGCGGGCGTCCTTCTGCGAGCGCGAGTTCGAAATTGCCGAAGCGGTCGACGGTGAGGGTCTGGCCGGGCGGCACCACCACCGTGGTATCGGGGGTCTCGACCACCGTCGGGCCGGCGACCCTGTTGCCCGGAAGCAGCGCGGTGCCGTCATAGACCGGCGTCTCGACCTGGCGCCGCAGGTCGGCCCAGTAGATCGGTCGGCCCGGCCGGCGCGCCGCGTCGGATATTTCATCGGTAAGGCGCTCGGCGGCGACGAGGCGCGGCCGCGGCGTCTCGGCGGTGGCGCGGATGCGGAAGGTGACGATCTCGAGCCGGCCGCCGCGGAAGGAGGAGCCGCGGCCATAGAGCTGCTCGTAGCGGCGGTAGAAGGCCTCGCGCAGCGGCTCCTGGAAGCCGCCCTCGGCGCGGCTGCCCTCGAGCGCCACCTCGACCTCGTTGATCTGGCCCTTGTGGCGCATGTCGACCGAGAAATGGAAGCGCTGCCGCTCCGGCGCGATGCCGTCCTTCGCCATGTGGCGGCGCGCCGCCTCCTCCAGCCGCTCGAGGTTGCGGTTGATGCGCTCCGCCTCGAAGGGCGAGGCCATGATGTCGACCCGCTCGTGGATGTGCAGGATGTCGGCCGAAGCGGCGCCGAAGGCGCACCAGGTGGAGGCGGTCTCGCGCTGCGGGATCACCACCTTGGCGACGCCCAGCTCGCGCGCGAAGATGCCGGCATGTGCGGGACCCGCGCCGCCGAAGGCGAAGAGCACGAAGTCGCGGGGGTCGAAGCCCTTGCCCACCGTCATCTTGCGGATGATGTCGGCCATCTGGAACTCGGCGATCTTGGCGATGCCGCTGGCGCAATCCATGAGCGACATGCCGAGCCGGTCGGCGATGTCCTTCACCGCCTGCTCGGCCTTCTCCTTGTCGAGCCGGATGCGGCCGCCGGCGAAATTGTCGGGGCTGATATAGCCCAGCACCACATCGGCGTCGGTGACTGTCGCCACCGTGCCGCCCTTGCCGTAGCAGACCGGGCCCGGCACCGCCCCGGCGCTGTCGGGGCCGACGCGCATCGTGCGCGTGGTCTCGTCGATGCGCACCAGGCTGCCGCCGCCGCTGCCGATCGCCTGGATGTCGACCTTGGGGATGAAATATTCGTACTGGTTGACGTTGCTCACGAAGGAATAGGCCGGCTTGCCCTCGTGGATGATGCCGACATCGAAGGAGGTGCCGCCCATGTCGGTGGTGATGATGTTGGGATAGCCCATGACGCGGCCGAGATAGAGCGAGCCGGTGACGCCGGAGACCGGACCGGAATCGAGCGTCAGCAGCGGCGCTTCCATCGCCTTGTCGACCGAGATGGTGCCGCCGCCGCATTGCGTGATCTGCAGCGGCTGGCGGTATCCCAGCGCGGCGAGCCTGCGGTCGAGCTGGCTCAGATAGCCCGAGGTCAGCGGCCCGATATAGGCGTTGATGGCGGTGGCGGTGGTGCGCTCGTACTCGCCCCATTTCGGCACCAGATCGGCCGAGCAGGTGACGAACATGTCGGGCGCCAGCCGCTTCACCATGTCGCGCAGGCGGTGCTCGTGCGCCGGATGGAGGAAGGACCAGAGGAAGCAGATGGCGATGGCCTCGACCCCCTTGTCGAGGAGCCGCCGGATCGCCGCCTCGGCCTCGACCTCGTTAAGCGGCACCACCACCTTGCCGAAGCAGTCGACGCGCTCCGAGACGCCCTCGATCAGCCGCTTGGGCACGATCGGGTCGGGCTTCTGGCTCTCCGGGAAATGCACCACCTGGCGCACGTCGCGGCCGCCGATGCCGCGCGATCCCCGCATGATGTGGATGACGTCGTTGTGGCCCTTGGTGGTGACGAGGCCGATGCGCGCGCCGCGCTTCTGCACCACCGCGTTGGTGCCGACGGTGGTGCCGTGCGACAGCAGCGAGACCTGCTCATAAAGCCGCGCCGGCTCGAGGCCGAGCTTTGCCGCCGCGCTCTCGATCGCGTCGATCATGCCCTGAGCGAAGTTGCCCGGGGTCGACGGCGCCTTGGCGGTGGTCACCGCGCCGCTCTCGTCGATGACGACGCAATCGGTAAAGGTGCCGCCGATATCGACACCGACGAGATACGAGCTCATCCTCCCTCCGCACGCCTTTGTTCTGCGCGTCACTCTAGGGCGCGGTACCGGCGGGCGTCAAAGACGCGGCCGCGGCGCTTGGGGGACTACCCTAGACTCCGCGCCCCGCCCCGGATATGGTTCCTGGCAGGATGGCGGCGCGAACGGAAGAGTCGCGTGCAACTTGTTGCGATCGCCGCCGTTCCCGCCCAGGGTGACGGCGACGTCGCCGCTCCGCGGGGTCGAGACAGACGGGAGTGTCGGGCATGTCCACGATGTACCGCTATGCGCTGCCGGTAGAGCTGACCGAGTGGAAGTTCGAGAGCACCACCGAGACCCGCTTCACCTGGGAGTATGACGACGAGCGCGAGGCGCTGCTGCAGCTCTACGACAAGGGCAAGAAGCAGCAATGGGACGCGGCGCTGCGCATCGACTGGTCGCAGGACCTCGATCCCGAGAATCCGATGCAGCTCGACGACCGCGCCATCCCGATCTTCGGCTCCGACGTCTGGCGCCGGCTGACCGACAAGGAGAAGATCGAGGTCCGCCATCACCAGCAGGCCTCCTCGATCTCGCAATTCATGCACGGCGAGCAGGGCGCGCTGATCGCCACCGCCAAGATCGTGCAATCCGTGCCCGATCTCGACAGCAAGTTCTACGCCGCGACGCAGGTGATGGACGAGGCGCGGCATGTCGAGGCCTATACCCGCCTGCTGCACGAGAAGTTCAAGCTCGCCTATCCCATCACGCCGGGTCTCAAATCGCTGCTCGAAACCGGGCTGAGCGACAGCCGCTGGGACATGACCTATCTCACCATGCAGGTGCTGATCGAGGGGCTGGCGCTTGCCGCCTTCCAGCGCATCCGCGACTTCGCCGGCAATCCGCTGGCCGCCGCCGTCAACGCCTATGTCATGCAGGACGAGGCCCGCCACGTCGCCTTCGGCCGGCTGGCACTGCGCGACTACTATCCGCAGCTCAGCGACGCCGAGCGCGACGAGCGCGAGCAGTTCGTCGTCGAAGCCTGCTACCACATGCGCGACCGCTTCAACCAGTGGGAAGTCTGGGAGCGGCTGGGCCTTCCGGCCAAGGAATGCGCCGAGATTGTCATGACCTCGGACAGCATGGCGCAGTTCCGCGCCCGGCTCTTCACCCGCATCGTGCCGACGGTCAGGGATATCGGGCTGTGGGGCCCGCGGGTGCGCAAGGCCTACGAGGATATGGGCGTCATCGCCTTTGCCGAGGCCGACGCCCAGGCCATGCTCGACAATGACGGCCGCGTCGCCGAGGAGTTCGACGCCCGGAAGCGCGTCGCCGAGGTGACGCAACCCGCAGCCGAATAACCCGGCTCGAACGATCGCTCGGCCGCGGCCGATGCGCGCCGCGCCAATGACGGGAGGCAAGGCGTGAAGGCAGCCGTGCTGCACCGGGCCAACGAGCCCTTGACCATCGAGCAGGTGAGCCTGGCGAAGCCCGGCCCGCGCGAGGTGCTGATCCGCACCGCGGCCGCCGGCATCTGTCACAGCGATCTGCATTTCGCCGACGGCGCCTATCCCCACCCCATGCCCTGCGTGCTCGGCCACGAGGCGGCGGGGATCGTCGAGGCGGTGGGCGAGGACGTGACCTATGTGAAGCCGGGCGATCCTGTCGTCACCTGTCTCTCGGTCTTCTGCGGCTACTGCGAGCAATGCCTGACCGGCCATCCCTCGCTCTGCCAGACGGCCGAGGTCAAGCTGCCGCCCGGGGTCTCGCAGCGGCTCTCCTGGAAGGGCGGGCCGATGCACCAGTTCCTCAACCTCTCCGCCTATGCCGAAGAGATGCTGGTGCACGAGCACGCGCTGGCGAAAATCCGGCCGGACATGCCGCTCGACCGCGCCGCGCTGATCGGCTGCGGCGTGCTCACCGGTGTCGGCGCCGTGTTCCACACCGCCAGGGTCGAGCCGGGCACCAGCGTCGCGGTGATCGGCTGCGGCGGCGTCGGGCTGGCCTGCGTCAACGGCGCGGCGCTGGCCGGCGCCGGCCGCATCATCGCCGTCGACACCATGCCGGCGAAGCTCGCTCTCGCCAGGACGCTGGGCGCCACCGACACGGTCGACGCGGCGGCCGGCGATCCCGCCAAGCAGGTCGCCGCGCTCACCGGCGGCGGCGTGCACTATTCCTTCGAATGCCTGGGAACCAAGGCGACGGCCGAGCAGGCCTTTCGCATGCTAGCGCCGGGCGGAACGGCGACGATCATCGGCATGATCCCGGTCGGGACAAAGATCGAGCTGCACGGGGCCGATTTCCTCCGCGAACGCAAAATCCAGGGCTCCCTCATGGGCTCCAACCGCTTCCGCGTCGACATGCCGCGACTCATCGAGTTCTATCTGCAGGGCAAGCTCCAGCTCGACCATCTCATCTCCGGGAAGCTCCAGCTCGAACAGATCAACCAAGGCTTCGACGCGCTGCGCGCCGGCACCGCCGTGCGCAACGTGATCACGTTTGCCGCGTAGGCGGGGCCGCAATATCGCCGCGCTCTGGCGCAGCGCCTTGCTACGTCGCTTCATCTCCATGTCCCCCGGAATGCGTTCGCCCGCCCACGGATTATCGTGCGCGAGAGTTAAAATTCCCCTAGGTGCCGCTCAACAGCGCCGGTCACCGGCGCAGGCGCTCGAGACCGATGCCGGCTCGAGCCAGACATCGGCGAGATCCTGGTTGAGATAGTGGCTGGGCGTGATCGACCAGCCCTTCAGCCGCGACGAATTGGCGATGATGCGGTTCCACCACAGCACCGGCACGGCATAGGACTGCTCGAATGCGCGCTGCTCGAAGGCGCGCACGATGCGGGCGCGCTGGCGCGGGTCGGATGTCACCGCCTGACCGACGAACAGCGAATCGAGCATGCGGTCGGTGGCGCCGGAATAGTTCACCGGCGACAGGTCGCGCGAGATGTATTTGGCGAGCTGAAGGGTGGGATCATCGAAATAATCGCCGGCGAAATCGAACGCGGCGTCGAAGGCGCCGCTTTTGAGCGCCGCCTCCCAGTCCTTGGTGTTGAGCCGCTTTTCCTCCACCGTGACGCCGATGTCCCGCCAGGCCGCCGTCACGTAGTCGGCACCGGGGCCATAGGGAATCGGCACGTCGCGATTGACCAGCGCGATCTTGAGGTGGCTGACGCCGGCGGCGGCGAGCAGCCGCCGCGCCTCTGCCCGCGCGGCAGCGATGTCGCGGGAGAAGCCGGGCAGCTGCGTCAGCTCGGCCTCCGGCGTGGCCATCGAGAAGCCCGGCCGCATCACCCCGCCGACGAACTTCATGTAGGTGGTGGCGGAAAGCCGCTCCGCCGCGTCCCAGCGGTCGATGGCAAGCGACAGCGCGCGCCGCACCCGCGCATCGTCGAAGGGCGGGCGCTTGGTATTGAAGACCAGCAGCAGGTTGATGAGCCAGGGCTGCTCCGCCACCTCCACCCGGGAACCGAGCGCCTTGACCAGCCGGTCGCGCTCGCTCGGCGTCACCGAGCGGAACTGTGCCTGGATGTCGCCGCTCTCGAGCGCGGCGATCACCTTCTCGCCGCTCATAAATTTCGCCACATAGCCGTCGAGATAGGGCTTGCCCGGCATGAAGTAGCCGGGAAAGCGCTTGCCCGTCCAATGGTCGCCCTTCACATGCTCGACGAAGGTGAAGGGCCCGGTGCCGAGGATATGCGTTTTCGGGTATTGCGGATCCTCGGCAAGCTTGGCGGCGCTGTAGATGCAGTTCCAGGGCGAGGCGAAATTCGCCAGCATCGCCGCCTCGGGCCAGGCCAGCCGGAAGACCACGGTGCGCGGGTCCGGCGTGTCGATGCCCTCGATCGCGGCATAGCTCGCCTGGCGCGCAGAGAACACGCCCTCGGGCGGGTGGACGATGCGCGCGTAGCTCGCCTTGATGTCGGCGGCGGTCAGCTTGCTGCCGTCATGGAACAGCACGCCCGGCCGGAGCTTGAAGGTGTAGACGCGCCCGTCGGGCGAGACCGACCAGGATTCCGCGAGGTCGCCCTTGATCGCGGGATAGTCGGCGGCGTCGAATTTGAGCAGGGTCGAGTAGTGCGGCGCAACCGGATGCAGGAAGGCGAAGGACACGTTGGCGTGGCAGTCGTAATTCGCCGGCTCCGCCTCGACGGCGAAGACCAGCGTACCGCCGTGCCGCGGCGACGGCGCGGCGTCGCCTTCTGCGGCCCGGACCGGCGCGAGCGCGCAGGCCAGGAAGACGGCGGCGGCGAAGACCGCACCGCGGCAGCGTTGCATCACCCACTCTCCCTTTACTTATGTACGCGCCCTGCTCAGCGCGACGCGCTGCTCTGTTCCCAGCGCTGGAACTGGTCGAAGAGCTGATCCTTCTCCTGCGCCGAGAGCGGCCGGCCGCCGGCGAGCGTGCTGCGCTGGTCGAGGAACTTCGCGAAGATGGCGTGCAACTCCGCCGGGTTGAGCGGCGCCGCCGCAGCCACGGCGTTGCGCTTGAGCCAGGCCTCAGCCGGCGGGAAGCGCTGCCAGCCCGGCAGGTCGGCGGCAAGGTTGACTTCGCGCCATTTCGCCAGATGCGGCGGCTCCAGCAGATGCGGGAACTGCGTAAAGAACGCCTCGACGAAGGCCGCGAGGTTGCGGTAGCGCTCGGTCTCGGGCGGCAGATTCGCCGCCACCAGTGCGGTGCCGACGGCGACGGTATCGACCGGCGCGTCGGCATGGACGAGGCGTGGATAATCCTCCGCCGTGAGCCGCGCCGGGACATAGGCTTCGGCGAGCGCGGGGGTCATCGGCAGGGCGAGGAAATGCAGCCCGCCGCCGCCCTCCAGCATGCCGAACAGCGGCGTCGGCTTGGCCGCGACATAGGCCACCGCCGCCACCTTGCCGGCCGCCAGCTTCTGCAGCGCCGAAGCGCGGTCGTCGAAGGCCGGGTCGACCTTGATCTTGAGCAGGCCGAGCACGGCCGGCCCGGTGACGCGGGCGCCGCCGACGAAATCGACGGTCTTGCCGGCGAGGTCGGCGACGTGCTCGATCTCCGCCCGGGCCAGCAGGTGCAGCTCCTCATTGTACAGCTTGGCGATGTAGGTGAACGAGCCCGCCGCCGTGCCGAGCGCAGCGTTGCGGCGCGAGGCGGTCAGCACGTCGGTTTGCACGATCATCATGTCGACGCCGCGCAGCGCCTTGAGATCGACCAGACCGTCGACGGCGTCGTGGCCGACCACCGGCAGCACCCGCCGCGTCGCGCCGTCATCGAGCAGCCCGGCGAGGTCCACCGCCATTCCCAGCGCCGATCCGTCGCCGGGGATCATCAGCTCGACCAGGCCGCGATTGGCGCGTTCGGTGAGACTCTCCGCCTGAGCACCGGCGGCGGCACCACCGGCCAGCAGAACCGCCGCCGCGGCGCAGCGGAGAACGCGCACCGACGTCCATGACATACGCATCATCTCGTCCCTCCGGAATTTGCCGCCTCGAGCCGCTCGAGCCGCGTCCGCGCGTCCGCGCTGCCGGCGGCGGCGGCGCGCCGATACCAGGCGATGGCCGCCGCGGCATCGCCGACCGGCCCGACCACCCGGAGCCGGCGCAGGAACAGCGGGTCGTAGCTCTTGCCAAGCCCGCAGGCGGCGGCGGCGTCGCCATCCGCGGCGGCGCGCTCGAAGAAGCGCCGCGCCGGGATGATGTCGCCGGCGGCAAGCAGCTGCTCGCCGCGCCGGACCATGAGGGCGGTACCGGCATCCGGCACCGCGATGCTCGGCGGCGATGGTGCCGGCTCCGGCAGCGGGCTCGGCGGCGCCTGCACCGCCTGGCTCGGCGGAACCGATGGCGCGGGCTCGCTCGCCGCGGGCGGCTCCGCTGGCAGGGGCTCTACCGCTGCCGTCTGCGATGCTGCCGGTGTTGCCGCGACCGGCTCTGGCGCCGCCTTGGCTTCTGCGGGCTCTGCGGTTGCGACCGCCGGGGCGGGGGGCGTTGCCGCGACCGGCTCTGCCGCAGGCGGCTCCGTTGCTTCGGATTCCGGCGCCGCCGCTTCCTGCGTCGGCACCGCCGGGTCCGCTGCCGCCGGCTCTATTGCCGCAAGCCGCGCTGCAACGGGATCCGGCTCGGGCGCGGGCGGCGCCGCGGCAACACTGGCGCCCGCCAGCGGCGGCTCCGCCGCCGGCGCTGCCGCCACCTGGCCGCCATCGGCAGCCGGTGACGGCACGCTCAGGGCGGCGGCCGGCGCCGTATGCGGCGCGCGCGGCACCAGCAGATAGAGCAAGCCAAAGCCGGAGAGCGCGACCATCGCGACATAGACTCCGAGTGCCGCCCCCGCGGGCAGCCGCCAGCGACGGCGCGGCACCGGTTCCGCCTCCGGCAGCGGCGCGACAAGCGCCAGAGGTTCGATTTCGGTCTCGGCGGCGGGTGGCGGCGCCGGCGGCAGGATCGGCGGACGCTGCAGCGTGATGCTCGCGGCGCCGTCGACCGCCTGCCGCGCCAGGCGATTGACCGCGGCGGCGCTGCCGCCGGCGGCGGCGGCGATAGCGCGCACCGTTTCCGGCGGCAGGAGCGTGCCGTCCTCCTGCGGCAATGCGTTGAGCTGATACCGGATGAAGGCGTCGACCTCCTCGGGCTCCAGCCGGTCGACCGGCACCCGCCCGGTGATCACCGATTGCAGGAAGGCGAGGTGCGGCGCCTCGGGTCCCCCGACGGAGTCGGACGAGGCCAGCAGCACCACCGGCATCACATGCGGCTGGTCGAGCTGGGTGAAGCCCAGCAGTTCGTCGAAGCTGTCGCGTTCGAGCGCCTCGGCATGCTCGAGGATGAGAATGCGCGTGACGCCGTTGCGCGCTTCGATCATGAGATGCGACAGCAAGGTCCAGATACCGGCGCCGTCCGCCTCCTGGCGCAGGCCGAGCTGGCGACTGTAGGCGCGCACGACATCGGCGAAGGCCATGCCGGGGCGGCAGCGCACCAGGCTCGCGCGGTGGCGGCCGCCGCGCTCCTCGTTGAGGAAGCGCTCGAGCAGTTCGCCATCCGCGCCAGGCTCGCCGCCGAGCAGCAGGAAGCTGCGGCCTTGGGCCAGCTGCCGCAACAGCGCGGCGACGAGGAAGCGATGGTGATAGTCGGAGCGGAAATAACCGATGCCGGCATCGTCGGCGGCGAACGGCAGAAGGCGCTGCAGAGCCGGTGCCGCAACCGGCTCGCCTTGGTCCTCGTCGGTGGCGGATATCGGCTCCGTCATCACCCTCATCATCCCGCCCCCGCTTCCTGGCACGTCGCGCAATGTCGCCGGGCGGGGTTAATTTTTCAGCGCAGACTCCACGACGACCGAGTCAGAAAATTGCAGGGTGATCGCAAGCCTCTGAGCCAGCGCGATTGTTTCGCGCCTCGCCTGATCCGTGCAGTAGCCACAGGTGAGCGCAGTCGTCAAGTGATCGGCGTCGGCGCCTGAGGCACGCGGCGCCAGAAGCGATCGTCGTGGCCAAAGAAGATCCGCGCGCCGCCGGCCTCGAGCCGCGCCAGCGTCTCGAGCGAGGCGTGCATCTCGGCACGGTCATGGACGTTCTTGGGCAACCGGCGCTCGCGCAGCGTCTGGCAGAAATAGCAGGCATCGGCCGCCAGCACGACCTCGCCCGCGGCGAGTCGCAGGCGCAGCGACTGGTGCCCCGGCGTGTGACCGTGGGTCGGCAGGCAGATCACGCTGCCGTCGCCGAACACGTCGTGCTCGCCATCGACGAGCCGCAGCTTATGGCCGAGATCGAAGTCGCGCCGGCTGAAGCCGCGCAGCGCCGCCAGGTCGGCATCCATGCCCGCCGCCCATTCGCGCCGCTGCACGACCATCGTGGCGTTGGGGATGAGCGCGTTGCCGCCGACATGGTCGAAATGGAGATGCGAGTTGACGATGAGGTCGATGCGCGCAGGATCGCGGCCGATCGCCTGAAGCCGCGCGCTCACCTCCTCGCCGGCTCCGTAGTCGAAGCGGAACAGCCCGGCGAGGCGCTCGCCGAGGCGCGCACGGGGATCGCGCCGGCAGTCGGGATGCATGCCGGTGTCGAAGAGCGCCGTCCCCTTGGGATGCTCGATGAGATAGGCCGGCACCGGCAGCCGCACCTCGCCCTCGCCGCCCTCCATGAGATAGGCAAGCTGCCCCGTCAGATGGCCGCAGGTCATGGCGTAGAGCCTCGGCGTCATGCGCACCTCCCGCCGCGTCGGTCTCCGGGCCTATTTTGAGCCCGGGTCCGGCGCTGCGTCCAGCCCGCATCCGAGAGGTCTAGGGCAGGAAGGCGCCCGCCTGATGATAGAGGCTGTAGGCGCCGAAGGCCGCGAGCACGAGCAACACGATCAGGCCGATGACGCGCAACGCGCTGCGCTCCCGTTTGCCGCCGCCGGCGATCGCCGAGGAGACGATGACGCGGTCGGCGGCGCTGAACGAAATCGACGGCATGTCCGCCCCGCGGCGGGGCTCGATGGAAAGGCGCGCGGGATCCCGCTCGGCATCGGCCGGGCCGGGCCGGGCAACGGCGCGCGGTGCGGCGGGCCGCAGCGGCACGGCATCATGCGGCAGGCCGGCGGGCGCGAGGCTGGGCTCGGCGCGGGATGAACGGGGGCGCGGGGGAAAAGCCATGGGCGGATGGGATCCTGGCGAAAAGGTGCCGGACCATGCCACCACCTTGTGGCGAGATTGAGGCAAGGATCGCCTCGGCCCGGCCGGGCTCGCCCCCTATTCCGCCGGCGCCGAGCGCCGGCGCGGCGCGCGACCGCGCTCTGCCGCCAGCTGGGCGTCGATCGCTTCGAAGGAGCGGCCCTTGGTCTCGAAGCCAAAGACGAGATAGACCAGCCCGGCCAGTGCGAACCAGCCGGCGATGTAGAGGAAGGCGGGGGTGATCACGTCGAGCGTCGCCCGCGGGTTGATCAGATTGGACGAGCCGATGATCAGCGCCAGCCCGGCCGGGCCGATCACCTTGCCGATCCCGCCGAAGCCGTAGGCCGAGCCCATGCCGGTAGCGCGCAGATGCGCCGGCCAGACCTCCGCGGCATAGGGCCCGATCACCGAGAAGCCGCCGCTGCCCAGGAAATTGACCAGGATCAGCAGCAGCCAGAACACCGACACCGTGCCGATCGTCGCGCCGGGGAAGAGGCCGGCCAGCACCACCGCGCCGGCGGCGCCCAGCCCGACCATCCCGGCCGAGAGGCGCCGGCCGATCACCTCCGACAGCCAGGACCAGACGAAGCGGCCGACCAGACTGCCGCCATTGACGAAGATCATCAGGAACGACGCCTTCTCCGGCGACACCTTGAGCACCAGCATGAGCAGCACCGTCGACCACAGGCTGATGCCATAGACGCCGGTCTGGATGCCGAGGTTGCCGAACCAGGAGACGATCAGGCTGCGCGGATAGTGGAAGAGGTCGAGGAATCGCGTCGGCACCGGCTCCGGCACCGTCACCGCGGACAGCGGAATGCTCGCGGGATCGATCTTGAGCGCCCAGGCGAGCGCGCGGCGCGCCTCCTCCTTGCGGCCCATGCGAGCGAGCCAGCGCGGCGATTCCGGGACCCAGCCGCGGATGAGCAGCGTCAGCAGCGCCGGCACCAATCCGATGGCGAAGAGTCCGCGCCAGCCGACCACGGGCGTCAGGTAGGCGCCGAGCACGGCGCCCAGCATGTTGCCCAGCGGCACCAGCGCGGTGACCATGCCGCCGACGAAGCCGCGCTTGGACGTAGGAACGAATTCCTGGGCCAGCGGCAGGTCGACGGTATAGAGACCACCGACGCCGAATCCCACGAAGAAGCGGAAGACCGAGAGGAAGATCCAGCCATGATCGGGCGTCAGCGCCAGGATTCCGGTGGCGAGCGAGAAGTTGATCACGGTGGCGATGAAGACGGTGCGGCGGCCGATGCGGTCGGCGATGTAGCCCCAGATATAGGCGCCGCCGATGGCGCCGATGCCCGATGACAGCAGGATCAGCGCGGATTGCCCGAAGGTCAGGTTCCATGGCCGGACGATGAAGGCCAGCACATAGCCGATGAGGTAGTAGTCGAAGAATTCCAGCATGTCGCCGATGATTGCGGCGGCGATGATCTTGTACTGGTTTGCCGTCAGCCGCGTCTGCTGGTCGAGAATCTCGAGCATCGTCCCTCCCGGACGGGTTGCTGCGGCGTCGACCGGCAAGCCGATCGCTCCGGCGCTGCGTTATTGAGCGGCCGATCAGGATTTAAGGCGGGACCGCCGGCAGGGTCAATGCCGGCGCCGGCGTGCCGGCGGAATCCGCCGGCGGCCTCGGCTCAGGCGGCGCTCTTCCGCGTCGCCGGCGTCAGCCCGAAATCGTACTTGGCTTCCAGCGTCCTGGCCCCCGCCTTCGGCTTGAAGCCGACGACCAGCGAGTTCTTGACGCCGAACACCACGTCGCTGTCGAGATAGGGATCGCCCTCGACGAAGAGATGCGTGGTGAGGCGCTCGTAGCCCGGCGCGGTGACGATGAAATGGAGATGCGCCGGACGCATGGGATGGCGGCCCATGGCGTTGAGGATGGTGCCGACCGGCCCGTCGGTCGGCACGGGATAGCTGGTCGGCTTGATGGTGCGGAAGGAATAGGCGCCGGTCGCGTCGGTGCGGAAGCGGCCGCGCAGGTTGAAGCGGTCCTGGTTCGGATCCTGCGTGCTGTAGAAGCCGTTGGGCGCGGTCTGCCAGACGTCGAGCACCGCATCCTTGATCGGCTTGCCCTCCGGCGTCAGCACGCGGCCCGAGACCTCGGACGGCTCGCCGGGGCCGCCATGCGAGATGTCGAAGCCCATCGGCAGGTCGGGCGCGCCCTCGATATAGAACGGGCCGAGCACCGTCGATTCGGTGGCGCCGTCGCCGCCGCGGTGATTGATGGCGTCGACCAGCATGGAGACGCCGAGCACGTCGGAAAGCAGAATGAATTCCTGCCGGTCGGCATCGCATTTATGGCCGGTGGCGGTGAGAAAATTGATCGCCGCCGCCCATTCGGTCTCGCTCAGCTCGACGTCGCGGATGAAGGCGTGCAGATGACGGATGAGGCTGGTCATCACCGATTTGAAGCGCGGACTCTCCGTACGCGCCAGCCGCGCCACCACCGCATCGGTCAGATTGGTTTCGCTAAGATTGCGCATCATCGTCCTCTCTCAGGCGGGGCGCCGGCCGTGCCAGGCATCCTCGAGCAGCTGGCGGATGCCAGCATACTCGACCGGGCGCGGATTGTAGTAGGGGTTCTCGGTGGCGAGCTTGGCCGCGCGATCGAGGCCGTCGGCCGGCATGCCGATCTGGCCGAGCGATAGCGGCGCGCCCAATGCTTTCGCGAGATCATAGAGGCCCCGCGCCGCATCCTCCGCGCCCAGCGCCTCGGCGACGATGCGCATCGCCGCCGGCGCGGCGGCGCGGTTATAGGCGACGGCGTGCGGCAGGATCACCGTGTGCACCTCGGCATGCGGCAGGCTGAAGCTGCCGCCGAGCGTGTGGCAGAGCTTGTGATGGAGGCCCATCGCCACCATGCCGAGGGCGCTGCCGGCGAGCCAGGCGCCGTAAAGGGCGTCGCTGCGCCCCTCGAGGTCGAGCGGCTCCTTCACCACCACGGGAAGCGCGCGGGCGAGTGCGCGGATGCCGTCGGCCGCCATCAGCGAGGTGATGGGATTGGCGTCCTGGGCGTAAAGCGCCTCGACGCAATGGGCGAGCGCGTTCATTCCCGACGGTCCCGAGATCTTCGCCGGCAGCCCGACGGTGAGCGCGGGATCGTAGAGCACGACGCGCGGCAGCACCTTGCGGTCGCGCCCGGTGCGCTTCACCCCGCCATCGGTGACGCCGTAGATCGAGGTCATCTCCGAGCCGGAATAGGTCGTCGGCACGGCGAGGACCGGCAGCCCGGTATCGAGCGCCACGGCCTTGCCGAGGCCGATGGTCGAGCCGCCGCCGATCGCCACGACGCAATCGGCGGCGAGCCGACGCGCCGTCTCGCGCGCGGCGCGCGCGGTCTCGACCGGCACATGCATCACCGCCTCGGCATGGATGCCGGCGGTAGCGACGCCGAGGCGCTTGGCCGCCTCGTCGGCGAGCCGGCGCTGGCCCGGCGTCGAGAGGATCATCGCGCGCTTCAGCCCGAGGCGGCCGACTTCCTCGGCGAGGCGATCGAAGCTGCCGGCGCCGAAGACGACGCGGATGGGCAGCTGTTCATAGGTGAAGGTCAGCATGCTGGTACCGTTTTATCGCAGATCCGTGACCCGCCCCGCCTCTCCCCGACCCTCTCCGCCGCCCGGGGCGGAGAGGGAGGGTGCGGCGGGGGCTCGACGAGTTCGCCCGCTGTCTCAGGCATTTCCGGTTCCGGCCCCTATGCCTGCACCACCAGCTTCTTCTGCGTGTAGGCTTCGAGGCCTTCGATGCCGCCCTCGTGGCCGTAGCCGCTTTCCTTCATGCCGCCGAACGGCGTCTCCGGCGTCGAGATGCCGAGGCTGTTGACGCCGACCATGCCGGCCTCAAGCGCATCCGAGATCAGATTGGCGGTGCGTGTCGAGCCGGTGAAGGTGTAGGCGGCAAGGCCGAAGGGCAGCGCATTGGCGCGCGCCACCACTTCGTCGAAGGTCTTGAACCGCGCGATCGGCGCCAGCGGCCCGAACGGCTCCTCGGTCATGACCCGGCAATCCTCGGGCATGTCGGTGATCACCGTGGGCGCGAAGAAGAAGCCCTGATTGCCGTGCCGCGCGCCGCCGGTCCTGATCTCGGCGCCGCGCTTCCTGGCATCGGCGACGAAGCCCTCCATGGCGTCGAGCCGGCGCGGATTGGCGAGCGGCCCCATGGTGGTGCCGTCGGCGAGCCCATCGCCGAGCTTGAGGTTCTTGGCGTAGTCGACGAAGCGCTTGACGAAGCGATCGTAGCTGTTTTCCTGCACATAGAAGCGCGTCGGCGAGATGCAGACCTGCCCGGCGTTGCGGAACTTGCCGGCGGCCGCGATCTCCGCCGATTTCTCGGGATCGGCATCGTCGAACACGATCACCGGCGAATGCCCGCCCAGTTCCATCGTGACCCGCTTCATGCCCTCCGCAGCGAGCTTGGTCAGATGCTTGCCCACCGGCACCGAGCCGGTGAACGACACCTTGCGGATCGCCGGCGAGGATATCAGCTGCTCGGAGATGCGCGCCGGCACGCCGAACACCAGGTTGAGCACGCCCTTGGGCAAGCCCGCATCGTGGAAGGCGCGCACCATCTCGACGCAGGTGCCGGGCGTCTCCTCCGACGCCTTGATGATGAGCGAGCAGCCGGATCCCAACGCGCCGCCGATCTTGCGCGCCGGCGTCACGCCGGGGAAGTTCCACGGCGTGAAGGCGGCGCACGGGCCGACCGGCTCCTGCACCGTCATCTGCCGCACGCCCTGGACGCGGCCGGGAATGATGCGGCCGTAGGAGCGCCGTCCCTCCTCGGCATACCACTCGATGATGTCGGCGGAGACCGCGACCTCGATCCGCGCCTCGGCGACCGATTTGCCCTGCTCGAGGGTGAGGATGCGGGCGATCGGCTCCAGCCGCTCGCGGATGAGGTCGGCCGCCTTGCGCATGATGCGCGCGCGCTCGTACGGCGCGGTGGCGCGCCACTGCTTGAAGCCGCGCTGCGCGGCCGCGAGCGCCCGGTCGAGATCGGCGGCGCCGGCATGGGTGAGCGTCGCCAGCGGCTTCTCGGTCGCCGGATTGATCACCTTCTCGCTGTCGCGGCCGCCGCCCGCAATCCATTCGCCGTCGATATAGAGTGCCAGATCCGCATACATCTCGTGCCTCCGCCGTTTGAATGCCGTTATGCCGTCAGAACGAGGCGGCGCGCGCCAGGGCCGGCCGGCGCTTCGCCTCCTCGAGGATCATCTCCGCGCCCTTCTCGGCGATCATGATGATCGCCGCGTTGGTATTGCCGGACACCAGGCTCGGCATCACCGAGCCGTCGACGACGCGCAGCCGCCCGACGCCATGCACCCGGAGCCGCGCATCGACCACCGCGCCGGCGTCGTCGCCCATGCGGCAGGTGCAGGTCGGATGATAGATCGTGCTGGCGCGCTCGCGAATATGCTCCAGGATATCCTCGTCGCTGGCGCAGCCCGGCCCGGGCTCGTACTCGCTCTCGACATAGGGCCGCAGCGCGGGCCCCTGCATGATCCGCCGCAGCAGCTTGAGCCCCGCCACCATGGTGCACCGGTCGGTCTCGGTGCTGAGATAGTTGAGCCGGATCGCCGGCGGCGCCGCGGCATCGGCGCTGGTGATGCGGACGAAGCCGCGGCTCTCCGGGCGGAGCTGGCAGATCGAGGCGGTGAAGCCGGGGAACGGATGGAGCCTGTCGCCCATCTTGGTGGTGCTGAAGGTGATGAAATGCGCCTGCACGTCCGGGGTGGCGAGCCGCGGATCGGTGCGGAAGAACCCCCCGGCATAGCCGGCGCTGATGGTCAACGGGCCCTTGCGCCACAGTGCATAGCGCAGGCCGATGCCGAGGCTGCGCACCGGGCTTGCCACGTCGTCGTTGAGCGTGATCGGCCGGGTGCAGCGATAGACCAGCCGCGACTGCAGATGATCCTGTAGATTTTCGCCGACGCCGGGCAGATCCCTTTGCACGGCGATGCCGTGGCGCCGCAACAGCGCGGCGGGACCGATGCCGGAGCGTTGCAGCAGCGGCGGCGATGCGATGGCGCCGGCGGCGAGGATCACTTCGCCCGCGGCATCGGCGCGCCAGGTCTCGCCCTGATGCGCGAATTCGACCCCCGCCGCCGCGCCGCCCTCGATCAGGATGCGCAGGCTCGGCGCCTCGGTCAGCACGCGCAGATTGGCCCGCCGGCGCGCCGGGCGGAGATAGCCCACCGCGGCGCTGCAGCGCCGGCCGCGGCGCGAGGTGGTCTGGAAATAACCGGCACCTTCCTGCCGCGCGCCGTTGAAATCGTCGTTGCGCGGGAAGCCCGCCTCCTCCGCCGCGGCGATGAAGGCGTCGCAGAGATCGTGCGGCTCGCGCTGGTCGGAGACGGCAAGCGGACCGCCGGCGCCGTGGAAATCGTCCGCGCCGCGCTGCTGGTCCTCGGCGCGGCGGAAATAGGGCAGCACATCCTCATAGCTCCAGCCGACATTGCCGAGCTGGCGCCAATGGTCGAAATCCTCCTTCTGGCCGCGGATATAGACGAGGCCGTTGATCGAGCTCGACCCGCCCAGCACCTTGCCGCGCGGGTGGATGATCCGCCGGCCGTTGAGCTCGGGCTCGGGCTCGCTCTCATAGAGCCAGTTGAGCCTGGGATTCTTGAACAGCTTGCCGTAGCCGATCGGGATATGGATCCAGGGGTTGCGGTCTTCGCCGCCGGCCTCGAGCAGCAGCACGCGCCGGTCGCCGGACGCGCTCAGCCGATTGGCCAGCACGCAGCCCGCCGAGCCGCCGCCGATGATGATGTAGTCGAAGCTGCCGAAGTTGCGCATCGGTCTCTGCCGACGGTCCTCCCATGGCCACTAATAGAGCCTTTCCCGGCCTCGTGTCACCCCTTCCCCGGCTCGTCCGAGGCGGCGCATAGGAGACTTGCGGCAATTCGATTAGAGTGCGGCCGGTGCACCCTGTCGCGGAGGATGGTCTGAGCACGGTCGTGGCCGAGCCGATCGAACGGCTGCTGCGCCGCTTCGCGCAGCGCCGGCCGGTCCGCACCGGCTCGCTCATCATCACCATCTTCGGCGACGCCATCCTGCCGCGCGGCGGCGAGGTGCGGCTCGCCGACCTCATCGCGCTGCTCGCGGCCTTCTCGCTCAACGACAGCCAGGTGCGCACGGCGCTGTCGCGCCTCGTCGCCGATCATTGGCTCGAAGCCGAGCGGTTCGGCCGGCGCAGCCTCTACCGCCCGACCGGAACCGGCCGCCATCGCTTCGCCGAGGCGACGCGCCGCATCTATGGCGGGCCGCCCAAGGCCTGGCGCGGCGACTGGCATATCCTGGTGCTGCCCGACGGCGCCGAGCGCGGCGAGCTCGGCAAGGATCTGGGCTGGCTCGGCTTCGGCAGCCTGGCGCCGGGGGTCATGCTGCATCCGAGCCCGGAAGCCGCCTCGCTCGCCTCGGTGATCGCCGACCTCCCGCCGGAGGCGCGGCCGCTGGTGATCGCCGGCAAGACCGCGCCGGCGCCGGCGCCCGGCCTGTTGCCGGCATTGGTGCGGCGCTGCTGGGACCTTGAGGCGCTGACCCGATCCTACGGCGACTTCCTCGCCGATTTCGCCGAGC
Organism: Rhodospirillales bacterium; assembly: GCA_027315365.1. Lineage (GTDB taxonomy): Bacteria > Pseudomonadota > Alphaproteobacteria > ATCC43930 > CGMCC-115725 > DAHUYF01. Next base: position 14,790 of record DAHUYF010000158.1, on the reverse strand, counting down.
TCGGCGCGGCCATCGCGCGGGGCTTCGTCGCGGAGCCGCTGCCGGCGCTGCGCGCGCGGCTCCTGCTGATCCATGATTACCGCCGCCTCATCCTGCGCGACCCGATGCTGCCGCCGGCGCTGCTGCCGCGCGACTGGATCGGCCGTGAGGCCTATGCCGCGGCCCGCTCGCTCTACCGCGCGCTCGCCCCGGCGGCCGAGCGCTGGATCGACGCCCATCTCCAGGGCCGGGACGGCCCCCTGCCCGCCCCCGGCGCCGCGTTCCGGCGCCGCTTTCCCTGAGAATTGCGCGGCGGGGTGACCCGCGGTTGCCTGCCGGCGGCGGGCAAGCGAGCCGACATGTCACATAAATCTGATGTGACCTGATTTTTCCGTGATATATTGGAGTGACCATGTACACGCAGGGCCTGCTCCACGCCAAGGACGACGACCGCGCCGCGCCGGAGCCGGCGGACCGGCTCGCGCGGTTCCAGGCACGCATCGACGCTGAGGAGAAGATCGAGCCCAACGACTGGATGCCCGAGGCCTATCGGCGCACGCTCGTCCGGATGATCTCGCAGCACGCCCATTCCGAGATCGTCGGCATGCTGCCCGAAGGCAACTGGCTCACCCGTGCGCCGAGCCTCCGGCGCAAGGCGGCGCTGCTGGCCAAGGTGCAGGACGAGGGCGGACACGGGCTCTATCTCTACGCCGCCGCCGAGACGCTCGGCGTCTCGCGCGAGGAGCTGATGGAACAGCTTCTGCTGGGCAAGGCGAAATATTCCTCGATCTTCAATTATCCCACGCTGTCCTGGGCGGATATCGGCGCCATCGGCTGGCTGGTCGACGGCGCCGCGATCATGAACCAGATCCCGCTCTGCCGCTGCTCCTACGGGCCTTACGCGCGCGCGATGATCCGCATCTGCAAGGAGGAGAGCTTCCATCAACGCCAGGGCTTCGAGATCATGCTGACACTCGCCCGCGGCACAAGCGAGCAGAAGGCGATGGCGCAGGACGCGCTCGACCGCTGGTGGTGGCCGAGCCTGATGATGTTCGGCCCGTCCGACACGCAATCGCAGCATTCCGACGCCTCGCTGCGCTGGAAGATCAAGCGCTTCTCGAATGACGAGCTGCGCCAGAAATTCGTCGACGCCACCGTGCCGCAAGGCCGCTTCCTCGGCCTCGCCTTCCCCGACGCGGACCTGCGTTACGACGAAGCCGCCGGACATTGGCGCTTCGGCGCCATCGACTGGGCGGAGTTTCGCGCCGTGCTCGCCGGCAACGGCCCCTGCAACCGCCAGCGCCTGGCGCAGCGCAGCGCCGCCGACGAGCGCGGCCGGTGGGTGCGCGCGGCGGCGACCGCGCATGCCGAGAAGCGGCGCGCGCGGGCGGCGGAATGAGCGAGCGCGCGATGCCGCTCTGGGAGGTGTTCATCCGCTCGCGCAACGGGCTCGCGCACAAGCATGTCGGCAGCGTCCACGCCGCCGACGCGGCAATGGCGCTACAGGCGGCGCGCGACGTCTATACCCGCCGCGGCGAAGGGCTGTCGCTCTGGGTGGTGCCATCCTCGGCGATCACCGCCTCCGATCCCGCAGAGAAGGACATGATGTTCGAGCCGACGGGATCGAAAATCTATCGCCATCCGACCTTCTACAAGGTGCCCGACGACGTCGGGAACATGTGAGAGCCGATTTGGGAGACGCCGTGGCGCTGCTCTTCGACTACGCGCTTCGCCAGGCCGACAGCGCGCTGATCCTCGGGCATCGGCTGTCGGAATGGATCGGTCACGCGCCGCTGCTCGAAGAGGAGCTGGCGCTCGGCAACATCGCGCTCGATCTCATCGGCGAGGCGCGGGCGCTCTACGCCCATGCCGGCACGGTAGAGGGCAAAGGCCGCGACGAGGACGCGTTGGCATATCGCCGCGACGCCGGCGCCTTCCGCAACCTGCTGCTGGTCGAGCAGCCGAACGGCGATTTCGCCGTCACCATCATCCGCCAGCTGCTCTATTCCGCCTTCGCCCATCCGTTCTGGCGGGCGCTCGGGCAATCGCGCGACGCGACGCTGGCGGCGATCGCCGCCAAGGCGGAAAAGGAAGCGGCCTATCACCTGCGCCATGCCGGCGAATGGCTGATCCGGCTCGGTGACGGTACGGCGGAAAGCCATCGCCGCGCCCAGGCGGCGCTCGACGAGCTCTGGCCCTACAGCGGCGAGCTGTTCGAGACCGACGCGGTCGAACTGGCGCTGATCGCCGAAGGCGTCGCCGTCGATCCCGCGACGCTGCGGCCGGAATGGGAGCGGACCGTGGCGGCGGTGCTCGCCGAGGCGACGCTCGCCGCCCCCGCCGGAGAATGGATGCAGAGCGGCGGCCGCAGCGGCCGGCATTCCGAACATCTCGGCCACCTGCTGGCGACCATGCAGTTCCTGCAGCGCGCATATCCCGGAGCGGTGTGGTGAGCGCCGAAGGATTGCGCGAGCGCGCGCTGGCGGCGGCGACTGCCGTCGTCGATCCCGAGATTCCCGTGCTCACCATCGGCGATCTCGGCGTGCTGCGCGCGGTGCGGCTGGCCGGCGACACCGTCGAGATCGAGATCACGCCGACATATTCCGGCTGCCCGGCGATGCGCGTCATCGAGATCGAGATCGAGACCGCCTTGCGCGATGCCGGCATCGGCAAGTTCCGCATAGCGACCGTGCTGGCGCCGGCCTGGACGACCGACTGGCTGAGCGCCGAGGGCCGGCGCAAGCTCGCCGCTTATGGTATCGCGCCGCCCGCCGGCCAGGCCTCGCGCCGCGCCCTCTTCGGCGCCGATGCCGTCGCCTGCCCGCGTTGCGGCAGCCCCGCCACCGAGCGAATATCGGAATTCGGCTCGACCGCCTGCAAGGCGCTCTATCGCTGCCGGAGCTGCGCCGAGCCGTTCGATTATTTCAAATGCCACTGAGCGAGTGCGCCCACGCCTAATGACGCCGCAATTCCACACGCTCGCCGTCGCCGACCTCCGGCGCGAAACGCCGGACGCCGTGTCGCTCGCCTTCGCCGTGCCCGATCGGCTGCGCGAGGCCTACCGCTTCGTCCCGGGCCAGCACGTCACGCTGCGGCAGGCGATCGGCGGCGCCGAGCTGCGCCGCTCCTATTCCATCTGCTCCGGCCCGGACGAGGGCGAGCTCAGGATCGCGGTCAAGAAGCAGGCGGGCGGCGCCTTCTCCGGATTCGTCCATGAGCAGGTGAGGGCCGGCGACGCGCTCGACGTCATGACGCCGGCCGGGCATTTCACCGCGCCGATCGAGCCGGGCGCCGCGCGCACCTATCTCGGCGTCGCCGCCGGCTCTGGCATCACGCCGCTGCTGTCGATCGTCAAGACGGTGCTGGCGCGCGAGACGCGCAGCCGGTTCTTCCTGCTCTACGGCAACCGCACGACGCAGAGCATCATGTTCCGCGCCGCGCTCGAGGAGCTGAAAGACAGCCATCTCGAGCGCTTCTCGCTGACCCATGTGCTGAGCCGCGAGGCGCAGGACGTGCCGGTGCTGAGCGGCCGCATCGACGCCGAGAGGCTCGCGCTCTTACTGCGCGCCATACCGCCGGCCGCCGCGATCGATCACGCCTTCCTCTGCGGGCCGGCGATGCTGCTCGATACCGCCGAGCGGGTGCTGCTGGCGCAGGGCATGCCGCGCGAGCGCCTCCATGTCGAGCGCTTCACCGTCGACGGCACGCCCGCCGCGCGGCGGCCGGCGCCGGCAGAGACGGCCGCGCCGCGCCGCGTCGTCGCCGAGGCCGAGGCGGTGCTCGACGGCCAGCACCACCGCTTCGCCATCGCCGAAGGAGAAACGGTGATCGACGCGGCACTCGGCGCCGGGCTGGAACTGCCCTATTCCTGCCGCGGCGGCATGTGCTGCACCTGCCGCGCCCGGCTGGTCGAGGGCGAGGTGGCGATGGACCACAACTACTCGCTCGAACGCTGGGAGATCGAGGCCGGCTACGTCCTCACCTGCCAATCGCGGCCGAAGACGGCGCGGCTGGTACTCGACTACGACCAGGTGTGACGCGTCGCCGGTGGCGTCGATTAGACCGGTGCGGTCGGCGCCGCTAGACTGTTTGACGTCCAACGACAGCAGGCGCCGAGGAGCCGGTCCCTCCGATGTTCGTCAGTCACCGCCGCATCCGCGTCGATTGGGGTCATTGCGATCCCGCCGGGATCGTCTTTTATCCCAATTACTTTCGCTGGTTCGACGAGTGCACCTCGGCGCTGTTCGAGAATGCCGGCCTGCCGCTGCCGGAGCTTTACCGCGCCCACGGGCTGAAGGGTTTTCCGCTGCTCGAAGCCAAGGCGAACTTCTCCGGCTCTTCCAGCTTCGGCGACGATCTCGACTGCGAGGCCAGCGTCGGCGAGTGGGGCGGCAAGACGCTCAAGGTGCTGCACCGCTTCCTGCGCGACGGCAAGCTGCTGGTGGAGGGCGTCGAGCTGCGGGTCTGCGCCATCCCGCACCCCGACGATCCCCAGCGCATCAAGGCGGCGCCGATCCCCGCGGTGGTCAAGGAGCGCCTTGGCGGCGGCGGCGCCGGCGCCTAGTCTCCCGCAAGAGCTTGCCGACCGCTGCCGCCACTTCGCCGATCTCGGCTGGGACGACGCCGGAGAAGACGCCATGACCGACCTGCCGTTCCGCTCGGCACTCGCGCTTGCCGCCGACATCCGCGCAAGGCGCGTCGGCTGCCGCGAGTTGCTCGAACTCCATCTCCGCCGGGTCGAGCGCTACAACCCCGGGCTCAACGCCATCGTCGTGACCGCGATCGAGGCGGCGCGGATGCGCGCCGACGACGCCGATGCGGCGCTGCGGCGCGGCGAGAACTGGGGACCGCTGCACGGCGTGCCGATGACGGTGAAGGAGTCCTACGACGTGACCGGCCTTCCCACCACCTGGGGCGTGCCGGAGTTCCGCGATCATCGCGCGACGCGCAACGCGCTCGCGGTCGACCGGCTGATCGCCGCCGGGGCGGTGCTGTTTGGCAAGACCAACGTGCCGCTGATGCTGGCGGATTGGCAGAGCTACAACGCCGTCTACGGTACCACGAACAATCCCTGGGACACGACCCGAACCCCGGGCGGTTCTTCGGGCGGGGCGGCGGCGGCGCTGGCGGCGGGACTCACCGCGCTGGAGGCCGGCAGCGATATCGGCTCGTCGCTGCGCAGCCCCGCACATTACTGCGGCGTCTACGCCCACAAGCCGAGCTGGGGCGTGGTCTCGCCGCGCGGCCATGCGCTCGGCGGCCGCGTCGCCGCCGCCGACATCTCGGTGGTGGGACCGCTGGCGCGCAGCGCCGGCGATCTCGAAGTGGCGCTCGCCGCGATGGCCGGGCCCGACGAGATCGACGGCCAGGGCTGGCGCCTCGAGCTGGCGAAGCCCCGCCATGAGCGGCTCGCCGATTTCCGCGTCGCGGTGCTGCTGAGCGTGCCGCATGCCGAGGTCGACCGCACCGTGCAGGACGGCGTCCAGGCGGTCGCCGACACGCTCGCCAAGGCCGGCGCCACGGTCAGCGACCGGGCGCGGCCGGCCTTCGACACGCTCGTGGCCGACCGTCTCTTCCGCCGCCTGCTCGGCGCCGCCATGTCCGCGCGCCAGGCGGACGAAGCCTTCCGCCGCAACCTCGAAAAGGCGCAGGCGCTCGCTCCCGACGATCTCGGCGACCATGCGCAGGCGCTGCGCGCCGCGACGCTGCATCATCGCGACTGGCTGCTGGCCAATGAGGAGCGCCACAGGATGCGTCTCGCCTGGGCGGCGTTCTTCCGGGATTACGACGTGCTGCTCTGCCCGCCGGTCACCACCACCGCCTTCCCCCACGATCACGAGGGTGACCCTTTCGAGCGCAGCATCAACGTCAACGGCCGCCGCCGGCCGATCGCCGAACAGCTCTTCTGGGCGGGATATGCCGGCCTCTTCTACCTGCCCGCGACGGTCGCTCCGGCGGCGCTGTCGCCCGCAGGCCTGCCCACCGGGGTGCAGATCATCGGCCCGCAATACGGCGATTTCACCTGCCTGCGCCTGGCGCGGCTGCTGGAGCGCGAGCACCGCGGCTTCGTCCCGCCGCCGGGCTACGCGGCGAACTGAGGCCGCGGCGATGGAATTCGCCGCCTTCAGCGCTTCGCTGGCCGAGGATCGCCCGCCCTCCGGGCTCGGCTTGGCCGCGCAAGCGCTGTGGTGGGATGCCAAGGGCGATTGGGACAAGGCCCATGACTGCGCCCAGGCGCAGGACGACGCACAAGGCGCCTGGGTGCACGCCTACCTGCACCGCCGCGAGGGCGATGCCACCAATGCCGGCTACTGGTACCGCCGCGCCGGCAAGCCGGCGCAACGCGGCGCGCTCGCGCCGGAATGGGAAGCGATAGCCCGAGCGGTGCTGGCCGCGGCCTAGTCGTCGTCTAGGCGCGCCGCGGCAGCGGCGTCGGCGCCTGGCTGGCCTGGCTCGATTGACTCGATTGGCTCGCCGCCTGCGCCTGGATCTGGCCGGAAATCTCACCGCCGCGCTCGATCTCGATCTGGTGGTAGCGGACCTCGGCGGCGACCTTGCCGTTGGTGTGGACGAGGAGCCGGCCGCTGACGTTGAGCGCGCCCTCGAAGCGGCCGCGGATCTCGGCGCTCTCGACCGAAGCCGAGCCGGTGAACAGGCCGCCTTCGGCGATATTGATGTCGTGGCAGCCGGCGATGTTGGCCTTCACCGTGCCCTCGACGACGAGGCAGTCGCACGAGGTGATCTCGCCGGAGAAGACGATGCCGCGGCCGACGACGAGCTTGCGGGTGGCGGTCTCCGACTTGGCGGGCTGGGCGGGTTGAGGCGGGGTGACGACGGACTTGCTGGTCAACATGACGCGGCGGCTCCCAGGGGTGGTGAGCGGATGAAAAGTGGCCGACTGTATCCGGCGCTGCCGGAACTGGCCGGGGTCAAATTTGGTACGCGACGATGGCCGAAAGATGGCCGGGCTTGCTCCGCCGGGGCCCCGCGCTTATATCGCGCAGGCTTCCTTGTACCATAAGAGGCGCCCTCCCGACATGGCCATCAGCGAGCGATCCGGCGGCGCGGAACGGCCGCGCGGCCGCAGCCTGCGCTCGCTGCTGCCGCTGCTGGGTTTCCTGCGGCCCTACCGGCTGCGCCTCGTCGGCGCCACCATCGCGCTCATCTTCTCTTCGGCCACCGTGCTGCTGCTCGGCCAGGGGGTGCGCCGGCTGGTCGATGACGGGCTCGGCGCGGCCGATGGCGGTCTGCTCGACCGCACCGTCGGCGTTCTCCTGGTCATCGTCGCGGCAATGGCGGCCTCAACCTATGGCCGCTTCTACCTCGTCTCCTGGATCGGCGAGCGCGTGGTGGCCGATCTCCGCATCGCCGTCTTCGATCGCGTCCTGTCGCTCAGCCCGGCCTATTTCGAGACCACCAAGACCGGCGAGGTGCTGTCGCGGCTCACCACCGACACCACGCTGCTGCAGACCGTGATCGGCTCCAGCGTGTCGATGGCGCTGCGCAACGCGCTGATCCTGCTGGGCGGCCTGGTCATGCTGGTGGTGACCTCGGCCAAGCTGGCCGGGCTGGTGCTGGTGGTCGTGCCGCTGGTGGTGGTGCCGATCCTGTTCTTCGGCCGGCGGGTGCGCGCGCTGTCGCGCCGCTCGCAGGATCGGATCGCCGATGTCGGCGCCTATGCCGAGGAGATGATCAACGCCATCCGTACCGTGCAGGCCTTCACCCACGAGCCGCTCGACCGCACCCGCTTCGCCGGCCGGGTGGCCGAGTCCTTCGACACCGCGATCGCACGCATCCGCGTGCGCGCGCTGCTCACCGCGGCGGTCATCCTGCTCGCCTTCGGCGCCATCGCGCTGGTGCTCTGGGTCGGCGGCTATGACGTGATCGCGGGGCGGATGACCGGCGGCCAGCTCTCGGCCTTCGTCTTCTACGCCGTGCTCACCGCGTTTGCCGTCGGCACCATCTCCGAGGTGTATGGCGATCTCCAGCGCGCCGCCGGCGCGGCGGAGCGGCTGCTCGAGCTGCTCGCCACCCGGCCCGAGATCGCCGTCCCGGCGCGGCCCCTCGCCTTCCCCCTGCCGCCGTGCGGCCAGGTCGAGATCGACTGCGTCACCTTCTTCTATCCGTCACGGCCGGAGCGGCCGTCGCTGGCCGATTTCTCGCTGTCGGTGGCACCGGGCGAGACGGTGGCGCTGGTCGGCCCGTCCGGCGCCGGCAAGACCACGGTGTTCCAGCTGCTGCTGCGCTTCTACGACCCCGCGCGCGGCAGCCTGCGCGTCGACGGCGTCGACGTCGCCGCCGTCGATCCGGCCGAGCTGCGCCGGCGCATCGGCCTGGTGGCGCAGGATCCGGTGATCTTCGCCGGCTCGGCGGCCGACAACATCCGCTACGGCCGTCCCGAGGCGAGCGAGGCCGACATCCGCGCCGCCGCGACCGCGGCCGCGGCGACGGAGTTCCTCGAGCGCCTGCCCGAGGGCTTCGACACTTTTCTCGGCGAGAGGGGCGTGCGGCTGTCCGGCGGCCAGCGCCAGCGCATCGCCATTGCCCGCGCCGTGCTGCGCAACCCGTCGATCCTGCTGCTGGACGAGGCGACCTCGGCGCTCGACGCGGAATCCGAGCGCGCGGTGCAGCAGGCGCTGGAGCGCCTCGCCGCCGGACGCACCACGCTGGTCATCGCCCATCGCCTCGCGACGGTGCTGCGCGCCGACCGCATCATCGTCATGGAGGATGGCCGCATCGTGGCGCAGGGACGGCATCACGACCTGATCCGCGAGGGCGGCCTCTACGCGCGGCTCGCCGCCCTGCAATTCACCGACCGGCCGGCCGCTTCATCCTGAGCGCCGGCCCGCATCCGGGCCGCAGGGCAGCCTTGCGCGCCGCGGGCTGCCACACCGGCGAGAACCTTCTATAAGGGGATCGATGCCGCCCCTCGCGCTCCGCCACGTGCTGGTGCCGCTGATCGTCGCCTGCGCCTTGTTCATGGAGAACTTGGACTCGACGGTCATCGCCACGGCGCTGCCGGCGATCGCCCGCTCGCTGGGCGAGGATCCGCTCCGGCTCAATCTCGCCATCACCTCGTACCTGCTGAGCCTTGCCGTCTTCATCCCGCTCAGCGGCTGGGTCGCCGACCGCTACGGCGCGCGCCCGGTGTTCCGCGCGGCGATCGTCACCTTCACCCTCGGCTCGGCCTGCTGCGGCCTTGCCCAGTCGCTGCCGCAGCTGGTGGCGGCGCGGATACTCCAGGGTCTCGGCGGCGCGATGATGGTGCCGGTCGGCCGCCTGGTCATGCTGCGCACGGTGCCGAAATCGGAGCTGGTGCGCGCGATGTCCTACCTGACGGTGCCGGCGCTGATCGGGCCGGTGCTGGGGCCGCCGCTCGGCGGCTTCATCGTCACCTACAGCTCCTGGCGCTGGATCTTCTACATCAACCTGCCGATCGGCCTGCTCGGCATCGTGCTGGCGACGCTGTTCATCGAGAATGTCAAGGAGGCCGCCGACTGGCCGCTCGATCTCAGAGGATTCCTGCTCGCCGGGACCGGGCTGGCCGGGCTCATGTTCGGCTTCGAGACGGCGGGGCGCGGCGTGCTGGCGCTGCCGGTGGTCGCCGCCCTGCTGGTCGGCGGCGCGATCTGTACTGCGCTCTATGTGCTGCACAGCCGCGTCCACGCCTATCCCATCATCGATCTCGGCCTGCTGCGGATCCCAACCTTCCGCTCGGCGGTGGTCGGGGGATCTCTCTTTCGCATCGGCATCGGCGCGCTGCCGTTCCTGCTGCCGCTGATGCTGCAGCTGGGCTTCGGCCTCACGCCCTTCGCCTCGGGACTGCTGACCTTCGCCAGCGCGGCGGGCGCGATGACGATGAAGATGACCGCGGCGCCGATCATCCGCGCCTTGGGCTTCCGCCGGGTGCTGCTCGGCAACGCCGTGATCTCCGGCTGCTTCGTCGCCAGCTATGCGCTGTTCTCGCCGGCAACGCCGCACTGGCTGATTCTGCTGGCGCTGCTCGCCGGGGGATTCTTCCGCTCGCTGCAGTTCACCAGCACCAACACCTTGATCTTCGCCGACGTGCCGCCGCCGCTGATGAGCCGCGCCACCAGCTTTCAGAGCATGGCGCAGCAGCTATCGGTCAGCATCGGCGTCGGCATCGGCGCGCTGCTGCTGCATGTGACCTTGCTTGCCGCCGGCAGGACGACGCTCGGCGCCGGCGATTTCGCCGGCGCCTTCGTCGCGGTCGCGCTGATCTCGCTGTCCTCGATCGCCTTCTACCTGCCGCTCGCGGGCGAGGCCGGCGCGGAGGTCAGCGGCCACCGCGCCGGGACGGCAGGCGCGCCTACTTCTGCTGTGCCAGATAAGCGATGACCGCCTTGCGATCGTCGGGATTCTTGATGCCGGCGAACAGCATCTTGGTGCCGGGGACCATCGCCTTGGGGTCGGTGAGATACTTGTCGAGATTTGCCTCAGTCCAGGTGATGCCGGACTTCTTGTTCGCATCGCTGTAGCTGTAGCCCGGCGCGGTGCCGGCGGGGCGGCCGACGACGCCGTGCAGGCTCGGCCCGATCTTGTTCATCCCGGCCTGGACCGTGTGGCAGACGGCGCAATAGCGCTTGAAGATCGTCTCGCCGGCATCTTGCGCGCGGGCGCCCGGTGCGAAGGCCACCAGGGCCAGCAGGGCGAGCGACAAGGCCGGAACGGGCGATCGATGCATGGTGGGCTCCCTCGATATTGTCTCTATCCGCTAGGCGGCGGGCGCTCTTATCCAATTCACCCTGCGCTGGCAAGCCCCGCGGGCGGCGTCGATGCGAGCGCGCTCCACAGCCCCGTGACGTCGCTGACGACGCGGCCGAGCAGCGCCGCCGCCGTGGCGCCCGGCCCGTCTCCGCCCTCGCCCGACAGCGCGGCGGCCAGCCCCGCCAGCGGCAGATCGAAGCCCGGGCGCGGCGCCGGCGACCGCTGATCGAGCAAAGCCTGCGCGACATCCGCCAGCGCCGCTTCGATGAGCCCGCGCAACGCGTCGAGCGGCTCGGCCGGGGCGGTGACGGCGCCGAGCTGGGCCGAGAGCGCGATGGTGTGACGGCAGAGCCGATGCACGTAGGTAAGGAGAGTGAAGCCGACCACCACCGGCGCATGCCGGCGCGCCGGTTCGCTCATCATGCGCTGGAAGCCGGCATTGGCATTGGCGACCGCGAGCTCCGCCTGCCGGCGCCGCGCGGCGAGGTCTGGCCCCGCCGCCTCGCGCCGCGCCAGCGCGGCAAGCACGGCGGCGAGGTAGTCCCGGTCGGCGCGGATGGCGCGCGCCAGGCGCTCGCGCAGCTGCTCGCGCTCCCATTGCGGCCAGAGCAGATATCCGGCGCCGAGCGCCAGCACCGCGCCGGCAACGGTATAGGCGACGCGATCGACGAGATCGATCCACGGATTGGCGCTGCTCATGCCGATCAGCAGGATGATGAGCGGCGTCAGAAAGGTGGTGGCGTAGCCGTAGCGCCGCCGGATCAGCAGGAAGGTGGCGAAGAGCAGCAGCCCGATCGCGACGTCATAGCCGGCGCCGCCATGCACATAGGCGAGGAGCGCTCCCGCCACCGCCGCGCCGGCGATGGTCCCGACGCCGCGCTGCAGCGCCCGCGCCAGCGTGCCGGCATAGTCCGGCTGCAGGATGACCAGCGAGGTGAGCGGCAGCCAGATGCCGTGCGGCAGGCGCAGGCGCACGATCATCGCGGTGTCGAGCGCGGTCACGGCGGCGATGCGCATGGCATGGCGGAAGATGGCGGAGCGCGGGCTGGCATTGGCGCGCAGGGCCGAGATGACGGTGCCGCGCGGCCGGCGATGGGCGAAGGGCAGGCGCAGCAGGTCGGCAAGGCGACGGGGCTGGCCGAACAGCAGGTGCAGCGCTTCGCCGGCATTGTCGAAATGGCGCAGGATCTGCGCCCATGCGAGAAGGTCGGCCGTGCGCGCCTCGCCGCCGGGCTGCGGCCGGCGGCCAGGTGCGACGAGCGACGGCGCGCCGCCGCCGGCCAGCAGGATGCGCGCCACGTCGCGGCTGGCGCGTTCGAGTTCGGCCTCGGCGGCCCGGCGCGCCGTGCCCGGCAGCGCCGCCACCTCGCCCAGGGTCACCGCCGCGGCGGCAATGCGCGAGGCGGCGTTGAGCAGCACCACGAGCTGGGCGATGGTGGTGCCGGGGCCGGCGGTGCCGGCGCGCACCTCGCCCAGCGTTTCGCGCGTCCGCTCCACCGCTTCGCGCGCCGCGGCATGGGCGGCGGCGATGCGCCGCTCGCGCCGGCTCTGCGCGGCGCTGCCTTCGGCCTCCTCCGCCGTCTCGGTCGCGGCGACCAGCGCCGCCACCGCCTCCCAGGCGCTCGCCACCTCCTGCTCGAGCCGGCGGTAGGGGCGCGCCTGCCAGAAGGCGAGCGCAACCGCCACCGTCCACAGGCCGCCACCCGCATATCCCTCCGCCCAGCGCGGCGCCAGCCCGCCGATGCCGCCGACCTCGCCGATCTGGAGACCGACGAGAAAGACCACGCCCATATTGATGCCTAGCGAGGCGCCGCCGGCTCCCAGCGCGCGGATCATGCCGCCGGCGATGCCGAGCGCGGCCATGACCAGCGCCGCCGCCCACCAGCTCGCCACGGTCGCGCTGCCCAGCAGCAGCAGGCACGGTCCGCCCAGCGCCTGCACCAGCATCGCGGCAAGCCGGCTGCCATAGGGACCGCCGACATCGACCATCGAGGTGGCGAGCGCGCCCAGCACGGCGGGATAGGCGAAATCGCCGAGCCCGAGCAGCGGCAGCAGCGCCAGCGGCGTCGCCGCGGCGATGGTGCCGCGCGCCGCGGTCGACAACGCGATCCGGTTGGGACCGCTGTCGAGAAGCTTCCGCCATGGCTTGAGGGACCAGCGCATCAGGCCGCCATCATAGCGGTTGCGACCGCCGGTCCTGGAATTCTCGTTGCGGCGGGCTAAGCTTCGGGAACGTCCGACGCCGCCGAGGTGACCGCCGCACCATGAATGCCCGCACCGATGACATGTCCGGCCCGACCTCGCGCATCTTCTTCTCGCAGCGGCTGCGACTGCACTACGTCGATTGGGGCAATCCCGCGGCGCCGCCGCTGCTGCTGCTGCATGGCGGGCAGGATCATTGCCGCAACTGGGACTGGGTCGCCGAGCGGCTGCGCCACGAATGGCACATCATCGCGCCGGATCTGCGCGGCCACGGCGACAGCCAATGGTCGCCGGACGGCAATTACAGCATGCCGGGCTATCTCTACGATCTCGCCCAGCTGGTGCACCAGCAGCAGCTCGCGCCGGCCACCATCATCGCCCATTCCTTGGGCGGCAACATCGCGCTGCGCTTTGCCGGGATATACCCGGAGAAGGTGGCGAAGCTGGTCGCCATCGAGGGACTCGGCCCCTCGCCCAAGCTGCTCGCCGAACGGCTCAGGCGCAGCCTCGCCGAGCGCATGCGCGCCTGGATCGAGGAGCAGCGCGCGCTCTCCGGCCGCCTGCCGCGGCGCTACGCTTCGATCGAGGAGGCGTTCAAGCGCATGCAGGAGGCGAACAAGCACCTCTCGCCGGAGCAGGCGCGCCATCTGACGCAGCACGGCGTCAACCAGAACGAGGACGGCACCTACAGCTGGAAGTTCGACAACTACGTCCGCGCCTTGCCGCCCTATGACATGGCCGCGGCGGATGTCGAGCAGCTCTGGGCGCGCATCGCCTGCCCGACGCTGCTGGTCTACGGCAAGGAGAGCTGGGCGTCGAACCCGCTCGAGGACGGCCGGATCGGGCATTTCACGTCGGCGCAGGTCGAGAGTTTCGAGAAGGCCGGCCATTGGGTGCATCACGACCGGCTCGACGCCTTCGTCGACAGGGTGCGCGCGTTCTTCGCGGAGGGAAAGACATGAAGGCAGCCGTAGTGGGCGACAAGGGGCTCGAGATCCGCGAGGTGACGCGGCCCGAGCCGAAGCCGAACGAGGTGCTGGTGCGCGTGCGCGCCGCCGGGCTCAACCGCGCCGATCTCGCGGTCGCCTCCGGCCACCGCCACGGGGCGCAGGGCGGCCCCGGCACGATCGTCGGGCTGGAATGGGCGGGCGAGGTCGCCGCGGTCGGCGCCGAGGTCAAGGGCATCCGGCCCGGCGATCGGGTCATGTGCTCGGGCAATGGCGGCTATGCCGAGTACGCGGTTTGCGACTGGGGCCGCGTCTCGCCGATCCCGGCCAACAATATGAGCTTCGTTCAGGCGGCGACGCTGCCGATCGCGCTGCAGACCATGCACGATGCGCTGGTCACCAACGGCAGGCTCAGGCCCGGCGAGAGCGTGCTGATCCAGGGTGCCAGCTCGGGCGTCGGGCTGATGGCGCTGCAGATCGCCAGGCTCAAAGGCGCGGCGCCGGTGATCGGCAGCTCGACCAACCCGGCGCGGCGCGCGCGGCTCGATGAGTTCGGCGCCGATCTCGCCATCGACTCGCGCGATCCGGCCTGGCCCGAGGAGATATCGAAGGCGACCCACGGCAAGGGCGTCGACCTCATCATCGACCAGGTCTCGGGCGGCGTCGCCAACCAGAACATGAAGGCGGCGGCGATCCTCGGCCGCATCGTCAATGTCGGGCGGTTGGGCGGCATGAAGGGCGAGTTCGATTTCGACCTGCACGCGCTCAAGCGCATCGACTATATCGGCGTCACCTTCCGCACGCGCTCGCTGGAGGAAGTGCGCGAGATCGTCCGCCGCATGCGCGAGGACCTCTGGGAGGCGGTCGAGGCCGGCCGGCTCGCGCTGCCCATCGACCGCAGCTTCCCGCTCGACGCGGCGGCCGAGGCGCAGGC